>JAYVXB010000737.1:0-29989 GCA_043785585.1 Deltaproteobacteria bacterium | reverse complement strand
TAGCTACTGCATCGACCGCCGAGCTGTCCGACGCACGGCACCGCGTCCATTGCGCGACCAGCGCCTCGCGCACAAAAAAAAGCCTGGTCTCCTCGAGCGCCGCACACTCGAAAGCGTGAAGCTCGGAGACCAGGGTTCCTCCGGAAAGTAACGCGGAGCGGGTGTTCCCACAACGAACCGCTCGCGAATCGCGGCGTGCTATCCCCGATTCAAGCACCCATGCCCAACGCCCCCGCCCCTCCGACCCCCTCCCCCGACTGGCTCGCCTACCGCGCCTCCCGCCTCCTCTGGCCGTACTTTGAAGACGCTCCGTGGATCATGGAGCCCGATCAAGACTTCTGGCAAACCGCCGCCGGCCTCCCCGGCGCGGTCATCCGCGACGAAACGACGGGCCACCTCTGCGGCTACGCCGCTGTCCCGCCGTCGAGCATCGCGCACGGCGTCTCCGACCACGCGATCAACGCCGACGATCCCCCCTTCGTCCTCCGCGTGCCCGTCCGCGAGATCACCTTCGCGCGCGGCGGCCGCGACCCGCTCACCGCGAGTGCCGACGCGACGGACGCGACGTGGTGGTGGATTGGCTTCGCATGGTCGCACGCCGGCGATCTCGTGCCGATGTTCGCGGGCGAGTATTCCGAAGAGGTCGTCGCGACGCTCGAGTACCGCACGTGGGAGCAAGTCCACGACGACGTCGAGGCTCTCGCAAGAGAGCTCGCGTCGCTCGCCAAACGCACCGACCGATGATCATCGGTCCACGCGACATCTTCGCCGCCGAGGCCGAGCGCGTCGTCCGCGACGTCGAGGGCGTCCTCTCGGTCAAACGTGCGCGCGAGAAATACGCGCTCGAGATCACGACATCGACCGGCACGGGACTCTTCTTCCTCCGCAACGCGTTCGCCGAGACGCGCGAGATGTCTCCCGAGCAGCGCGCCGCGCGGATCGCGGACATGGCACGCGCCTCGCGTGAAGCGGACGACGCTCCGAACGATTGGGAGTCCGCGCAGAAGATGCTCGTCCCGATCCTCCGCCGCTCGACGCACGACATCGCGCTCTGGAGCGAAGAGCCGAAGGCGACGTTCATCCGCGGTCCGTTCCTGCCTTTCATCGACGAGCTCGTCGCGATGGATCTCGGTCCGTCGCTCGCTCTCCTCAACCGCGACAACGCGGCGCACTGGAACGTCACCGAAGAAGAGATCATCGCCGCGTCGACCGCGCGCCGCCACTGGCTCGAGAATCCCGCGGTCGAGCGCTACGACAAGACGAACGGCAACCTGTGGATCGTCGCGACCCACGACGACTACGAAGTATCGACGCTCCTCCTACCTGGTTGGCTCGCATCGTTCGAAGGGCGCGTCGACGGCCGCCCCATCGCGATCATGCCCGAGCGGAGCACGCTCGTGATCGGCGGCGACGCGCGCCCCGCGATGGTGAAGCGCCTCCTCGACAAAGCCGACCGCGAGTACGACGCGTCGAACCGCCGCATCTCCCCCGCGCTCTACTCCGTCGACGCGCACGGCGCAGTCGTCCCCTACGTACGCGAGAAGAACGACGAGCTCGCGAAGCGCGCGCGCCTCGCGCACGCGAAGCTAGCGAAGACCGAATACGACACGCAGGCGCGCGTCCTCGAACCCATCCACGCAGACGCCCTCTTCGGTCGCTACGACATCATGGAGAACCGCAAAGACGGCAGCGTGCGGAGCTTCAGCATCTGGCCGAAGGGCTATCGCACGTACTTGCCGCGGACCGACTCGGTCGTCCTCGGCACGGCGGACGACACGGACGGCGCGGTCGCGAAGGAGATCGTCGTGGTGCCGTTCGAGGAGATCGCCTCGTCACTGACGCGGGTCGAAGGGCTGTGGCCCGAGAGGTTCGAGACGGGCGCGTGGCCGGAGGGCCGTTGACGGGTCGACGTCGCGGACAACGCGCTTTCACGCGACCTTCGGCGGAACCGAATACGTCATCACCGCGTGTGCGACCACCTCGCTCGGCGCGTCCTCGTGCGCGATCTCGACGTCGCCGACATCGCGAGATCGGCGAGCGCGAAAAGAACGGGGCCCGCAACGGTGTCGCCTGGACGGAGATCGACGTCGCGCGTCCGGATGCGCAGAACCGCGTGGCCGCGTTCGAGCGTGACGATTTCGAAGCCCATCGCGGCGCCCGACGGGAGGCCTTCGCGGACGACGCGCTCGAACTCCTCGGCGGTGACTCGGCTCGACATGGTCGTCACGGTATTCCGCGCCGCGCGTTCTGGCGGCGCCGCGGTCACCCCAGTCCAATGATCGGGGGAGGCGAGCTATCTCTCGGGGACGAGACGCCCGAGGTCTTCCAGGATCGTGCGAAGCGGGCCGTCCAGGCGATGCCGTGTGCAGAGCTTTAGAATGGCCGCGATGTCCGCGTCCGGGTTGCGCTCGAGAAGTTCGGACACGTCGTTTCGTCCCTTCCCTCCACCGCTGTAGAGCTTCAGCGCCACGAGGTGTGCGAGGTCTACGACAGGGACCGATCGGATCTTTTGATCCGTCGCGCTTTCGATCGCTTCCTTTCCCAGGCGCGTACCGCCGCTGGCCTTGTAGGGGTTGAGGTAGTTCACGATCTGGATCGCGTCGAAGTCGTCGCCCGAAACCGTGAGCACACCGCCGAGATGATCTTGCGCATCCGGCTCGTTGAGCGTGACCTCGAACTTCTCGCCTTCCAGTTCTTCTTTGATGTCGTGGAGGGTCTTGAGTGGGACGTCCGACGCGAGATCAATGTCGTTGGTCGCGCGGGCGTAGTTGTGAACTGACGCCGCTACGGCGCCGATGATCGCAGTCTCCAGTCCTCGATCGCGAAGGGCACGGGCGACACGTTCTAGGACGTCGAGCGTCCGTACTTCTCGCTTGTCCAGTTCGTCCGCCACGGGGACTGGACTAACGCGCGCTTGCGCTCGCGAACCTTCGGCACCGTCGTCCCAGACGAAGGGCTTCCATCGCGCGCTCTTGTGCACTCATGGATGCGAGCCGCTTCCGCGCGCGCTCCAGCTCGTCTCGGCGTGCAGCCTCCGCGCACGCGCTGCGTGCGGGCAGGTTCTGCGGGTCGCCGTTGGCACCGGGAATCATCACCAATGAGATTATGCGAAACCATTTACGTAAAGCAAACGACGACGCTCACGGGCCACACGCAAGGGCGGGGCTTGGCTGGGCTAGCGGTTAGGAACGCACGGCATATTCAGTGGAAAGCATGGCCGAAAGCGTCGCCCGCGATCTCCTCGAGAACATCGGACGCGCGCATCATCTCCCTCGATCGCCTCGGCCTAGAGAAGGTCTACGTGCAGGCGAAGCGTTGGAAGAACACCGTCGGCAGCCCCGACATCCAGGGCTTCATGGGCGCGCTGCAACTGCAGAGCGCATCCAAAGGTGTGTTCATCACGACGAGCGCGTTCACGCGCGACGCGAAGGAAGCCGCGGCGAAAGCGCGCGGCAGCGACGAGAGCTGATGCCCTGAACGTCGCATGCGCGATGCGCTCGCGAAGTCGGCGTCGCGTCTCCCAGCGTCCGCCATCTTTTTTTGCGCCCTTCCGCCGTTTCCAGGCAACGCACGCGCGCCCCGTCCGATAATAGAAGACATGCTCGCCGACCGCGCCTTTGCATCGACGCATCGACTCCTCGGCATCGCGCTGCTCGTCTTCGCGCTCGCCGTGGGCTGCGGCTCGGATCCGGGCGCATCGACGGGAATCGATCCTTTCGACGCTGGCTCGATCGTCGTGGACTCCGGACCGGAGTGCGTGGGTAGCCCGACGCCGTGCTCGCTTCTCGCCGGCCTGTCCTGTTCGTCCGCGTCCGGCTGTTCGCTCGACGAGAAGTGCAGCGGCATCGAGTCCTCGTGCTCGACGTTCTTCTCGTCCTTCACGTGCAACGCGCAAGACGGCTGCTCGTGGAGCTCCTCCAACAGCAGGTGCACCGGATTCGCCACGCCGTGCAACCTCGTTTTCGGTGCATCGCGCTGCAGGGTACAAGACGGATGCCGCTTCGAGAGCGCCTGCCGTGGCACGCCGAACGACTGCAAGGATCTCGGTCCCGCGCTCTGCGCATCGCAGCCGGGGTGCGTCGCAACGGGAGTCAGCGACGGCGGCGCCGCGCACGACGGTGGTTCTGCGGATGCCGCACGCGACACCGGAGACGCGTCGAACGGATGCGACCAAGCGGACGTCACGCGCTGTCGCTGTGGCTCGGACGCCGATTGCTCGCGGTACCAGAGCTCGAACCTCTGCGCGGCGCGTCTGGCTTGCCGCGGACAGGCGTGCCTCGCGGATCCCGGGACCGCAGTCGTGTGCGACACGTCGATGGACACCGCGTGCCGTAGGACGCAATGCGTACCGTCGACCGGTCAATGTGCAGGCGCGAACCTCGCCGACGGTTCGTTCTGCAACGACGGACTCTATTGCACCGCGAACGATCACTGCTTCTCCGGAACGTGCGTCGGCTCCGGGAGCCCGTGCTTTCTGTCGTGCGAGACGTGTGACGAAGGCTCGCGTTCGTGTCCGGCCTCCAGCACGTCGTGCGTCATCAACGCGCAGTGCTACGCGACGGGGGCAGGCAATCCCGCCAATGCGTGCCAGGTCTGCGTCGGCGGAGCCAGCGCGTGGAGCAACCGCGTCGTCGGCACATCGTGCGCGACGAACAACGTCTGCCGCCTCAACGGTGCCTGCGACTCCAACGCTGCCTGCGTCGGCGTGATGGTGATCCCGCCTGTCCCGATCGCCACGTCGCCGATGAGCGGCACGCGGACAGGCAGCGTGTTGGCTCCGTCGGCCTTCAACGTCGCGCGCCCGCTCTTCCGATGGCGCGAGGCGACCGACTCCTGCTTCGACGCCGTCACGTACGACGTGCAAGTCGACGACTCGTGTCCTGCCACCGGCTTTCAGTCGTGCACGTTCCCGAGCCCCGAAGGGGCGGCGACGAACGTCGTGACGACGTCGTGGCGGCCGACGTCGGATCTGGCGATGAGCAGAACGCCGCCCGTGGGGACACGCTACTACTGGCGCGTGCGCGCGTGCCGCGCCGGCGGCCGTTGCTCGAGCTGGAGCAGCGTTCACTACGTCGACGTCGGGCGCGCCGAGTTCGATTTCGACGGCGACGGGTACTCCGACGCGGCGTTCGGATCGATGTACTCGAATCCGCCGCCCATGCCCGGCTTCGGTCCGCGCGGACGCGTCTATCTCTATCGAGGAATGCCGACGCTGTCGTCGACGCCGACCGGCACGATCGAGCAGCCGGACCTCGCGAACGGCGAGCTCTTCGGGGAACAAATCGCCATCGGAGACGTCAACGGAGACGGCTTCGCGGACTTGGCGGCGAGCAGTCATTGGACGTCTTCGACGGAGGGCCGGTACTACCTCTACGTCTTTCACGGCTCGGCGAGCGGTCTCGGTGCGACGCCGAGCACGGTGCTCTCGAACACCGATCCGAAGTGGGCCATCGGGCCGATCATGACGATGCGTGGAGACGTCGATGGCGACGGCTATGACGATCTCGTCGCAAGTGTGTCGAACCCGAACAACTTCGAGTTCGCGCGCGCTCACTTCGGAAGTCCGACCGGCATCTCGACGATTCCCGGGATCGCGCTCACCTGGTACCCGAACGACGGAGTCTACGACTTCGCGAGCCACGCCGACATCAACGGCGACGCGATCGCCGACTTCATCGTTCGCACCGGGTCGGGTGTGCGCGTCTGGTCCGGCGCGCTCGCGCTGACGACGTGGCCCACGACGCCGTCGTTCCTTTCGGACAGCGACACGCGCGTGTCGGACCGCCACAACGTCGCGACGGGCGCGGACATCAACGGCGACGGCATCCATGACATCGTCACCGGAGGGTTCAGGTACGTGAACAACGTCCTCTACTCGACGCTCGTCTTGATGACGCTCCCCGTAGGCGCGACCTCGCTCGTGAAAGCCGACCTCCTCGTCGCGCCGGCTCCCACCGAGGAGAGCTTCGGCTACACCGCGTCGATCGAGGGGGACATCGACGCCGACGGCCGCGCGGATCTCCTCCTCGCAATCGAGGAATCACCGAGCGAAGTGCGCATGTGCAAGGGAACGTCGATCCAAGGCGCGCCGGCGTACCGCCTCGCGGCGCCGACGAATACCGCGTTCGCGAGAGCCGTTCGATTCGCCGGCGACCTGAACGGCGACGGCTACCCCGACACGATGGCCGCGACGCCCTTCGTCCTGCCGGCGGGCAAAGTGCTGATGTGCATCGGCGCAAGCAACGGCATCGTCGCCGGAAACTGCACGACGCTCGTGAATCCGGATCCGAACGGCGCCTACTACGGCGAAGTCTCCGCGCGATAGGCTCTCGTCTCAGCACACCACGCGATGCGCGACGCATGCGCTGAGCTCTGATGCGTCGACGCCTCGTCCGCGTAGATTTCGTACCGCTTCGTCATAGAAAAAACCCTGGCCTCCTCTAACGCCGCATACTCGAAAGCGCGAAGCCCGGGGACCAGGGTGCGTCGTCATCACGACGAGCGCGTTCACGCGCGACGCGAAGGACGCCGCGGCGAAAGCGCACGAAGATGTCCGCGCTCGAGTGAATCACCCGCTTGCGACAGGAGCGCCAACCGACGACGGACCGCGCTCGCGCGGCTTCTTCCGCGGCAACACCTCGCGCATCCGCAACAACGCCGGCCGCGCCCGCGCGGAGTACTTCGCCATCGCCTTCAGCGACGCGTACATCGCGACGACGTCGCGCCCCGCTTCGCCGCGCTGCTTCAACGCGCTTCGCTCCGCGCGCTTCGCCAGCTCGCGCGCGGCGTCCGCGAACGCGGTCATCGCGTCGATGTACGCGATCCGCGACGCGAGCGCCTCGGCGTCGGTGAGCGGCAAGTCGTTCGCGTGCTCGCCGATGACGTCGAGCGCCACGTGCATCGCCGCGCTCGAGACGTACGAGAAGCCGCGAAGGCCGCGCATCTCGCGTTCGGGAACGCGGTCGTCGAGGGGAACGCTCGCCTGGATCTCACGGAGCGCAGCGGTGGCCACGCGCAGGCGCGCGACGGAATCGGAATCGTGGATCGTCGGTGTGGGGCTCATACTGGTTGTCTGTGAACGTTCACGGGGAGCGCACGTCAGAGCCGAAAATGGCCGTGGAATTCTTCCGGAGGCCGCCTGACCGTTCACGATGGGCGTGCTCGCGGCCGCAGCGACGGGCGATCACGCCCGCCGGCGGCGTCGCGACCCTTCCACGAGGGGTGCGCACCTCGGGGTCGATGGCTGCACACGGCGCGGCGCGGGAACCGCACGCCGCGACCGCGGGGCGTCGACCGCCGATGCCGGGGTTCGCGAGGTGATCGCGAAGGCTGCGGATATGTCGACGAGCTATGTAGAGGCGCGCGCGCCCATTCGCGAGGTCGCACAGCGCATTCGCGGCGGCACTTCAGCGACCGGCGAGGTTCCACGCAGGCATCGAGCTCATGCCGTGCGCGGTCCCTCACCGGCGAGCAACCGCTCCGCCAGACCCAGCCCGGCTTCGACATGAGTGGTCCACGGCGAAGGTGCCTGCTTTGTCCTTTCGACCGCCAGCGCAACATCGTGCCGCTCTAGCGTTTGCGAATGACTTGCAACTAACTCAGATCGGTCTAAACGTCCTCGCCTGACGACGGGAGGAAAGACGCCATGGATGATCCGGCCAGCCGATCCTACCGGGACGCCCGCTACGAAGGCGCCGGCTACCGCTTCGGCGAAACGCCCAACGCCTTCCTCGAGCGCGAGGCCGGACGTCTAGCGCCGGGCGCGCGCGTCCTCGCCATCGCCGACGGCGAGGGTCGCAACGGCGTCTGGCTGGCGCGGCAGGGACTGCACGTCCTCTCCACCGACATCTCGCCCGTGGCCGTCGCCAAGGCCCGCGGGCTGGCGTCTCGCCACGGCGCGAAGATCGACGCCCGCGTGGCTGATCTGACCGACTGGGCGTGACACTGGCGCCGCCACTCCGCCCGATTATCCTCCGCCCCGTCATGGCCTCCACTCCCCCGAAGCGCGCCCTTCGCCGCGAGCTCCTCGAGCGCATCCGCCGCGATCTCCTCGCGCGCGTCCTCGCGCCGCACGCGCTCTTCCTCCACGCACGGAAGATCCCCCTCGACGCGCTCGCGGCGTCCGCCCAAGACGATCACACGCTCGTCTCCGCGCTCTTCGAGCTCCTCACGTCGGACGATCCCACCGTCCCCGCGGATCTCGTCGACGCGGTCCTCGCGATCGATCTGGTCGCGAACGGCGCCGGCCACGAGCAGCTCCGTCGGCTCGACACAGAGAAGAAGCTCCCGCAGGAACGCCTCGGCGACGAGACGCTCGCCGCCGCCGCCTGGCTCGACGCGCGCGCGGTCTTCGATCAAGTGCGCATCGTCGCAAAACCCACGGCCGCCGCCGCGTATACCGAGTACGAAGCGGCGACGCGCGCGCCGCTGCCGCGCGAGCGCGCGCCGTGGCTGTCGCTCGAAGGCTACCTCGGCGCGCGCATGAAGGAGCGCGGGCGCGACGCGTTCTGCGAGTCGCATCTGACGAACCTCGGACGCGAGTCGCAGATCGAATTCATCTTCGGCAAGCTGCCGGGGACGCACGAGCAGCTCGACACGTCGCTGACGCGCACGCTGGTGACGCAGACGCTGACGCACCGCCTGCTCGCGTTCGTCGATCACGGATCGTGTCGGCTCGGCGCGCAGGGGTTCGTGTTCCAGCGCGAGATCGTTCGCGTCGGGATGGGGATTCATCTCTTCGGCAACGCGGACCACTATGCGGCGGCGGCGATCTACTCGCTCGATGGGCTGCGCGATCTCGATACGGCGCTGTCGTGCGAGGGGCTCTCTCGGATCGTCGCGATCGAGCTCCGCGAGATTTGGCTGCGGCGCGCCGACGGGCACGTGACGATGCACCGCGCGACGGAGAAGACGGATCTGCGCCTGACGTCGTGCGCGCGCGATCTCCGCGAGGTCATCGCGGGCGGCGGCGCGGTGGAGCACGCGAAGCTGTGCCTGACGCTCGCGGAGGGCGCGGCGCCGGGCAAGCGCGGGCGGACGGTGACGATCGAGATCGAGCCGCCGGGGAAGCTGCACATGGCGCGCGGCGACGACGACGTGGTCGAGATCGTGCGCGAGATGCTCGCGCTCCGCGGGTTCATGCGGCTGCCGGAGCACGCGCGCGAGGCCGCGGTGACGTCGAGCTCGTAGCGCGATGACCATCGCGGCCGTCCTCGATCTCTTCCAGCGCACGCGCGGCGCTCCAATCGCGCGGCGCGACGTCGAGGCGATCGCGTCGTCCGAGGTGCGAGCGGCGTTCGAGGCGTGCGGCGCGATCGTGAGGGCGCGCGACGCGGAGACGATGCCGTGCCGCGAACGTGCGGGATGCGCGCGCGAGGTGCGCGATACCGGGGAATCGGGACCGCGGCGCTTGGTGGCCGTTTGCGGGCAGACGCCGCCGGAGTGCGATCCGATGTTCGTGACGGCGGACGCGCTCGCACGCGTGCAGCTATCGGTCGCGGGAATGACGGCGCTGCTGCGACGCTTGTTCGCGATCGGCGGCGCCGCGCCCGCGCTCCCCAAGCAAACCACGGAGCCGATCGCGCTCGGGACGCAGGATCGTCGCGCGTTCGGCGAGGGCGCGCGCGACGCGTTCCTCGCGTTGGATCCCGCGAGCGACGCGTTCGCGCCGTGGCTCGCGCTCCGTGATCGCGCGGCGCGCGGCGCGGTCGTTCTCGTCGCGTCGTCGCGCGGGCTCGCGGCGGATCTCGTCGGGCGGTACGCGGTCGGGGACCACGTCGAGATCGTGCTGCTCGAAGACGCGCTCGTGATGCGAGGCGGCGCCCTCGCGCTGACCGCGCGCGCCGCGGGACCGCGGCTTCGTGTCGTCGGAGGCGGCGGCGTGGGCGACGCGAGCGCAGCGAGCGAGCCGGTCGCACGGGATCGAACACGCGGTGAGCAACTCGCCGCGATGACCGCGCCGCGCGGCGAACGTCGGCGACGCAAGGCGCTCCGCAAGACGAAGGCGCTCGATCTCCCGCCGATCACCGTGTGGAGCGAGCTCCGCGTCTGCCTCGTCGACGGCGACACCGTGCGCTTCGACGGCGCCGGTAAGTACGCGCGCCTCACGTACCACGATCTCGGCATGGCCAATCTGAAGAACCGCGGCCCGACGGCGACGTGGAAGCTCCTCGTGCTCATCTGCGAAGGCGAAGGGCACTTCGATTGGAAGGCGATCGCGCCGAGCCGCGAGACGACGCGCAAGCACGTGTCCAACCTGCGGAAGGCGCTGCAGGCGTTGTTCGGGCTCGCCGACGATCCGTTCGTCGAGCACGAGGGTGACTACCGGCCGCGATTTCGCGCGCGCGTGGGGTTGCCGGGCGAGGCGGGGAAGGCATGATGTCCACGATGCGGAGACGCGACCGATGAAGACCGTCGAAGTGCTGCGCTTCGACGGCTGCCCCAACGCCGACGTCGCGACGAGCAACGCGCGCGAAGCGATCACGCGCGCCGGGCTTCCTGCGGATCTGCACGTCGTACGCATCGACGGCCCCGACGACGCGATCCGCCTCCGCTTCCTTGGCTCCCCCACGATCCGCGTCGACGGCGTCGACGTCGACGGCGCGGCGGACGCGCGAACGGACTTCGGACTCCAGTGCCGCGTCTACTCGGTGCACGGCCGACTCGCGGGCGCACCTCCGGTCGCGTGGATCGAAGCGGCGCTGCGTGGCGCCGCGCGCGAGAGCTCGGGCGTGCAAAGGTCGAGCAGCTGTTGTTCTGCCGACGTTTCGAAAGCGTCGTCCGGAGAGTGACCAGAGCGGGCTCGCAGGCGCGCGGCCACTTCGTGTACGTCGTTCGCCCGCGCCGTCGGCTCGATCCACAACGGTGCGCTCGTCGTTCATCAAATCGCGCCCTCTTTCGCGAGGGCACAAGGAGTCTCCTCGGGATCGATCTGAATGGTCACGTGGTGGACCGGAAACTCCGCGCGGAGCCTCTTGTCGATGTCGCACGCGAACGCGCCGCTCGGCATCTCGCGCACGACGACGTGCGTGCTGAGCGCGTTCTCGCTCGTGCTGATCGCCCACACGTGGAGGTCGTGGACGGACTGGACACCGGGAAGAGCGAGCAGCCATCGACGAACGACAGCCTCGTCGATCCCTTGAGGGACAGCCTGCATCGCGAGGTTAAGCGCCCTGCGAAGCAGCGACCACGTGCTGACGAGCACGATGACGGAGACGACCATGCTCGCGATGGGATCGAGCCAGTGAATCCCGGTGAAGTAGATTGCGACGCCGGTGAGCGCGACGCCCGCGGCGACCGCCGCGTCGGACGCGAGATGGAGGAACGCCGCGCGCACGTTGACATCCCCCTCGCTCCCCTTCGCGAACAGGTATGCGCAGAATCCGTTCACGGCCACCCCGACGATGGAGACGACGATCATCGACAGGGGCGAGACCGGCTCCGGCTCCCGGAGGCGACCGATGGCCTCCCATCCGACCGCCCCGTTCACGAAGACGAGCGTCATCGAATTGACGAGCGCTGCCAGAATGCTCGCGCTCTTGAACCCGTACGTGCGTCCCTTCGTTGCCTTGCGCTTACCGAGGCGCGTCGCCGCCCACGCGAGCGCGAGGGCGAGGACGTCGCTCACGTTGTGGCCCGCGTCGGCGATCACGGCGAGCGAGTTCGAGGCGAGGCCGACGATCACCTCGCCGACGACGAAGACCGATTGCAGGACGATCCCGACGAGGAACGCGCGCCCGAAGTCTTTCGGCGCATGATCGTGTGCATGGCCGGCGTGGTCGTCGTGAGCATCCTTCTTCTGGTTGTCTTTCGCCTGCGCGCGCGGCTTCTCGTGCTCGTCGTGGCCGTGCGAGCCGTGGTCATGATCCTTGGACATTCTTTCCCCCAAACTTGAATTGCGAGGACGGCGGAGCCACCTCGCTCGGGCCACCGCCGAAGTAGGCGTAGAGCACAGGCAAGAGAAACAGCGTGAGCAGCGTGGCGGACACGAGCCCGCCGATGACGACGGTCGCGAGCGGCCTCTGCACTTCACTCCCCGGCGCCGTCGAGAGCGCCATCGGGAGAAACCCGAGCGACGCGACGAGCGCCGTCATGACGACGGGGCGAAGCCGCAGCTCCGCCGCCTGCCGAATCGCCTCCATGTGCGGCAGCCCCTGTTCTTCGAGACGCCGACTGAACGAAACGAGGACGAGCCCGTTGAGCATCGCGACGCCGAAGAGCGCGATGAAGCCGACGCCCGCGGAGATCGAGAACGGGATCCCGCGGATCGCCAGCGCGACGACGCCGCCGATGATCGCGAAGGGGACGTTGAGGAAGATGAGGAGCGCGGGCTTCACGTCGTAGAACGCGAGCCAGAGGAGATAGAGGATGAGAACGAGCGAGAGCGGCACGACGATGAGGAGGCGTCCGCGCGCTTCTTCGTAGTGCTCGAAGGTGCCGCCCCATTCGACGCGGTAGCCCGAGGGCGCCGCCGCCTTCGCGGTCACCGCTGCCTGCGCGTCCTTCACGACGGATACGAGATCCCGTCCGCGCACGTTGAACTCGACGACGACGCGGCGCGACTGCTTCTCGCGGTTGATCTGCGCCGGCCCGTCGACGAACGCGAGCGTCGCGACGTCCCCGAGAGGGACGATCTGACCGCTGACCGACCGAAGCGGCAACCCGGAGAGCGCGTCGAGATCGCCGTCGAACTTGTTCTTCGCTTTGACGACGAGAGAGAAGCGTCGCTCACCTTCGAAGACGACGCCGACCTCGTGTCCAACGGCCATGGCCTCCGTGAGTAGGTTCACGTCGGAGATGGACAGTCCGTAGCGCGCGAGCTTCGCGCGGTCGGGCGTGACGCGCAGGTACTTCAGCCCGGCGATCTGTTCGACGCGAACGTCGACCGCGCCGCGGACGCTCCGGATCGCGTCGGCGATCCTGTTACCGATGCGCGCGAGCTCATCGATGTCGGGTCCGTAGAGGATCGCCGCGACGTCGGAGCGAATGCCCGAGATGAGCTCGTTCGAGCGCATCTGAATCGGCTGCGACACCCCCGCGGCGATCTCGGGGACGTCGCGCGCGAGGACCGCGATCATCTCCTTCGCGAGGGAGTCGCGGTCGACGTTGGGGCGCCAATCTGCGCGTGGTTTGACCCCGACGTAGATGTCCGTCTGCTCGAGGCCCATCGGATCGGTCGCGACCTCGGGCGCGCCCGTGCGCGACACTACGCTGATGATCTCCGGGATGTTCGCCTTGAGCGATCGCTCGGCGCGCGTGCTCGTCGCCAAGGATTGACTGAGCGCGACGCTCGGCAAGCGCCGCGCTTCGATGACGAAGCTCCCCTCATCGAGCTCCGGGATGAACTCGGCGCCGAGCCGCGTGACGAGCACCGCGGTGCCGGCGAGCGCGGCGACGCCGATGGTGATCGTGATCCATCGATGCCGGAGCACGCGGCCCAAGACCGGTACGTAGAGGGCGTGCGCCTTCCGCAAGAGCCAGACGTCGTGTGGTCCCTTGCGCGGACGGACGAGGACGCTCGTGAGCGCGGGCACGACGGTCAGCGAGAGGACGAACGCACCGGCGAGCGCGAGGAGAACGGTCGTCGCCATGGGACGAAACATCTTTCCTTCGACACCGGTGAGCGCGAGGAGCGGGATGTAGACCACCGCGATGATGAGCTCGCCGAAGACGGTGGCGCTTCGCACCTCGAGCGTCGAGCGCTTCACGACGTCGACGCGCTCGGCTGGAGTGAGCGGTCGGTCACGCGCCTGCTGCTCTTCGGTCAGGTGGCGTACGGCGTTCTCGACGACGATGACCGCGCCGTCGACGATGAGCCCGAAATCGATCGCGCCGAGGCTCATCAGGTTTCCGGAGAGCCCCGCGGCGTCCATGACGATGACGGCGAAGAACATCGCGAGCGGGATCGTGAGCGCGACGACGATCCCGCCGCGCACGTCGCCGAGGAGCAGGAACAGCACGACCATCACGAGGAGCGCGCCCTCGATCAGGTTCTTCGCGACGGTGTGGATCGTTCGGTCGACGAGCGCCGAGCGATCGTAGAACGCCTCGATCGTCGTCCCCTCGGGGAGCGTCGGGACGAGCTGCGCGAGCTTCGCCTTCACGCCTTCGGTTACAGTGCGCGAGTTTTCGCCCATCAGCATCATCGCGATGCCGACGACCGCCTCGCCTTCGCCGTCCCTCGTGGTGGCGCCGCGCCGCATCTTCGCGCCGAACTGAACCTCGCCGACGGCCGCGACGGTGATCGCCGTCCCTTGCGCCGTCGCGCCGATGACGACGCGCTTGAGATCGTCGAGGTTTCTGACGAGCCCGTCGGTGCCGATGACGAAGTGCTCGCCGTTGTATTCGATGTACCCGCCGCCGGTGTTCGCGTTCGACTTCTGGAGCGCCTCAGCGACGTCGCCGACCGAGAGACCGGCCGCTTCGAGGCGCTTCGGATCGACGATGACTTGGTACTCTTTGTTCTCGCCGCCGTGGCTGTTCACCTCGATGACGCCCGGCACGGTGCGGAGCTGCGGCGCGATGTACCAGTCGAGGAGCTCCTCGCGCGCCATGAGCGACATGCGATCGTTCTTCACGACGAACTGGTAGATCTCGCCGAGCCCGGTCGAGATCGGCCCCATCTCCGGCTTGCCGTATTGATCCGGGATCGCGGCGGTCGCGTCGCGCATCCGCTCGCCAACGAGCTGGCGCGCGAAGTAGATGTCGGTGCCGTCGCGGAAGGCGACCGTCACGACGGAGAGCCCGTAGCGCGAGAGGCTTCTCAGCTCGGTCATCTTAGGCATCCCGGCCATCGCGCGCTCGACCGGGATGGTCACGTACTTCTCGACCTCGACCGGCGAGAGCGCGGGCGCCGACGTGATGATCTGCACTTGAATGTTCGTGACGTCCGGCACCGCGTCGATCGGCAGACGAACCGCCGAGCGCACTCCGAAGAAACAGAGAATGACCGTCAGCATCAGGACCACCGCGCGGTGCGCGAGTGACCACTCGACGATCGCGGCGAGGAGACGCATCAGTCTTCCTCCGCCAAGGTCGACTTCAAGACGACGCTCTTCAGCGTGAAGACCCCCTCCGTCACGACTTGCTCGCCTTCGCGCAGCCCCGCGATCACTTCGACGCGGCCAAGGCCTGACTCGCCGAGCACCACCTCGTGCAGCTCGAAGTCGTCGTCGGGATGGCGCACGAACGCGACGCGCTTGCCGCCGATCTCCGCGATGGCCGTCCGCGGCACGACAATCGCCGGCGCCCGCTTCGACGGCTCGCCGGTCTCGATGCGCGCGGTGCCGAACAGACCGAGACGGAGCATGCCACTGCGGTTCTTCAGACGAATGCGCGCGACGACGGTGCGCGCGGAGGGATCGATCTGGCTTGCGATGTGGTCGACGATGCCGGTGAACGACTCGTCGGGGAATGCGTTGAGGTGGATCTCCGCGGCGGCGCCGGCGCGCACGCGCGCGAGGTTCTGCTCGAAGACGCGCGCGAGGAACCACACCTCACCGAGATCGACGATCGTCGCGATGGTCTGATCCGCGGTCACCGGCTGCCCGACCACCGCGTGCCGCGACACGACAGTCCCGGCGATCGGCGCCCGCAGCGTGAGCGACGCGCCGCCGCCTGCGCCCATCGCGTTCGCGCGCTCGCGCGCCGCGCGCGCCTCGGCTTCGAGCGCGTCGGCCTCGGCCTTCGCGGTCATCGCTTCCTGCTGCGACGCGAGGCCGCTCTTCAAAAGCGCTTCGAGCCGCGTCGCGTTCGCTCGCGCCGACGCCGCGCGCGCGGCGAGCGACTGCGCCGCGGACGACAGCTCGCCGGCCTCGGGCGCGCGAACGATCGCGAGGACGTCGCCGACCTTCACGACGCTCCCTTCTTGAAAGCTCACGCGATCCAGCCGACCCGCCATGCGCGTACCGATTTGCGCCGTGCGATCCGGATCCGCCGACAGCTCGCCGGGCAAGTCGACCGCCGAAGCGAGGACGATCTTCGTGACCGGCTGCGTCTTGATCCCAGCAGCCGCGATCACCTCCGGCGTGAGGTGAACGCGCTTCGGTAGTCCCTCGTGCTCGGCCTCGTCGGCGTGTCCGGCGTCATCACTCGGCTTCACGACAGCCTTCGGATCGTCCTTCTTACAGGCGGCTCCCATGACGAGGAGCGCCGCGAGCAGGACCGCAGAGGTCCGAGTCACAGCGCACCTCGTTCGAGAATGACGCCGGTGACGCGCGCGAGCTCCACCGACGCGAGACAGAGCTGACGCCGCGCTTCGACGTGTGCTTGGAGAAGCTCGACGAGACCTTGCTGCATCACGAGCGCGTCGCGCACGCCGATCCGTTTCGCTTCGAGCTCGCGCGCGATCGCCGCGAGCGCTGCGTCGGCGCGACGAAGGCGCTCCGGCGAGAAGAGCGCGACCTCGCGCTTTCGTGACGCGACGTTCTCGAACGCGGCGAGGACGTCGAGGCGAACGGCGCGGCGAAGGCGCTCGCCCTCGGACGCGGCGCGCTGCGCGAGCGACTCGGCCTCCGCGATTTCACCCGCGTACGTGTGCCCGAGCGGCGCCGGGAGCGGGATCGGCAGTGCGAGGCCCGCGCCGAGGATCTGCTCGTTCGCGCGATCGTTGATCGCGAAGATCGAGAGCGTGACGTTCGGGACACGGCTGCGGCGGTAGAGATCCGCGCGCCGTTCGAGCGCCCGGCGATCGGCGTCGATGACGAGGAGATCCGCACGGCCCGCGAGCGCGAAGCGTACGAGCGCCTCGGAGTCCATGTTCGACGCGGCGAGCGGCTCGAGGTCCCCTTCGACGGCCGGGCGCGGCTTCGCAGGATCGAGGCCGATGGCGACGGCGAGCGCCGCGGAAGTCGTCGCTACGTGGCGCTGCGCCGCGATCTGGGCGAGCCCGAGGCGCGTGGCAGCCGCGTTCGCGAGGTCGGACTCGATGTCGGACGCGACACCTTGCTCCGCGCGACCTTGCGCCAAGAGCGTCAGCGCGTTGCCTAGCGCGACGAGACGATCGGCGACCTTCTTCTCCTCGAGCGCGGCGATCGCGTCGAAGTAGATCGCGTACGCCGCGGCGGCCACCTCGCGCTGCGTGCCACCGAGCCGCGCCCGCTGCGCGTCGCGCTCGGCGCCGACGACATCGAGACGCGCGCCGCGCTGACCCGCGATCTCGATGTCCTGCGAGAGCGTCGCGGTCCACGCGAGACCGTTGCCTTCGAGCGGCGACGTGCGCCGCCCTGCCGTCACCGCCAGCACGGGGTTCGAAGGAAAGACGAGCGACGCCGCGGTCTGACGCCCATCGATCGCCGTGAGCGCGTGACGCTCGCCGACCACCGCTGGGCTCGCCCGGAGCGCGCACGCCGCGACGTTCGCGCGTGTGACCTGCGCATCGCACGACACGGACTCCGCGTGCGATGACGCCGACACGACGAGGCCTAGGAGCGCGCCGAGCGCTCCCGCTGCGTTCTTGAAATGCATCCGCTTCTCTCCGATGGGAGCGACGCGCGCGCGCGAGACCACGCGCCTGCGCGCGCTGCCGCCACGTTGCTGCCTGGAACGTGAGGGACTGCGCTCAGGCGCGAGGCGGGCGGAAGACCGAGTCGCGGAAGGAGAAGAGCGGAGCGTCGTCGTCCTTCGCGGCCGCCGGAGCTTGCATCGTCGTAGGCGGAAGAGGCGCGGCGATCCCGCGCGGGACGTAGAGCGCTTGCGCGTGCGCGCAGCCGTGGCACGTCGGACAGCCTGGAGGACAGTCCGAGTCTTCGCGTTCGTCGTCGCAGTCGGTGGCGGAGTCGTCCTCGAAGAAGGCGTGGGCCACTTCGTGAGCGACGCTCGAGATCTGGAACGAGAGAAGGACGACGAGGATCTGCATCCACGCGCACAACCAGCCAAGCCGACGTCGACGGCGCGCGTGGGTGCGCGCAGGATCGAAGGGCGCTCGAAGCTCACGGTGTCGCATCCTGACGCCCACAGCATCGCCCGCCAGCGATCCATGTCAACGCCGTCGATTTCGAAACGATCTTCGTCATACCTGGATCGTCGTCGCCATCGCGTCGCCTCGAAGAATCGCGCGCGCGGTATGCGACCACGGGGGATTTCGTCATACCGCCGGCAAGTATTCGACCGGCGCCTCGCCCCACAATGCGCGACGACGGCCCCTTCTCGATGGCCCATCGCCGGCGTTCGACGCGGCGAAGCTAGAACGGGCGCAGACGGAGCCCCCAACCGCGCAGCCGCGGCATCGCGGCGGCGACCACGATCGCAAAAACCGCGACCGACGCGCCGAGCGTCCACGACGACGTCTGCTTTCCGATCAGCACCGCGCTCATCGCGAGCACGAACCACGCGAAGACCCGCCGGAGCGCCTCGGGCTTCGTTCGTCCCGCGAGGATCGCGCCCGCGAAGCTGCCGACCATGGCGGCGCCGGTCACGAGCAGAGCGAGTCGGCCATCGAACGATACGTGCCCGAGATAGCCGGCGAAGCCCGCGAAGGAGTTCGCGGCGATGACGAGGAGCGATGTGCCGATCGCTTTCGGCATCGCGAGCCCGCACAGGAGCACGAGCGCAGGGACGATGAGGAAGCCGCCGCCGGCGCCCACGAGCCCGGTGAGCGCGCCGATCGCGACGCCCGACGCCGCGATGCGCATCCATGGGCGCCGCGCCGCGTCGGCACCTGACGAAGCGCGACCGCGCAACATCGCGAGGCCCGTCACGAGCATCATCACGGCGAACGCGCCGAGCAGCACGGCCGACGGCACGTAGCGCGCGAGCCGCGCGCCGCCGTACGCGCCCACCATCGACGCCGCGGCGAAGGCCGCGCCGATCCGCACGTCGACGCGCCCGCCGCGCGCATGCGGCACCAACGCCGCCGCGCTCGTCGCCCCGACGACCACGAGAGACGTCGCGATCGCCGATTTGGGCTCGAGCCCGAGCACGTACACGAGGATCGGCAGCGTGAGGATCGATCCACCTCCGCCGAGCAGCCCAAGCGCAAGGCCGATGCCGACGGAGAGGACGAGCGCGAGGACGAGGTGCTCCACGCCTGATGAGAGCGCTCGCGGGCCGAAAGGGTTCACGAACGCTCGCGCTCGGGCGCTCCGAACCCATTCGCGGTGGCGAGGCTCCAACCCGAGGAATCGAAGGAAGAACGGAGGAATGAAGATGAACACCGGAGTGTTGGGCCCGACACAGCATGGCAATTGAGCGAAGGTGATTCTCTCGACCCGAACGCGACGAGCGGCGGCGGTCTTCGCGGCGGGCGCGCTGCTCGCGGCGTTCTCCGTCCTCGGCGTGCGCGCGTCGCAGCACCGCGAGACCGCAACGCTGATCCCGTGCGAGGGGAGCAACGCCTGCGAGGCGCATCCGCGCCCGACGGCGATCGCGACCGACCCGGTGCGCGGACGACCGCGCCTCCTCGCGTTCTCGAGCGCGACGTGCGTCGCGTGCGCGCGCATGGCGCCGATCATCGCCGAGGCCGAGCGCGCGTGCGCCGCGCATGACAGCGTCCTCCACGTCGACTTCGACGAAGACACCGGTGGCGCGCTCGCCGCGACCTACAGCGTCACGTCGATCCCGGCGTGGATTGCCGTCGACAGCGACGGGCACGAGGTGTCGCGCCTCGTCGGCGTGCAGTCGCTCGAGACCATCCAGCAGGCGCTCGAAGAAATACGCGGCATGCGCTGCGCCCGGTTGGACGAGCCATCGCCGCCCGCGCGACCGATGTGAACCCTTCGGCCCTGCGCGCTCGAGCTTCTCGCTCGCCGTCGTCGCGACCGTCGCCAAACGCGGATCCCCCGCCGCGACCGTCTGCATCGCGATGAGCGCGAGATCGGTCCCGACGGACCCCGACGTCGCCGTGATCGTGATCCCCGGCGAGCCGAGCGGACAGCGCGGCATCGCGTTCGCAGGATCGTGCGCCATCCACGCGCGATGGCAGCGCATCCGCTTCTCGGTCTCCGCGGGCGGTGGCGCCGATGCGTTCAGGTGGAGCATCACGCCGCCCTCGACGTCGTCGACGGACTGAGCCCACGCTCCCATCGGACACGTCGCCTGCTGATCGGGCCGTACGCCCGCGCACATACGCTCGTAGTCCGGATCGTCCTTGGCGGTAGCCATCGCGCTCCCAGGCTCCTTCGCTGGCGAAGGCGCCGCGTTGCAGCCGGCAACGACGACGATGACGGCGAACGATCCGAGTCGGGCGAGCATGCGCATGGGAGATGTCCTCGTCGCGTACTCTTCATCAATCGTGCCTGACACGAGGCTGGCATCCGCATTGCGTCGTCCCGCGGAAATGCGTTCTCCACGCCCGAAACCTCCCACGCCGCGCGAACGCTTTGCGCGAGCGGCGCATACGTTGCGCCGGAGAGCGCGATGACCAACGAGACGACGACACGCATCGAGGTCGAACGCGATCTGCCAACGAAGCCCGCGGCGCGCCCGTTTCGCGCGCGCATCCGGCGGTACCTCGGTTGGTTGAAGATCCTCCCCTTCGTGGTCGTCGTCGCGCTGCTCGTACGTCATCGCCTCGTCGCTCCGATGCCGGTGCACCGCCACGTCGTCGACCGCGGCGACGTCGTTCGCGAGGTGTTCGGGCGTGCGACGATCGAGAGTCGTCGCGAGGTGCAGCTCGGGTTCGATCTCGTCGGGCGCGTCAGCGACGTCCTCGTCGACGAAGGCGATCGCGTGAAGCTCGGTCAGGTCGTCGCGCACTTGGCGCCCGAGCAGTGGAACGCCGACGTGCACGCCGCATCGTCCGGTGTGCCTCTCGCGAAGGCCGCGCTCGCGCGCCTCGCCGCGGACGAACGCCGCGCGCAGGCGACGCTGACGTTCGCTCGACGTGAGGGAGAGCGCATCCGCGCGCTCGCCGCGTCGGGCAGCGTGAGTGCGCGCGATCTCGATCTCGCGGAGCAGCAGCTGGCGCTCGCCCTGGCGGATCTCGATCGCGTGCGCGCGGCGCAGGCCGAGGCCCAGAAACAGATCGCCGTCGCGAGCGGCGCGACCGAATCGAAGACGGCCACGGTGACGCGAGCCGCGCTCGTCAGTCCCTTCGACGGCGTCGTCCTTCGTCGATTCAAGGATCCGGGCGACACCGTCGTCGTCGGCGCGACGGTGTTGCGGATCGTCGCCGTCGACCGACTCTGGGCGCGCGCCGCGATCGACGAGTCGATGCTCGCGGATCTTCGCGAAGGGATGTCTGCGGAGATCGCGCTCCTCGGCGATCCCGGCGATCCGCTCCGAGGCGCCGTCGATCGCATCGGTCGCGAGGTCGATCGCCAGACGCACGAAGTCCTCGTCGACGTTGTTCTCGCGAAGGTCCCCGCTCGGCTCGCCATCGGGCATCGCGCCGACGTCCACATCGCGCTCGAACGACGCGAGAATGTGACGCGCGTCCCGCTCGCGTTCCTTCGGCGCGATGCGACGGGCGCGTTCGTCTTCGTCGACGACGCGGGGCGGATCGCGCGGGCGCCCGTACAAATCGGGGCCGTCGGCCGAGACTTCGTCGAGGTCACCTCGGGTCTGAAGCCCGCGGACGTCGTGCTCGACGCACCGACGCCCGGCGGCGCACTCGCGATCGGTCGCCGCTGGAGCGCCGAGCCGTGAACCTCGCGTTCCACGACATCCGTCACCACGTCGGACGGTTCGTCGCGACGAGCGCCGTCGTCGGCTTGCTCTTCACGGTCGTCCTCGCGATGGCGGGCATCTACCAAGGTCTCGTCGACGACGCGACGGTCCTCCTCAATCGAATGGACACCGACCTGTGGGTCGTCCAGCACGGCACGCGCGGCCCGTTCGCCGATCCTTCGCGGCTCGATCCGTCGATGGAGCAACGCCTAGCAGCGGTCCCCGGCGTCGTCTCGGCGCGCGCCTTCACGACGCAAGTCTTCCAGCGCGATCACGCGAACCGCCAACTTCGCTTCGCGCTCGTCGGGCTCTCGTTCCCTTACGATCGCGGCGACGACCTCGCGATCGCACAAGGTCACGGCATCACGCAAGCGCACGGCGAGCTCATCGCGGATGCTTCTCTCGGCATCGCCGTCGGCGAAGTGATCCGCCTCGGTCGCGACGACTACCGCGTCGTCGGCTTGACGAGGCAGCTCCTCGCGTCCGGTGGCGACGCGGTCGTGTTCGCGACCGTCGCGGACACGCAGCGGATCCTCGCGGACGACTCGTCCGACGCGATGATCGCAGAGCGCGAGCGTCGGCTCGCACGGCTGCGCGACACGGACCTCGGTCGATCGCAGCCCGCGCTCGAAGACCTCGCCGTCGATCCGCGATGGACCTTCCCGGCGATCGCCGCGCCGTCGATCCAAGCCGTGCTGCTCCGCGTGGCGCCCGCGCGCCTCGACGAAGTCCGAAGCGCGCTTGGTCACTGGAGCGACGTCACCGTCTGGACACGCACCGAAGAAGAAGAGCTCGTCCTCCAAGGGATGGTCGCGAAGGCGCGCATGCAGCTCGGCGTGTTCGCCGCGATCCTCATCGTCTCGTCGTCGCTCTTGCTCGCGGCGATGCTCTACAACCTCACACTCGAGAAGGCGCACGACATCGCCGTCTTGAAGCTCCTCGGCGCGCGGGCGATGCGCATCGCCGGTCTCGTGCTCGAGCAGGCGTGGGCGACGGCAGTCCTCGGCTACGTCATCGCGCTGGCGATCGGGAGCCAGGCGTTCCCCCACTTTCCGCGCCGCGTCGTCCTCACCGAGACCAGCATCGTCGGCGTCGGCGTTCTGCTCCTCGTCGTGAGCACGCTCGCGAGCATCGCCGGCATCGTCTACGCGCTCCGTGTCGATCCGGGGCCGGTGCTGGAGACCTGACGATGGAAGCCCTTCGCGCCGAGCGTCTCGACAAGCGCTATGGAGAGGGCGAGACCGAGGTGCTCGCGCTCCGCCAGGTCGATCTCGTTCTGCGCAGCGGCGAGGTCGTCGCGCTCCTCGGACCGAGCGGCTCCGGGAAGTCGACGCTCATCAAGGTGCTCGGGCTCGTCACGCGCGCCGACAGCGGCGACTTGTGGATGAACGGCGAACGCGTCCTCGACGACGGCGAGCCGGTCGCCGACGTCGGAGATCTCCGACGCGGTCACATTGGCTTCGTGTTCCAGAAGGCGAACTTGATCCCGTTCTTGAACGCACGGCGAAACGTCGAAATCGCATGTGAGATCGGCGAGAGGTACGCGCCGCACCCGCGCGCCGACGAGTTGCTCGACTACCTCGGCGTCGCGCACCGCGCGGGCGCGTATCCCGGCACGCTCAGCGGCGGCGAACAGCAGCGCGTCGCGATCGCCCGCGCGCTCGCGAACGGCCCGTCGCTGATCCTCGCCGACGAGCCGACCGCGGCGCTCGACAAGGAGCGCGGCCGCGCCGTGATGGAGCTGCTCCGCCGCGTCGCGCACGAGCAGGGGACGGCGGTCGTCGTCGTGACGCACGATCACCGTTCGCTCGACGTCTTCGACGCCATCTACGAGATGGAAGACGGTCGACTGACCGGGCCGAAGGGTTGACGAGCACGCGAGAACACGGCGACCGCGACTGGGAGGTTCTCCGGCGCGGACTGGGAAGAACTCCCACGACGACCGCACTCGAACGCGTTCGGATCGCCGCATCTACCGAGGAATCTTCTGAGGCGCGCGGATTGCACCGGCGCTTCACATGGAACGACGACGCGTCGCCGCACACCACACCGTGCTCCTATGCGCGGTCGTCGCGCTCGTCACTGTTGCGACGCGGAGCGCGCGCGCAGCGGATCAGCGAGACCGGTCTCGCCGTTCTCAGACAACCCGCCATCTCACCCGCAGCTCGCGTCGGTTCGGGTCCGGGTCCCGGCGTCGTCGTTGGCGTCGATGCCGGTTGGTCGACGCGCCTCGCTGCAGCACGGGATCCGAGCGCGGGTGCGTGGGGTTTCGGCGCGCGACTCGGCTACGCCTTCGGCAACGGGCTGCTGATCGACGCGCGCTACGACGATCTCGGCGTCCGCCTGACCGACGCGAGCGCGGGACCGGCGCAGGTGGGTTCGTTCGGCGCGCGCTACGCGCTCCCGCTGATCCTCGCGCCGTTCGGCGAGGTGCGCTTCGGCGGAGCGTTCGACGGCGCCTCCGCTCACCCCGCAGGCGCTCTCGCGCTCGGAGTGTCGCTCGCGCTTGGCCGGCACCTCATGGTGGAAGCGGCGGCTCGCGACTGGCTCGTCCCAGCGTCAGATGCGCTCCGTTCGACGGTCACGTTTCAGCTCGGCCTCGTCGTGCGCTTCGGCACGCGGGGGAAGTGAGCGGCAAACCCATTTCGACACCAAGGGGACGTCATGCATTTCTTGTTTCGCGCGACACTTCGCCTCCTCGCCGCATGCGCGCTCGGCGCTTTCACCAACGCCTGCTCGTACGCCCACGTCGGCTCGGGCGAGGTCGGAATCGTGCGTACGCCGAACGGGATGAACCAGCAGGTGCTCCCCACGGGCGACTGGGGCATCGGCTACTTCGATCAGACGACCGTCTACAACACGCGCTCGCAGGAGCGCGCGGAGCAGCTCGAGGTGCTTGCTGCGAACGGTCTGAAGATCGTGCTCGACACGTCGGTCCGGTTTCACATCGTGTCGGAGGAGACGCTCAAGCTCGATCAAGAGCTCGGCCCGCACTACTACTCCGTGCTGATCGGTCCGGCGCTCCGATCGCAGGCACGCCGCGTCGTCGGTCGCTACCAGCCCGAGGAGATCTACTCGACGCAGCGCGAGATCATCGAGCGCCAGATCCGCGAAGGGGTCGAGAACGCGATCAAGGGGCGGCACATCACGCTCGAAGCGATCCTCGTCCGCAACGTGCGGCTGCCGGACGTCATTCAAGGAGCGATCAACAACAAGCTCGAGGCTGAGCAGCAGGCGCTCAAGATGAAGTTCGTGCTCGCGCAGTCGCAATCGGAGAACGAACGACGCATCCTCGAGGAGAAGGCTGAATCGGAGCGAAAGCGGATCGTGGCGCAGGGGCAGGCGGACGCGCTGCGCATCGACGCGCAGGCTCGTGCCGACGCGAGGCGCCTCGAAGGACAGGCGGCCGCGGACTATCAGCGCGCCCTGCAGCCGCATCTGACGGAGCAGGTGCTCCGCTTCTACCAAATCGAAGCGCTCAAGGCGCTCGCGCGCTCGCCGAACGCGAAGCTCGTCATCATCGGCGGCTCGGGGCGCGCGCCGGAGCAGATCCTCGACCTTCGCAGGATGCCGAAGACCGACACCCCCAACTGATGGGAGCGCCCGAAAACACGCGCGACACCGCGCTGGTAGTTCCGCCGCTCGACGCTCCATGGCCGATGTTTCAGCAGAAGGCGAACCTCGCCGGGCGGTCCAACGCGCCAGGCATCGCCGACGGCGTCGTGCGCTGGAGAACCACCACCCGCGGGCCGATCGAGACGTCGCCCATCGTCGATCGCCACGGCACGATCTACGTCGGCAGTACGGATCGAACGCTTTACGCCGTACACCCGGATGGAAGCGCGAGCTGGAGCTTCGCAGCGCACGCGGCCATCACGGGGTCACCGGTCGTCGCGCGGCATGGGTCGATCTACTTCGCGGCTACCGAGCTAGAGTCGGCGCCGACGCGCGCGGCGGGCGCCGCCGTCTATGCGTTGAATTCGGACGGCACGTCTCGTTGGACGTACGCCATGCCGGACGATGCCTTGATGGCTCCGCTCTCGCTATCACCAGACGGAGTGTTGTACGTGCCGGGAGACTCGACGCTGTACGCGCTTGGCGAGGATGGAACGCTTGCGTGGAAGTCGGCGACTCTGAACGGCCAAGGCCCCGGCCGCTCCTGCGTGGCGATTGGCCCGGATGGCACCCGGTACATCGCGGCGTTCGATGAAACGGTTCGCGCATTCGATGTCGCCGGGAACCAGCGGTGGGCGTATCGGACGTCGGACGGATTCTATGGATCCCCTGCTGTCGGCGATGACGGGACAATCT
This sequence comes from Deltaproteobacteria bacterium, assembly GCA_043785585.1. GTDB lineage: Bacteria > Myxococcota_A > Polyangia > Polyangiales > Polyangiaceae > JBBQXV01. The sequence continues at coordinate 4,075 of JAYVXB010000737.1, read as the reverse complement.
ACGTGGGCGGTGTCGGGATCCTCGCCATCCGCGCGGACGGCACGCTGGCGTGGAGGGCGGGCGCGAACGGCATCTCGACGTCGATCGCGATCGCGAGCGACGGGACGATCATCGCTGGCGACGCTTCCGGCGTGTTGCACGCGATCGAGCCCAACGGGGCCGAAAAATGGGCGCGGCGACTGAGCGCCGCGAACCAACCCGTCCTCGGGTCGCCGGTCATCGCGGGGGACGGAACGATCTACGTAGGATGCTTCGACGGAAATCTCTACGCGGTCTCCGCATCGGGCAAGTTGGCCTGGAGCGTCGCCACCGGTGGACCGATTTACTCGGCGCCTGCAATTGGCATTGACGGCACGATCTACGTGGGGAGCGAAGATGGAAGTCTCTACGCGATCGGGCGGTAGCGGCTTCGAAAACGCGAGATGGCGAGCCCACTCGAGCGGGCGCGCTCTTGCTCGCCATTCGACGTACCGAGGGTGCCACCATGCGATCGCTTACCGTCCTGGCCCGCCTCTCCTTCGCCGCGTGCGCCGCATGCTTTCTGCTAGCGTGCGCGGAAGAGTCGCCCGTCACGCAGCGTACGCCCCACCTGCGTGGTCAACGTCCGCAGTGGCCGACATCGTTGGGAGCGCCGCCGTCCTTACACTTGAACGGGCGGCGCGGTCGGATAGGCGCTGGGCGTCCTGACGGCTGGGCGCAGTTTGGGTCGCCGCAGCACGGATCGCCGCAGCACGGATCACCGCAGCACGGATCACCGCAGCACGGATCACCGCAGCACGGATCGCCGCGGCAGTTTCGCGGTGCCGCGCCGCTGCAGCTGGCAACTAGGAACAAAGCGACGACGGCCACGCCGACGAACCGCCGCCCGGCGTCCCCTGTGCGATTCGATCGTTTCCGCACCATGGCATTCCCAGGTACTCGGGGAGCACGTGGCGTGCCCTCTTCGGCCAGCTGTCTCGCCCACGTTTCGGTGGCGATCCGTCGCTCGGGGCCACGACGACGAGACAGCGGCCCTCGGGCATTTTTCCCAGCCCTCGGGGCATTCTTCCCATCGACATCGGAAACTCTCCCGGGGATATCCCTATCCGTACGCGCCAGCGTATGCTGGACGCTCGTCGAGGCCGGAGGCTACCTCCCCGCCGATTGACCTTCGCTTTCGACAGCGAGGCTGTCGCAGCGCCCTCACTGCGCGCTGCATGCGACGAGCGTCAGTGAACAGGTTGCTCGCACGACGCCAGGCTCGCCGGCGTCGCGCGCGTCGGCCACGGATCTGCCGCCCAGCACGGCAAGTGTGGCGTGACGAGGGGCGTGCGAGCACGTGGCGCGAACGCGCGTGCGTCTGAGGAAGCACGCTCGGCGCGCGCGCACGCGGGTGTTCTTCCGCGAAGTGGCGACGCCCCCGACGCCCCGCGATCGCAGGACCCCGGGCCGTTCGCGACGACGTCGTCGGGACGCGAATCGACGACGCTTGCGAGCGGCGCCGCGGGCGCGTTCGCGAGACCGACGGTTGTAGATGGACCGCACGCGATGAGGATTGCGCTCCATGGAGCGAGCCTCGAGAGCAGGAGTGGCATGACGTCACCCTCCGTTGCCTGTTGTTGATCTGACGTGCGGCGGAGGTCCGCCGCGCAAAGCATTCTCGAGCACACGCTCGAGCGCGCGAATGCGAAAAGGCTTGATCAAATATTGATACGCGCCGTGGCCGAACGCCAGCAGCGCTCCATCGAGCGCCGCGTTCGCGGTCATCATGATCACCGGACGTGTCGGATCGAGCCGGCGCGAGGCGTCGAGCACGAGCAGGCCGCCACCGTGAGGAAGACGAAGCTCCGTGACCACTGCGTCGACGCGATCTCGCATGAGGCGTTCGACGGCGAGTCGCGCCGACGAAATCGCGGTGGCAACGTAACCGCGATCCGACAGCACGTCTGCGATCGCTTCGGCCATCTCGACGCGATCGTCGACGACCAGCACATGAGCTTTCGAGCCGTGATGCATCTCCGCCTCCGCGGATCAACGAGCAAGTCGCAAGCCACGAGCGCGCGAGGCCGGAAACGGCGCACCGATGGTTTTCGAGTCCGCGACGCCATGGGAATCTCTCCATGCCGAGAGGGCGAATCTCCCAGCGGCTTCGCGGCGTGGAGAACCTATCCTTCGTCATCGTGGTCCGCCGGCGGTGGCGCTGGAGGCGCCTGATCGACCAACGACGTAGGCGAAGGTTCGTCAGGGAATCCGCGGCGCCTCAGCCGCGCTGCGCTCGTGAACGACGAGGACGTTTCGCGCGGCGCGTTCGGCGACTCGGCCCGTCGTCGTGCCGAGGACGCGATCGAGCCCGTGGTAGCCGTGGCTGCCGAGGACGATGAGATCGACGTCGAGCTTGTCGGCTACTTCGAGGACGACGCGCCATGGCGTGCCGGCGCGGACGAGCGGTGTATCGTGCCACGCGCGCGGGTGTCGCAGCCTGAGCCGCTCGAGCTCCGCGAGTGCGACGCGCGCCAGCATGTCGGGCAGCGCATCGTGCAGGCTCCCCGCGGCCGCCGCGGGAAACTCCGGAGGCACGTCGATCACCCGGAGAGCTACGAGCTTCGCACCGAAGCGCTCCGCCACCTCCGCCGCTGCGTCGAACACGCCAGGCGCGCGGAGCGATCCGTCGAGAGCTACGAGGATGGTTGCGATCACGCGATGGCCTCCTTGATCGGCGCTGCGCGCGCGGGCGCCTCGGCCTTCTCGCGCTTCGCGAAGATCATGAACATCACCGGTACGAGGAAGAGCGACAGGATCGTCGACGACGTGAGCCCGCCGACGACGGAGAGCGCGAGCGGCTGGTTCGCCTCCGAGCCGTGCTCGAGACCGAGCGCTGTCGGAATGAGACCGATGACCGTCGCGAGGCTCGTCATCGCGATCGGAACGAAGCGCGAGCGCGCCGCGGCGACGATCGCTTCGAATTTTTCCGCGCCCTCGGTCAGGCGCCGGTTCGCGTCATCGACGAGCAGGATGCCGTTCGACACGGCGATCCCGATGACCATCAGGATCCCCATCAGCGCCGTGATCGAAAATCCCTGCCCCGCGCTCATCAACGCGAGGACGATCCCGACGAGCGACACCGGAATCGTGAAGAGCATGACGAACGGCAAGCGCAGCGACTTGAACTGGGACGCCATGATCATGAAGACCACCATGACCGCGAGACCGAGAGCGAGGCCGAGCCCCGAGAACGTCGTCCGCATCAGCTCGACCTGGCCGACGAACGCGAACTTCACGCTCCGCGTCCGCGGGTCCTTCTTCAGCGCGTTCTCGAGATCCTTCGCGACCGTGCCGATGTCGCGCCCTTCGGTCTGCATGTAGACGTGCGCCGCTCGCTGCAAGCCGTTGCGCTCGATCGCGATCGGACCGACGGCGCGCTGCACGGTCCCATACGAGCCGAGGCGAACCGCGCGCCCCTCGTCGTCGATGCGGACCGGGAGCTGCGCGAGCGCGTTCGGGTCGGCGAGCGTCGCGCCATCGTAGTACGTGACGACGTAGTACGACTGCCCGTTATTCGGATCGATCCAGACGCTCGGCGTGTTGATGTTCCCGAGCGTCGCGTCGAGCGTCGCCTGCGCCGCATCGAACGCGGTAACGCCGACGAAGCCGGCCTTCTGGCGATCGGTGTCGACGCGGATCTCCGGGTAGTCGACCTGCAGCGAGCAGCGGACGTCGCGCACGCCCGCGACCGTCTGCGCGACCTCGGCGACGGCGCGCGCCTGCGCGTCGAGATCGTCGAGCTTGTCGCCGCGGACCTCGACGACGACCGGCGCGATGTACCCGTTCGCGAACACGCTCGCGACGAGGCCGCCCGGCCATTGCAGGTATTCGACGCCCGGGTAGTTGCGGTTCAGGATCTCGCGGACCTTGTCGGCGATCTCGCGCTGACTCATCTTCCGTCGCTCGGGATCGACGAGCGCGAGACGGATGAAGCCCATGTGCGGCCCCCAGTTCGGGCTCGACATCGCGCTTCTCGCGTTGTTCGGCGAGCCGACGTTCGAGAGCACGAGCTCCACTTCCTCGTGCGGAAGCTCCGCGGCGAGCGTCTTGCCCA
>JAYVXB010000736.1:0-10921 GCA_043785585.1 Deltaproteobacteria bacterium | reverse complement strand
ATCGAGCGCGATGACTTTCACGGCGACTGGAACTACGTCATCAGACCGCGCAACGAGCAGCGTTGACCGGTCGACTTCGCCGTTCCCAGGCCCTTAGGTACGTGGTCGCAAACAAGCTAGTCGGCGCGGACGACCTCGTCGGTTGGTTTGACGAGGACCCGCTGCCGGCGGATGGCCACATGCTGCCCGAGTTGTTCGTGAGCATCGGTGACGGGGCGACGGCGGAGCGCTTGCTGGCACTGCTCAGAACCAATCTCGCTCGATTCGAGCGCGACTACCGATGGGGGTCGTTCCTCGTTGAGTCGATTCTCTGCTCCGATTCTTCGAGACTGTTTGACCTCGCGGAACTCCTTCTCCTGCCTGGCGAGGGAATGGCGGCAGGTCTTCGCGCGCAGGCGCTGGTGTTGCGCGCTCGACGCGTCGGAGCGAAGGTGGATGCGAGGCTGTTGGCTCTTTTCGACAGGAGCACAGAACCAGCAAAGGCGCTCCTCTCCCAGGTGCTTCTTGTCGATCCTCACCGCGCCGCCCTCGAACGCGTCGTGCCGTTCCTGAGCAACTACACTCCGGCGTCGACGTGGGGAAACGCGACGTCTTACGTCGCAAGCCACGCGGCTCCGCGAGTGCCATTCGACACGACTGCTCAGGTCACCGATTTCCTCGCCGCGATTCCAGCAGCCAGCGTTTCCGACATGCTCCTCGCGCGATCCGCCCTCCTCGGCGGCGAGGTCGGCAACTGGATCTGGTCGGAGCGGCATGTGCTCGAACCGCATTGCGCAGCCATCGTCGAGGCGCGTGTGGCCGATGAAGTCGTCCTCGTAAACGCTCTCCGCGTGCTCGTCTTCCTTGCTTCGCCCGCTGCTCCACTCCTCGCTGAGCAGTGCATCGGGGCGGGTGGGAGTCTCACGACACTCGCAAACCTCGTTCCAGCGTTTCTACCGGCCAGCGCGAACGAGCATCGCTATCGGCAGCGAGTGCTCGATCAGGCGCGCGACATGAACCGTCGCGCGGCCGACTTTAGTGCGCTGATTTGGCTCGGCGTTGACTTGAGTAGCCTCCTCAACGAACTCATCGCCACCGATCCCATTCACGCTTCGCTATGGGAGTTCTTGTTTCTCAGCGCCTGCGCCCATCATCCGTCTAGGCGAGCCATTCCGCTGCTGCAAAGCGCTCTTGCTTCTGCTGCGGAAGGGGATGCGCAGCACTATGCGCCGCTCATCGTCAAGCTCGCCGAACTTGGTGGGCGCGAAGTTGCGGAGTTCCTGATCGGCTGCGCCCGCGCGGACGCCGCGCCATGGGTTCGGTTGTTCGCGTGTGTCGGATTGCAGCATGCTCGCCGACCGAGCGCCCTCCTCGGCCTCCTCGCATTGGCCGCAAGCGATCCCCAGCCGCAGGTCGCAGAGCAGGCACTGGTGGCGGCCGTCGCCAGCGGGCCCCAATCAATCGATTCGTTCAGCGCGGTCTGGGCTGCACGGCGTGAGGCCGATCCGTGGCGACATGTCATCGCAGGCCGGCTCAGAGCCAGCTCCGAATCGGCTCACATCACCGCAGTGGCAACCGATCCATCCAAACCATGGCAGTGCCGGCGGGCGGCCATTCTTGCGGCAGGACGGCTTCCATACGACGAAGCCTTGGCGACGATCGCCCCCAAAGTGCTCAGCGAGGAGTCGTCATTTGCAACGCTCGACCTGCATCACGCGTTCGCCGGCCACGAACTCGTCGCTCGCCTGACGATTCAGGAAGTTCCCTACCTACTTCGCGAGTTTCAGGGCGGCAGGTCGGCTTTCATCACGAACGTCGCACGGTTGCTCGAATCGATCTGGAAAGAGTCGGTGATGTTTCCGGAAGAGCTGCCAAGCGGGCACCGCGCTGCGGAGTGGCTTTACGACCGCCTCGTCCACTATGGGGGGCCGTCGGGCGACGCCGCAGAACGCGTCAGCAACGAACTGCATATCCCGATCCTCCATGCGGGTATCGTGCGGGGCTTCCGAATGGCGCGACGCTTCGACCAAATCGAGGCGCTCATCCCGAACGCCCGCTCGCAATGGCTTGTCTGCCGCGCGATATCCGAATGGGGCAAGCGCGGAGGAGTGGGAGTACACGCGAGCGCTCATCTGCACATGATCCTGGCGGCCTCACTATTCGCATCGAGTCCGTTCGCGGCAAACTGCATAAAGTCGGTCAGCGAGGGTCGTTACGAAGCGCAGTCCCATCCCCTCACGCCGCCAACAGAGAACCCGCCGGTCGCGACCGCGATGGGCTACGAAGCCGTCGTCGAAGCGATCAAGGTCGGAACGCCGCTCGGTGCTGGTCTCGTCGTTGCCGATCTCACGCCGGAGCATTTCGCCCAGCTCGTGCAGGAGCTTGCACCGCCGAATGACTACGGAAGGCGTTGGACGAGCGCGCCGACGCAAATGACGCTGACCGCCGACGGTTTTGCTGTCGCTGGAGCGCGATCGGAATCGATCGACCACAACTCGACGACGCGAGCGTTGCTCAGGCCCGCACTCGCCGCCGCGAACCGTTTTGGGCTCGCAGTCCGCTGGCACGACGAGATGCTCGCACGTGGTGATCATGTCGGGCAGCGTTACGTGTCGGAGTTCCTTGGTGCGCTCGTTCGACAGGGCGATCCAGTCCGACTTCGCGACGAACTAGAGATGCACGGCTCGATTCTGTTGCCTCTGCTCGGCGTGCACGGAGCCTCCGATGTCTCTCGCATCGTCGACCACCGGCTCATCCCCGTCTTGAGGCGATTCGCGAACGCGGGGACCGACGCGCTCCTCGAAACCCTCACGTGGACGGCCCGCTGCATCGACGATCCAGCTGTCGATCCGCTGCTCGCCCAATTGTTCCACCGCTGGACACGCCGGTTTCGGCCATTGGATTCGTCCCCCCAGCATCTCCGAAGCATCCCACTGTGGCGCGCGTTCGGGAATCTGACCGGGCACTGCCGCTTTCGCCAGATTCCGAACTACGATCTGCAGCTCGCCGAGCTGTTGAAGATCAACCTTCAATGGTTCCACAAGAACGCGATTGTGGCCGCGCTCGGCGACAGCGCCCGAATGTATGCAACGCACGAGGCGATGCTGCTGCGCGCAGCGCCGTTTGAGCACTTCATGCGCGACGAGGTCGACCGTCTAGACGACGCGGCCGACCGCCTCTTTTCGGCGGCAGACCAGACCGACAACTAGTCAGGACGTTCGCGCTCGACGTGTCCCGGCAGGGACTACGACTCTCGGTCGAAGGGATCGTCGGGCTCGGCGCCCAGCGTTCTGCGATGCGTCGCGAAGTCCGCGCGCTCCGCGAGGACGCCCGCGGAGTCGCGCGTATCGACGTACCCGTACGGGCTCGGACCTAAACGGCAGATCCCGCCGCGGCTCCCGAGCCCGCCGCAAGCTAGGAATCGAAATCGACAGCGTCGGTCGGCTTCGGCGGCGGCTTCCACCGATGCGGAAGTAGTGCGGCGATCTCGTCGGCGTCGATGGTCTTGTCGATGCGCGCGAGAACATCGGCGAGGTACTCGACGGGATTCACGCCAACGCGGGTGCACGAGACGACGAGCGAGTAGAGGAGTGCGAGCTCTTTGCCGGCCTCTTCACTGTGGACGAACAAGAAATTCTTGCGTCCCAGAGCGACGAGCCTCATCGCATTCTCGGCGCGATTGTTATCAAGCGGAATGCGCGCATCGTGGAGAAAGCGTCCGAGCGGGAGCATGCTTTTCCAGGTGTATCGCGCGGCGCGACCGAGGAGCGTCTTCGGTCCGTGCATGCGTCGCCCTTCGCGCGCGAGCAAGAGCAGTCGAACGAAGAGCGGGCGCGCGTACGTGCGACGCAGCTCGAGATGCTCTGCGGTGCCGACGACGCCGCGTCGCTCGGCTTCGTGCTCGACGCAGTACATGCCGGCGACGAGGTCGAGTGCCTCCTTCGCTTCCGGGACGTCCCCCGCATTGAAGAAGTGCCTGCGCGCGTGCGCGATGCAACCGCAGCGTCGTCTTTTGCCTTTGCGTACGAGCGGGTCGTAGCCGCGATAGTCGTCGCAGAGAATCGCGCCGACGGAGTCGCCGAGTACATCGATGGGGACATCGCCGCTGCGCGAGAGATCGAAGCGATAGCCGGTCAATGTCTGCCCGACGAAGGCCCAAATGAAAGACTTCGATTTCTGCTGCGTCATCTTGAAGGACGTCTCGTCGGCGAGGACGAGAAAGTCGTTTCTGATTTCATCGAAGAGCGGAACGCGCAGCGGCTCGAGCTTCTTTCCAGCGCGTCGGAAGAGGTCATTGATCGTGCTGCGAGCGATGGGCACGCCCGTGCGTGCGAAGGCCTGTTCGGCGCGATAGTGAGGTGTCGAAGCAAGGCACTTCGATACGACGAGGTGCGCGACGAAGCTCGATGCGTATCGCGTCTTCTCGGCCCAGCGATCGGGAGCGGGCGCCGTGATCACGCATCCGCCGCAGCGGCACGCGACGGTCTCGCGCGTCAGCACGATCCGTTTGAGATAGCCCGGAACGTATTCGAAGATCTCGCACGCCTTGCCCGCGCCGACGGATCGAAACGAAGTGCCGCCGCAGAGGTGGCATCTCTTGTCGGCCTCGGGCACGGGCACGCGCTTCTCTTCGGTGACCATGCGCTCGGCACGAAGGAGGGCCTGCTCGTTGCGGCGATCGGCGGCCTCTTCCGGCGTCTTCGGCGGCCGAGGGATCTTCGGCATCTTGCCGGTCTTCTCGGAGCGCCTGTCGAAAGCGCGCTTGATGACCGCCATCTCGGCCTTCAGCGTCTCGACTTCGCCTTGAAGGTGCGTCGCGAATTCGCGCCACGCGCAGTCGTGCTTCGTGTCTTTGTCGTCAGGCGGAACCAACAGACAGCTTTGATCATGACGCGCGCGGAATGTCGATCCCCTCTTTGCGTTTTCTTGCGCGCGCGGGCTCCCATCGCGGAGCGCGTTTGACGGCGCGCAGATCGACGCCGTCGAGCAGCATCGCGAGCAACGCCGCGTCGAGCACGACGCGCGTCGCCGCCTCGGGAACGTGCGGCATGCAGAAGCGTCCGCGCTCCAGGCGCTTGTAGTAGACGACAAAGCCGCCGGCGCTGAAGAACAGGATCTTCACGCGGTCGCGTCGGCGGCCGAAGAAGCAGAAGAGCGTGCCGCTGTACGGATCGGCGCGCCAAAGCGAGCGAACGAGCGTGACGAGTCCGTCGTGACCGCGACGGAGATCGACCGGCTCGGTGGCGAGCACGATCTGAACGCCGGGCCCGAGACTCAGCACGAGCGCGCGGCGGTGACGAGCGCGGCGAGGTGCTCGGGGCGGAGCGCGCCACGCACGACGACGCGTGCGTCGTCGAGCTCGACGACGACATCAAGCACGTCGTCGCGCACCTCAACGATCGTGCGGCGCGAGCGATCGACAACGACAGGCAGCAGACGTGGTGCCGGCGCGGACGCCGACTTCTCACGCGCTCGCCGCACGAGCTCCGAACGCCACCAGACCAAGGTCCGCGCTTTCACGCCGTGGCGTCGTGCGATCGACTCCGCGTCCTCGCCCCGCGACAGCTCCTCCACTCGCTTTGCCCACCAGCTCGCAACGTGTCTCGACATGACGACAATGAATCAGGCGGACGGCGATCGCGCACGGCGTCCATGCCCGTACGGGTACGTATCGACGACGCGCGAGCAGGGAAACGAGACTGCGCGCACGCGCTGGACTTTGACCCGACGTCCCCGCGGGGCCGACGCTGATCGACAGCGTCGAACAGGCGCGCGTCTACGCGATCCTGCGGGCAACCGCGGCGGCACCGATGGGGCGATCATCGGCGCTACGCGCGCGCGCGTGAGGCGCGCCGTGCGGTTCGCGCCGAAAGGCGCCGCTACGGCGCGTCGTTGAAGCCTCACTGGACGGCGCCCGACGGCGCTTGCCGCACTCGCAGCCTCGCTGGCGATCATGGCGTCAGCAATAGCAGCCGAACGAATCCCTCGTGCCCGTGCGCAGCGAGGCGACTAACGAGTTCGCGCGCGACCGAGTGAGCTGCGGTTTCACTCGAAGCAAGCGCGGTCTTGACCGCAGACTCGATGCCCCGCCGGCAAGCAATCGCAGACCAGTCCGTTGCCCGCGACATCATCTTCGAGAGCAATCGAAGCGCGTCAACGGGGGTCGTTTGAGCCATGATTCCAAGGCGCTCGGCGACGGCGTGGTCCAGCTCGACGTGGTCCGTCAAGTCGAGAACAGCGTCGAGCTGTTTCATGCTCCACACCGTCTCGAATTTTGCGGACGCGAACCACCATCCGAACTCGGCCAGCTCGGCGGCAACGTCGAGGCTGGGCGCACTCGCCATTACGGCGATCCGGCGCTCCCAGAGAAGCCGGGCTTGCTCGCGGATCCCCTCAGGCAGCTCGCCCTTCGTGTGAAAGAAGCAAAACCCCATGTGCTTGATCATTTGCGCGCGAGATCGAGCATCCGCGTTCGCGTAGAACAAGCTGAGAAGTCCGTCGTCTAGCGAGAGGTGGCCGCTCCAATAGAGACCTGCAAGGTGACGGATGAGAGCGTCCACGCGGCGTGCATCGTCGCGGAACGTCTCCAAGCCGATGATGTCTCGCTCGTACTCGTCCTTCAGTAGGCGAAACGAAGCGAGATCCGGCTCCCGGCGCTCGACGAACGTCTTCCAGACGGCGGTGCGAGTTCTTTGAGCACTGGGAGCGCGCGGGAACAGTAGATCGGTGTGAGCCGCTACCCAGCCCGCGTCGAGCGCGATCAGGTTCGGTAGGTAGATGCCCACCATCGCGCGGGGTCCAATGCTGAGCTCACCTCCTAGCATGCGCTCGATGAGCGCCGCCGCTTCCGGCGTGACACGCGGCTGCATGCCGGTCCCCTGGACTCCCTGTCGCAACGTCCACCTGAGCAAACCCTCCGCGGCGGTCCCGCGAATAGTGTTGGTAGCTTGCTCCAACGGATCGCGCATCGTGGACTGGTCAGGATCCTCCACTAGCGTCGCGATCATCCTGAACACGATGGCGTCGTGCTCCGTCGGAAGCATCGAGGGACCGTCGGCTAGGCCCGCCGTTAGTAGGCGAGCGATTGCCATTCGCGTCCAGCGCCAACCTGGATCCTCGCCGATGTCGAGCGCCGTCTCCATCGACAGCACGTCGTCCGCTGGCTGCAACAGGACCCACTCGCACAGTTCGAGCACGGGTGACCAAGGAAACGCCAAGTTCGCTCGAATGGCCTCGGTCAAGCCCTCCAGTAGGGGACGTACGTAGACTGGGGGCTGGTCGCGAAAGCGCGGCGCCGCCGACGCGAAGGGCTCGGGTGCCTTCCCGATGACCCTCGTCAGCTCACGCGCAAGCCCTTCGCGTGAAGCAAACGGGCCATCGAACCGCGGTTGCGGTTTGAACTCTCCGAAGAGCGAGAACAGTTGGTCGATCGTAAGTCTCTCAAGCTCCGCGGCACTTGAGGGAGCGCTCGGACCGCTCCAGACTTCGCCGATCCATCCCATGAAGTCAGGGTGCTCCGCCGAACCTAGCTCGGCGACGATCTCGTCGTACTCGCTGCGGAGATCCGGCGGCAACGCACCCGCAATAAGCGCAAGGTGCTGACGCTTCCATGCTCGCACGTACCGCACAACGTCGTCGTCCGTGACGGGGCGACCACTCCAGCGCGGCTGCGTTTGCCGGTACCCGTCGACGTCGGGGCCGCGCCGTATCATTACGAGGAACGCTACCCGCTCCGGGTCCGATAGACGGGCGAACGCGTCGCGCTCGAGGAGGCGACGCTCGTGCCAGAGCGGGATGGACTCGAGCGTCGTCTCGTCGAGCATGTGCCGGCTCACTGCATCGCGCACGCTCTCCGCAAATTGCCGGGTCAAGTGGAGCGCCAGGCGCCTAAACACAAGCGGCTCTCGTCGTTCTAGCTCGGCGAGGATCTCGGCGACGGCATGGGGACGGGCCCGACCGAGCTGCTCAGCCCCATCCCGAACCGCGTCGATGAGAAGCGAGAGTGGCTCGAGTCGGTTCGCTGCGTCTTGTCCGTGATCCTCGATCGCCGCTCGGAACGAGCAGGAGCTTTCGCGCGGCTCGGTCAGGTTTACTGCGCGCTCAAGCGCATCGCAGACCACGACGAATCCGACCATTCCTGCCCGCGCGACCACGCCGGGGATCTTCTTCCTCACGACCTGGTCAAACTCGAAACGGTCGTAGGCCGGCCGTATGCGCACGTCCTTATCGGCCATCGGTGCCCCCCTCGATCTCCGTCACCAGCAAGATCCGCATCAGCTCAACGGCCGCGGGTGTCCGCCCGTCGCTCGCAAGCCGCTCGGCGAGCCCAGCCAGGTCCTCTGCGAATCCAGGCAGGGCGTCTCGCAGTTTCGGCGCTAGCCTTCTCGCAAGAGCCTCGGCAACGTCGGTTGCTACCAGGAGCGCGATCCTGACCAGGTCGCGGTTTACCCAGGGATTCTCGGTTTCAGGTAGCTCGATCGCTACCGCGGCAATCAGGCCAAGGGTCTGCTCATCGGCATGCGGCACCACTCTGGCCAGGTACGCCGAGGGTGCCCATGGCCCGCTCGCTGGGACGACCGCGAAGCAACCACCGCCGCGCAGGAGCGCGATCCACCGGGCATCGATCTGATCGAAAAACCGCGCCATCGTAACGCGATTGTTTGGCACTACGGTCCGGAGCCGCTTCACGTGCTCGCTGGTCGGCTGCGAGGTCTGTGCAAGCTCGTCGACGAGTTGAAGATGCTTCGCGAACTGTGCCTCGAAGCGATCGAGAACCGCGTCGAAAAGCGCCTCGAGCTCGTCGCAATGCGCTCGGAAGGTGGCGTCGAAGGGACGGGGCGCCGCAAGAGCGTTCCGATGCGCCGCGCGGTGAAGCGCCTCGTCATCTTCTCTTGTCGCGATACGCACCCAGAGCTTCGCGACGTCGGCCGCATGGTCGATGCCGTACGTGGCAAGGATGGCCTTCACTTTGCGGCAGTGCGAGTCCTTGTTTGTCTCTCCGAGCCTGCTCTCTCCCCGGGAGAGACCGTCGGGGAGGAGGACGTCCTGCAGGGCTGACTCGATTTCGCGGTAGCAGTGACTCACCAGGTGGGTGGTGCATTCGAGCGAGTCGCCAGCGCCCATCAAGCGAAGCGCGTCTTGATAGAAGGCCGCCGGGCCAGGCCCAACGAGCTGCAGCCGCGCGAGGACACGCTCCTGGCGGGGCAACAACTTTAGCGGTTGAGTCAGTACCTCGGACACCCCGTAGAGCTTCGGGGCTCGGGTGCGGCGACGCAAGCAGCATCGGGCGCGCGTCTTCTAGACGGCACTTGCGAGCGCGGGTGAGTGGCCCAACGAGTCCGCCTCGAGCTCGGACGAGAACGTCGTCAACGTGCTCCCGAATAGTTCAGGAAGTTCTCGGTGCGCGACGAAGAACGGCTCGTCTGCGGCGCATCGCGCTGGGTGTACTCCCCGCCAAAAATACACCCAGCCTGGGTGTATTCGGCGCTCGCGCGTCACGATCCCCTATGTTTTCCGAGGCGAGGACGGGATTCGAACCCGCGTATGACGGTTTTGCAAACCGTTGCCTAACCACTTGGCTACCTCGCCACCACCCGCACTTGCGAGCAGGGACCGTGGTTTCTAGCGGGACGTGCGGCGACGGTCAACTCGGCGCGCCATCACCGCGCGCTTCACGCCTTCGGCTTCAGCACCTCGGTGCCGTTCATGTACGGGACGAGCGCCTTCGGCAGCGTCACCGATCCGTCGGCGTTCTGGTGGTTCTCGAGGAGCGGGATCAGGATGCGCGGGCTCGCGATCGCCGTGTTGTTGAGCGTGTACGGGAACGCGAGCGATCCGTCCGCCATGCGAAGACGAATGTTGCTCCGGCGCGCTTGGAACTCACCCATCGTCGAGCACGAGTGCGTCTCGGCGTACGCCTTGCGCCCTGGCATCCACGACTCGACCTCGTGCTTGCGCGTGACGCCGAGGCCGATCTCGCCGGTGCACGCGAGCGCGACGCGGTACGGGATCTCGAGCTTCGCGAGCACCGCCTCGGCGTTCGCGAGCAGCTGATCGTGCTCCTTCGCTGCGACCTCTTCGTCGGGCGCGCAGAAGACGACCTGCTCGACCTTCGTGAACTGGTGCACGCGGTACACGCCGCGCGTGTCCTTGCCTGCCGCGCCGGCCTCGCGTCGAAAGCACGGCGAGACGCCGGCGTACCGAATCGGAAGCTGCGCAGCGTCGATCGTCTCGTCGCAGTGCAGCGACACGAGCGGCACTTCGCTGGTGCCGACGAGGAACAGCTCGTCCGCGGTGATCGCATACGTCTCTTCGCGACCGAGCGGAAAAAATCCCGTCCCCGTGAGCGCGCGTTCTTTCACCATGACCGGCGGCACGACGAGCGTCAGCCCTCGCGCGAGGAGCGTGTCGATCGCGAGCCGCACGACCGCGAGCTCGAGGAGCGCGCCGTGCCCCATGAGTGCGTACGAGCGCGCGCCCGCGTACTTGCGCGGTCCGTCTTGCTGGAGGATGCCGAGCGACGCCATCAGCTCGATGTGATCTTTCGGCGTGAAGTCGAACACGCGCGGCGTGCCGACCTTTCGCACCTCGACGTTGTCCTCTTCGCCCGCGCCGATCGGCACCTCGGGGCGCGGTATGCTCGGGACGCGCAGCATGAGGTCTGTGAAGCGCACGTTCGCTTCGGCGAGCTGCGGCTCGAGCGCCTCGAGCGCCACCTTCACCTCCTTGCCCTCCTCGATCAGCTTCGGGCGATCGTCCTTCGACGCCTTCGGGATGAGCGCGGCGATCTCGTTTTTTCGCGCGCGCTTGGCCTCGATGAGGCCGATGCTGTCGCGGCGGACGCGATCGGCTTCGAGGAGCTGGTCGAGATCGAGATCGCAGCGCTTGTTCTTGATGGCAGCGCGGACGATGTCGGCGTGGGTACGAATGAAAGCGATGTCCA
>JAYVXB010000735.1:0-10948 GCA_043785585.1 Deltaproteobacteria bacterium | reverse complement strand
CGTAGAGGTTCCACGTCGACGCGAAGTGCGCGACGACGATCGCGAGCACCGGCCAGCGCAAGAGGAGCCGGCGCCACGGCACGTTCGCCGTGCGCGCGCCCGCGTCTGGAGGGGGAAGGCGCGCGCGCTCATCGGCGCTCACGCGCGGATCGTCGGCGGGATCGTTCGTGACCTCGCGCTGGAACACCGCGAACCAGACGAGGCCCACCGCGCCGCACGCATAGAACGCCATCGGCCACCCGAAGCGCTCGACCAGCCAACCCGTCACCATCACCCCGGCGATGGTCCCGAGCGGGATGCCGCTCATGATCCGCGCAACGGCGCGAGTGCGCTCGCCGGCGGGCACCCACCGCCCGAAGAGCTCGTACGCCGCCGGGAAGAGGCCCGCTTCGCCCACGCCGATCGCGACGCGCGCGGCGAAGAGCGTCGCGAGCGAGACTTGCGCCGAGAGCGGCGTGAGGATCGTCACGACCGACCACGCGAGCACGCTCAACCCGAGCACGCGCTTGCCGCCAAAGCGCGTCGCGAGCCAACCGCTCGCGAGCATGAACAGCATGTAGCCGACGAAGAACGCCGAGAGGACGAGCCCCTTCTGCGTTTGCGACCAGCCGAGCTCTTCCTTCATCGCCACGGCGGCGACGGAGATGTTCACGCGATCGGTGTAGCCGACCAGCGTCGCCAAGAACGCCATGCCGACCACGACATGACGCCTGGGAAAGCGGGGTCGGGCAAGAGCGTCGGTCATAGGGCCCCGACGCTACCGCATCCTCATCCCGCACAACGCGGGCGCGCGTCGAAATCGCGAGCGGGGTACTCTCGTGTGGTGCCGGTGAAACGCGTCGACGCCCTCGGAAAGCAGCAACCGGACCGCCTGCACGCGCTGACCGGCGACGTCCTCGACGACCGGCTCGACGACGTGCTGCAGGCCGTCGTGCGTGAAGCCGCTCACGACATAGGCATGCCGATCGCGCTCGTGTCGCTCGTCCTCGATCGGACGCAGTTCTTTCGCGCGCACGTTGGCCTGCCTCTCGATCTGGCGATCGCGCGGGCGACCGATCGCGATGCATCTTTTTGTCAGTTCGTCGTCCGCGACGGGCAACGCTTCGAGGTGACGCACGCCTCCGAGGACGGCCGCGTTCCGCAGGAGCTCGTCGACCGTTACGGCATCGAGTCGTACTTGGGCGAGCCGATCACCGTCGGAGCATCCGTCGTTGGTTCCTTGTGCGTGATCGGTACCGATCCGCGATCCTTCTCCGACGCCGATCGCGCGAATCTCACGCGCCTGGCCACCCGCGCCGGCGAGCGTCTCTTTCAACTGTCCCAACGAACGCGCGCGACGAGCAGGGCGTTGTTGTCGCGGGCCGCTGGCCCGGCCTTCGCGGAGGCACGAAACATCCTCGCTGTTTTCGGGCTGACGCTCGCGGCCGCTCGGGTTGCGGCCGCCGACGCCGCACCGCTCGCTCGGATCGTCGGTCAGCTCGCGAAGAGCTCGACCGACCAAGTCCCCGCACTCGGTACGCTGACCGGCGCCGCGAGCGCGCTCGACGCGCTCCGCGAATGCCTTGGAGATCTCGATGACGCGTACACGCGGCTCGTGCCGACGCTCGACGCGATGCAAGGATTTCTCGTTCAGGGCGGGAAGGGCGTCCTCGTCGCCGAGGTCGTCGACGTTGCGTCGCGTCTCGCTCATCACCAAACCAAGCTCGTCGGCGGCGTCTCTTGGATGCCGTCATCGTCACAGCTTCGTCTTCGAACGCCGCGCATGGTGGCGGTCGCGGTCGTCGCATCGTCGCTCGGGGTCGTCGCCGATGCGTTGCCTTCGACGACGTCAGGCATCCGAGGCGCGGTGAACAAGGTCGACAACCAGATCGTCATCGAGCTCTGGTCCGCGGACACCACCGGTGACCTATTGGATCGTTGCCTCGCACAGCTCAGCGACCTGATTGACGGGGATGCTCACGTCGCATTGGCCGTCGTTGCCGGGGATCGCTTGACGATGCGCTTTCCTGACGGCGGGGAAGGTTAGCCCGACGACGCGCGCCTCTCGCATCGCCGTTCGTCATTGACACGCGACCAGCGTTAATCTACCGAGCGGTAGGTTTGACGTGCGCCTTCGGATCCTCTGCTCGCTCATCGCGGTCTCGGCCTCCGGTGCCCTCGCGCACTGCGGGTCCGGCTCGTCGCGTGCGATCGATCGCGCATCCGAGCCATCGGACACCGGACCCGATGCGACCCACGCGGCGGTCGACATCGCCTGCGATCCGGATCGCGGGGCGACGACGATCCTCGGCGACTTCACGCGGCGCTCGATCGACTCGCGCGCTTCCGGGCCGGGCTACGTTGCGGTCGCCGACGTAAACGGCGACGGGAAGAAGGATCTCGTCGTGTCGTCGCTGGGCACCTACGAATCCGACGGTGGCGTGGTGAAGCTCTCTCCCGCCAACGTCGCCGTCTATTTGCAGGGCGCGTCGCTAGGGTGCTGGCAGCGCGCGCCGATCGTGACCGAAGCCGACGCGCTCTACTTCGCGAACGAGCCGACCGTCGGCGACGTCGATGGCGACGGCGACGTCGACGTGATCGTCCCTGCCGGGTTCTTCGTTTGCGCCTTCGACCACGCCGTCGGCAACTGCGGCGCGCTCGCGTGGTTCGAGAACGTTGCCGGCGCGTGGAAGCGGCACGACGTCGTCCCTCGAGGCAGCGAGCGGTTCTTCCACCGCGCCGTGCACGTCGACTTCGACGGCGACGGCGTGAAGGACATCGTGACGGTCGGCGAGTCGAGCGCCGGCGCGAAGGCGCTCCTCTTTCGCGGGACGACGAGTGCCGATCGCTTCTCGACGCAGCCCATCGAGCTCGCCGACGGGCTCGGCAGCTTTCCCGTCGTCGTCGACGTCGACGCCGATGGCGCGCTCGACGTCGTCGCCGCGGAGTACTTCGTCACCGGCGAGTCGTTCGCGTGGATCGGACGCGGCGCTGGCGGCGCGTGGACGCGACACGTCATCGACGACACGAGCGGCCGCGGCTTCATGCTCGCGACGGTGCCAAACCTCTACGGCGACGGCGTCACGCGCTTCGTCGGCGCGAACCACGTCAACGAGCGCGACGACGCGGCCGCCCGTTCCGGCGTCTTCGTGCTCGATCCGCCGGCCGACCGCGCGAGCAAGTGGAAGAAGACGACGATTTCGACGGGCATCCTGTCCCGCGCGAGCGCAGCGGCGGGCTTCAAGGGAGCGCCCGGCGTGTTCGGCGCCGGGGACATCGACGGCGACGGCGACGTCGACTTCGCGGTCTCGGGAGACGGCGACGCGCGGATCTTCTGGCTCGAGCAGACCGCGCCGGGCACGTTCGCGACGCACACGATCGACGAGTCGCTCGGACAGGCAGGCGGCGCGCTCGTCGTCGACATCGATGGCGACGGGCGCAACGAGATCGTTTTCACCGGGTACGAAGACGGCGTCGTGCGCCTGTACTCGGCCGCGAGGAGATGAGCATGCAAAGTGCAACCATTCGCGTCCGGACATTCTGCGGAGTCATCGGCGCGGCGCTCGCCGCGGCTGCCATTCCTTCGTGCAGCACGTCGGGCGACGCGCCCGCCACGCCGCCCGCGGCGATCTCCGGTTGCCCGAGCTCGCTCGCCGCGACGCCGACCGGCGCTGCGTGGGTCGCGCCGTCCGAGGGCGCGGCTGCCGTGCACGCGAGCTTCGCCGTCACGATCGATCCCGAGAGCGCCGCGTTCCAGACGGCGCAGCGCGAGCCGCTGTCGGCTCCGATGAAGATCACGACGACGGCGGGATCGCTCGCGCTCGCCGGGGGCGTGAAGAAGTTCGCGAAGCACGAGAGTCGGCTCTTCCTCGAGCTGTACGTGTCGAGCGAAGGCGACGAGGGCGTGCTCGGGGCGCGCGCCACGCTGCGCGACGTGAAGGGCGCCGCCGCGTTCTACGATTTCAACGTCGATCCCTGGATCGATCCGTCGCCGACGATGATCTTTCCTCTCGGCGGCATCGCGCCGCACGGCGTGGCGCGCTTCAAGATAGGCTTCGATGTCACCGCGGGCGGTGGGCCGCTGACGTTTGCGATCGACATCGACGGCGTGCGCACGTCGCGCGTGTCGACGACGTCGTCACCGATAGCCGCGACCTCGGACGGCGCCGAGGTCTGGGCGGCGCAAGGTGACGCCGACGTGGTCTCGGTGATCGACACCGCACGCGACGCGCGTGTCGCTCAAGTCGCGACGCCCGGCAAACCGAGCAGCGTGGCGCTCACGCCCGACGGCGCGCTCGCGCTCGTCGCGTGCTCCGCGTGCAACCAGCTCACCGTCGTGGATCGACGTACGCGCGCCGTCCTTCAGATCATCGGTGAGGGCGAGGGCATCGGCCGCGATCCACGGCACGTCGTCGTCGCGCCCGACGGCGCGCGCGCGTTCGTGAGCTCGTACGTCGGCGACACCGTGACGGCGCTCGAGCGTGTCGGCAGCGCATTTCGCGTGGTGAAAACGATCGCCGTCGGACGCCGCCCTGTCGGCATGTCGGTCACCCCCGATGGCGCGACGCTGCTCGTCGCTCACTACTTGCCGCACGGAAAGATCACCGACAACGGCGGCTGGGTGAGCATCGTCGCGACCGACACGCTCGCCGAAGTCGCGACCGCCGAGCTCCGCGACGACGGCAACACGAAGGAGGCCGCGTGCCTCGCGCAAGTCGGCGCGTTCCAGGGATACCCGCCGGAGAAGCTCTCGTTCGAGGCGTCGCCGACGCAGCTCGCGGGCGTCTTCTTGACGCCGAGCGGCGACGTCGGTTGGGTGCCGGCGCTTCGCGTCGCGGGATTTCCGATCCTCGAAGGCGACGTGTCGCAGCTCGGGTTCCAGTTCGCCGCGCTCGGCGCCAACTCGCCGGCGATGCTCTTCCCGCTCGATACTCGCGACGCTCGGCATGCCGCGTTTCGTCGCGTCTCGGCCGTCATCGACATCACCGACCGCGACGAAGGCTTTCTCCGGTGTGCGCCCGCGAGCGACGACAGCGAAGCGGTGCGCGCGCAGCGGGGCGCGAAGCCTGGCGAGCTTCAGTTCGCCGGCGTCACGATCCCCTCGCAGGCGACCCTGCTGAGCGACACAGGCGTCGCGCGCTTCGTCGGCTATACGCGCGGCGGTCGTCGCGCGCTCGTCCTCAGCTACGTGGCCGACGAGATCGCGGTCATCGATGCGGCGACACACAGTCCGACGTCGCTCGCGCACTTCATGCTGAGCGGCTCGAACCCGATCGGCGTCGCCGTCACCCCCGACGGCCGCAAAGGGTACGTCGCGTATGAAAACTCGATCTTCGCGTCCGTGATCGATCTGTCGGCGTACGCGACGTCGCCGCTCCCCGCGCCCGCGCTCGTGCCGTATCGCCTCGATCCGGGCGCGCCGGCGGGACAGGGCGCGGCGGTGATCACGTTCGGGATGTTGACGCGATCGGTGACGGACGTCGCCGACGCGCCACCGATTCGCGAGCTCGCGCAGGTCCCGCTCGTCGATCACGATCCGATCGATCCGGTGATGCGCAGAGGACGCGTCCTCTTCTCGTCGTCGAATCCGATCAAACACCCGACGCTCACCGCCAGTCGCCAAGCGTCGTGCGCGTCGTGCCATCCCAACGGCGGCAACGACGGAACCGCGTGGTCGACGATGGAGGGGGAACGGCGCACGATTGGTCTGTGGGGCGGGCTCGCCGGACGCGGCTGGCTCCACGCTTCGGCGACGCACCGAAGCGCGATCGACTTCGCGACGACGATCGTCAAGGAGCGCCTCGGGGGAACGGGACTCTCGGACGGTGACGTGAACGCGCTCTCCGAGTTTCTCGCGCGCGGAATCCCGACGGTGCAGCGCCCCGCGGTCGACGTCGCGCGCGCCGCGCGTGGTGGCGCGATCTTCGCGCAGAGTTGCGCCTCCTGTCATGGCGGTCCCGACCGCGGCGATGGAAACGTCGACCGCTCCGATCGCTTCGGCGGCGGCGCGGGCTCGGCCCCAGCTCTCTACGACGTCGGCAGCGCGACGGACTGGGCGTCGGTCACGTTGAGCGACGCGTACACGCACCTGTTCCCGCCGACCGCGAAGCACGTGCTCGACGCGCTCCGCGGCGACCGCGATCTCGGCACCGGCGATTACGTGCAAAATACACTGATGTTCACGCCGCGCCCCGACCGCAAGCGCGGCTTCTTCAAGGCCGCGTCGCTCGTGAACACCTACGAGAACGCGGTTCACTTTCACGACGCGCGTTTCACCGAGCTGTCCGAGGTCGTCGATTTCTTCGACCACGCGCTGTCTCTCGGTCTCTCGGCGGACGACAAGTCTGCGCTCGTCGAACACTTGAAAACACTCTGATCCACTCGAGGGAGCGAACGATGATTCGAACGTACGTACACGGGCTAGCGTCGGCGACGACGGTTGGAATTCTCTCGGTGCTCGCTGCGTGCAGCAGCACGAGCGGAGGAGCTGCGGGCGCGACCGACGGCGGAGGCGCCGCACAGGACGACGCTTCGACGGCGGCGCACGACAGCGGCGGGACGACCCCCGCCGACTCCGGATCGCAGCACCTCGACAGCGGCACGGCGCAAGAAGCGGCGGTCTCGGGCTCGACGCTCACGATCAAGATCCCGAGCAACTTCACGGGGACCACGCGCCAGCTGTTGGTCGTCACCGAGGCGGCGCTCCCACCGATGGGACCCCCCGCCGGGATCCTCTATCAGGGGATGAACCCGCAGCTCACCGCGGGGCAGAAAGTGAACGTCACCCTCGATACGTCCAGCACGACCGGCGACTACTACGTCCTCGTCGCGCTCTACATGCAAGGCGGCGGGATGTTCTCGCCGAAGGCAGGCATCGACTACCAAGTCGCGACGACGATGAAGGTCCACTTCGATGGATCTGCGCACGATCTCGGCGAGCTCGATCTCGCTCTCGCACAGTAGCTGCGGGAGGACGACGGAAACGAACACCACTCACCACGAGGTGCACCATGCTCGATGCCAGGGTCATTGCGGTTCTTCTGGGTTTCGTCGTCGGCGCGTGCTCTTCGAGCGCCGGATCGAACGGCGCGACGGACAATGGTGCGACGCAGGACGCCGGCGGCGCGGCGGATGGTTCGACGGCGAGCGGCGCGTGCGACGGCACGACGCTGCTCGCGCTCCCGAGCGATCCTTCGGCGCGCGGTCCGTGGGCGGTGGGCGCGAAGACGATCACGATCGCGGGGCTGACCGCGGAGGTCTGGTACCCCGCGCCGCCCGCTTCGGGCGCCGGCAAATCGAACGTGACGTACGATCTGCGCGAGCATCTGCCCGTAGCGGACCGCGCGAAGATTCCCGACGCCGACAGCCCGCTTCAGCCCTGCGACTGCGTTCGCGACCTCCCGTTCGATGACGCCCACGGTCCGTACCCCGTCGTCGTCTTCGTTCACGGGACGGCAGGATTTCGCACGCAGAGTCTCACCTTCATGACGCACTGGGCGAGCCGTGGCTTCGTCGTCGTCGCCGCGGATCATCCCGGGATCACGCTCGGCGACATTCTCGGTGGCGGCGGCGCGCGGGCAGATCAGGCTGGCGACGCGCGCAAGATCCTCGTCGCGATGCGCGCGCCTTCCGGTGACCTCGCGTTTCTCGCATCGCACATCGACTCGTCGCGGATGGCGCTCGCGGGCCACAGCGCCGGCGGCAACGCGGTGGCGTCTCTCGGCGACGAGAACGGCGTGCGCGTGATCATCCCGATGGCGGCGCGCGGCGTGAACGCCGGGGCCCAGGTGAAGTCGACGCTCGTGCTCGGTGGGCAAGCCGATGGCATCGCGCTCTACAGTCGCGTGCAAGACGGCTACGACGCGTCGCCCGCGAAAAAGCGGCTCGTCGGGCTCGCGAACGCCGGGCACCTCGCGTTCTCCGATTTGTGCGCCGTCGGAAAGGACAAAGGCGGCCTCCTTCAGATCGCGACCGATCATGGGGTGTCCGTCAATCCGCTCATCGCTCGCCTCGCGCGCGACGGATGCGGTGCGACTCAGCTCGCGCCGGAGGCCGGATGGAAGATCGTCGACTATGCGACGTCGGCCGTTCTCGAAGAGGAGCTTCAGTGCTCGGCGAGCGCATCGGCGAACGTCGCGAAGATCCAATCGGCGGTGCCCAATGTCGCCGAGTACCGCGAGCAGCTTCAATAGGCGAAAGTCCCCGTCCATGCGCCGGTGACCGAGCCGTGCAAAAAGCGACAGACGCTTGTCAATTGTGTGACGAAGGGATGTGATGTCACGACGCGCCATGCTCGCACTCGGACATGGAAGGGTACGCGTGTGGGCAGCGCTCGCGGTCACGGCATGCGTGCTCTTGCTCGTGGGCTGCGGTTCTGGCGAGCGAGTCGAGCTCCTGCGCGACTGGACGCTGACGACGCCGATCGTTGCTTCGCGTCCGATCACGCTGCCGGCGCACGTCGACGACGCGCTGCCGCCTGGACCGTCGCGCTACACGCTGCGCACGCGCGCGGCGATTCCACCAGACATGCGCGGCCGCACGATCTCGCTCTCGATTCCGCACTTTGCGGGGTTGGCGTCGCTGCGCGTGGACGGCTACGCGATCGCGCCGATGACGCGAAAGAGCTGGGAGACGTACCGTGGTCGCTTTCACGCCTGGCGAATCGCCGACGAGCTCACGAGCGCTCCCGAGATCGAGATCGAGCTCGAGGTAAATCACGAATGGACGCAGAGCGCGTGGCTGGACACCGTACCGCGCCTCTCGTCGTCGCCCGACGGCGACGCGACGTTTCGCGGCGTGCGCGACTTCGTGGAGGTCAGCAGTGTCATTGCGGTCGTGACACTTTGGGTCAGCTGCTTGACCTACGCGTTGATCTATTTCCGCCCGCGTCGCAGCGCCGCGCACGGCTACTTCGCGATCGAGGCCCTCGCCGGTTCGGTCTTTCCGACCTTCTACCTGAGCCTGCTCCAGCCGTTGCTGGGAACGTGGGAGGTCGCCGCCGCCGTCATTGGGCTCGATGTCTCCGTCGTGATGAGCGTGTACTTCGTCCACGCGAAATTCGGGCTCGGCAAGCCGTCGAAGCTGTGGCTCGTCGCGCTCGTCGGTCTCACGATCGTCGGGGCGGCGCGCGGAGGGCCATTCGACGCCACGCGATGGTTCGTTCCGCCGACGCTTGCCCTCCTCAGCGTGAACGCGATCTACCACCTCTACGTGCTCGCGAAGCTTCGGCGCGATCCTCCGCCGAACCTCTACATCATCACGCTTTCTTGGCCGCTCGTCGTCACGCTGGGCGTTCCCGACATGGTCGTGTGGCTCGGTCTCGGAGATCCACTCGGCGGACTGCGCATGGGAAGCTTCTCGGTCGCCATCATCGCGATGGCCCAGGCGGCCGCGTTGAGCCGCGAGCACGTCACGTCGCTCGAGCGAACCGACGAGCTCAATCTCGAGCTCGCCCACCGCGTCGAGCTTGCCGAGGGAAAGAACCGTGAAGTCGAAGTGCTCAACGACGAGCTTCGTCGCCAGGTTGCGACGCGCTCCGAGCAGCTCGCCGCGATCCTGTCTCGCGCGCCCGCTCCGGCTCGCACCCTCGCGCCCGACGAGGTCGTCGAAGGGCGCTACCGAATCGTGGCGTCCCTTGGCGCAGGCGCTGCGGGGCGCGTCTACCGCGTCGAGCGTGTCGCCGACGGCAGGCCGTTCGCGCTCAAGGTCCTCAGCGCCGAAGGCGAGCCGACGGCGTTCGTCCGGTTCGCACGCGAGGCGCACGCGCTCGCGCAGATCGTTCACCCGAACATCGTGCGCGTCGTCGACGTCGACGTGTCCGACTCG
The DNA here is from genome assembly GCA_043785585.1 of Deltaproteobacteria bacterium. GTDB lineage: Bacteria > Myxococcota_A > Polyangia > Polyangiales > Polyangiaceae > JBBQXV01. The sequence continues at coordinate 1,144 of JAYVXB010000735.1, read as the reverse complement.
GGGATGCTCTTCCTCGTCATGGATCTCGTCGAAGGGCCGACGCTACGAAAAGCGCACGCGCGCTTCGGCGACGTCGCTTGGGCGCTCGCGGTGCTGCGGCAGATCGCCGATGGGCTCGCTGCCGTGCACGCCGCGGGGCTCGTGCATCGCGATCTGAAGCCAGCCAACGTCGTCTTGGCGAGCGACGATCTCGATGCGGCCCCGGACATCCGCATCATCGACTTCGGCATCGCTGGGCTCATCGGCGAGCGCGCGTCCAGCGTCGACTCGCCGTCCGATCCCGACGTCGTGACGCTCGTCGATGCCGCTGCGTCCAAGCCTCTCGACGCGCGGGAATCGCTGACCGCGACGGGCGTCGTTCTCGGGACGCCGCACTACCTCGCGCCAGAGCTCTTGCAGGGCGCGCGTCACGCGCTCCCGGCGGTCGACCTCTTCAGTCTCGGCGTGATGGCGCACGAGCTTCTCACGGGCAAGCGTCCGTTCGGTGAATCGCCCGCGTGCGCCGCCATGGCGGGCTCGCTCGGCCTCGTGCCTCCGAGCTTGCGCGACACGGTGCCTGCGTCGGTGCTGTCGACGGAGATCTGCGCGCTCCTCGATCGTTGCCTGTCGGCGAGTCCCGAGGCGCGCCCCACCGCCGCGGAGATCGCGACGGCGATCGCGCAGAGCGTGCTCACGAGCGGCGTCGTCGGAGTCGTGACCGCCGAAGCGGCGCAGCGCGGCCTCGGCAAATCGTGATCGAGTCGGCGCTGCATCCGGCAGCCGTGTCCAGCGATCGTTGACACGTCGACCATTATCTACCATACGGTAGACACATGAAGCTTCTCCATGCGACTTGGGCGCTCGCGGTGGTGTCGGGGCTCGGTTGCGGCAGCGACGCCGCAACGACTTCGAGCGACGGCAGCGATGCCGCGGCGGGCGGAACGGACGCGAGCGTCGGCAGCGACGCAGCCACGCGGGACGGCGGAGCCGTCGACGGGAGCGTCAGGGACTCGAGCGCGAGTGGAGGCGACTCCGCCGCCGCGGATGCCAGCGCGACGGACGCATCGTCCACCGCCGACTCGTCGTCGACCGACGCGAGCACCGGCGTCCGCGATCCAAACGCCGACGGACCTTTCGCGTACGCGGAGCGCGATGCGACGACCAC
>JAYVXB010000734.1:0-3406 GCA_043785585.1 Deltaproteobacteria bacterium | reverse complement strand
CGCGGTTCCACTGTGCTTTGGCCTCCGCGATCATGTGCGCGCGCGACGCGAGCGCTTCGGCGCCAAAGCCGAAGTCGGCGCTCCAGAGGCCCGGGGTCCTTCCGGTGCGCGTCTTGATCGCGTCGGTCGCGTCCGAAGGCGTCGCGTTGAACTTGTTGTGCTGGCCGGCGATCGTCTTTTTGCCCGAGACGCTCGCGATGTAGTCGAGCACTTTCTTCTTCGCGTCGATCGGCGCAGGCGGCCCTCCGCCATCGTGCGGCACTGGCGCGCCCGCGTCTCTCGAGGGCGGCGCGCCCCCGTCGATCGAGGCGGCCGCGTCTAGCCACCGGGCACCACCGTCCGGCGCGATGGAATCGGGGAGCGCGTTGCCCGAGACCTCCACGCCACACGCCGCGAACGGCATGACGGCGATCGCGAACGTGAAGCGAGCGACGAGGCGCGAGCGCGGCGCAGGGATCGGCATGACGAGGTAGTCGCGCGCGAGGAGGCGAACGGCTCAGAAATCGTCCGCGCGGCTCTCGGCGCGTCGATCCGCGGCAGATCGAGCTACTCCAGCTCGACGCCATACGCCGATGTAGACTCGCGGCGTGTCGCACCGTTTGCCATCCGCGCTCGCGAAGCTGATGAAGGCGACGCCGCTGCCGAAGCGCGCCGATGCCGAACGCGCGCTCGGCGGCGATCTCGAGTTCGGCGCTCGGGCCTACGCCGGCCTCGCCGTCTATAACGGCTCGGAGGGAGAGGCGTGGGGCGTGTGGCTGGCGCTTCAGCGTGCGCGCTCGCTCGACCTTCCCGACGCGCTCGCCGAGCTCGAGCCCGAGGGACGTGGTCGGTTCGCGAGTTGGTGCTTCGAGCGACGGCTGGTCGACGAAGGACTCGTCGCCTACCGCGCGTACCTCCGCGAGCCCGGCGCCTACGGTCCATTCCGGACGTGCGTCTTCTTGGACGCGCTCCTCGAGCGAGGTGAGCATGCCGAGGTCATCGCGACCGCCGACGCGCTCGCGGTTCGGCGCGGCGATGAGCCTGACGAAACGATGCGCGCGTGTCGCGCGCTCGTCGCGACGGGAAAGACGGACGCCGCGCTCGAGCGTCTCGCCGCGGTTCGGCACCGCTACGACGACAATGGCAATCTATGGGCGCTCACGGCGCTCCTCGAGAACGGTCGCGGCGATCGCGTCCGCGCAGAGCGCGCGCTGCGCATCGCCGTGAAGCTCCGTATCGGCGAAGAGCTCGCGCGCGAGCTGACGGCGGCGCTCGGCCTCGCCCCCGGCGCGCTCGCCGAGCGTCAGTCGCCCTTCGAGCCGCGCGACACCGGCTACGAAGAGGATCTGCGCCTATGGCTAGCTTCTCCCGGCGCCCGCATTCGACCATCGTCGGGACCGTCTCCGCACTGCTTCGGCGATCGCACGCTCACGATGCCCGCGTGCCAAGGCTGTGGCCATCCCATTCGCGCGTACTTCGTTTTCGACGTGCGCGCCGAGCCGAAGCTCGCCGCCGTTCTGCCGCGCTTCCCGTGGTTCGCGATGATGGGATGTCACGACTGCATGATGTGGATGGGTCGGCATGACTACGAGCTCCTCGCGGACGAACGCACGGTGAAGCTCGTCGCGGTCGGCTTGTCGCGTGAGCTGTACGGCGAGGCGAACGACGAAGGTGCCGAGCTTCACCAAGTGCCCGTGAAGTTGGAGTGGATTGCGCCGCGATTCGTGGCGGACGACGAAGAGGTCGACGACGGCGACATCGGCGACGAGGCGCCGCAAGTCCTCGGCGCGCCGAGATGGGCGCAGTCCGCCGAGCGCGTCTTCTGTCGTCGATGCAGGGAGGAGATGGTGTTCGTTGCCGCCATGGCCTCGACGAGCGACCTCGGGGACGCCGTCGCGCTCAACAACGAGAGCGGGTTTCAGTACCACTTCGCGTGCAACGATTGCCGGACCGTGAGCGTGATTGCGCAGTGGACGTGAGCGTGGCGACGTCTCGTGCGCGCCTACGCCCCATCACGACGAGAGCCATCCCGAGTCCAACCATCCACGCGAACCCCGACTCCGACGACGCCGACTGCACACTGCAGCCGCCGCTACTCCCCGCTCCATTGTCGCCATTGCCCGACAGTCCACCATCCCCACCACCGGCTCCACCACCACCGTCGCCAAGCGTCGGCCCGCCATCACTCCCTGGCGGCGCATCGAGCGCGACGTCGAGCACGTACACCGCAGGTCCGCTCCCGATCACGAGAAACGGCGTCGCAGGAAGATCGGGGCCCCTCGCATAGGCATAGACCTTCGCCGCGAGCGTCTTCACGACCTCCGCCGCCGTCCGATGCCACGCCGCGAGCGACGCCGCGCTCACGATGTGCCGTCGCACGTGACCGTCGACGAGCCACACCTCCGGCGTGCCGTCATCGGCCTGAACGAGCGCAGGCTTCGCGCTCCAGTCGGCGCCCGCGGGGTACGCCGCGACGACGGCGTCCGGTTCGGGCGCGACGTCGAACAACATCGAGAACGCCCACGCCGTCATCGATGCGCCATCGACGACGTGACGCTTCACGCCCGTGTGCACGTCGAGCGGCGGTTTCGCGTTCGGGCACGTGAACGTCCTCGGGCTGTTCGTCAGCTCCGGGTTCGCGCCGCCGCTCACGTCGATTCCATACGCGTGCACCGGGTGGGCTTTTCCGTCCTGCATGCCGAGTGGCAAGTTGAATGCATAGCCGTGATCGCAGGAGCCAATCGCGGTGCACAAATCCGGGCGGTGCGTATTGGCGAGCACGCGCATCGAATCGGCGCCGGCCGTGCCTGCGGGTCCGTTGAAGTAGAAGTCGACGTGGATCGCCGTCGCGGGCGAGTCGGGATCTTGCGCCCAGCCGGCGACGCCGGCGCACGCCGCGCTGTCGATGTGGCCCTTCGGCGGATTGTCGGGCGGAGGCGGCGGAGGCGGCGGCGGTGGCGGCGTCGTGGCGCACTGCGCGAGCACGGCGCGCGCGTACGCGATGCGCTGCGTTTCGATGCACGTCCCACAGCCCTCGAACTTGTTCTGGAAGACGACCGTCGCGTCGGTGACGTTCGTCGTCGCGCGGAGCGACGCGAGGCCGTACCCCGAGAACGTCGTCAGCTCGTACCAAATGAAATCGAGCTGGAGCCCGAGCGACCAAACCGATTGCGCGTGCTGAGCCGCGTACGCGGTCGCGTTGTCGTTCGCGTCGTGATCCCATCGCCCGCCGACCGACCATTGCGCGATCCCGCGTCCGGGCCCTCCGCCCTGCACCGCCGTCGGGCTCATGCCCGATTCCTGATCGAGATTGCCGACGATGCCGGCGGCTTGGAAGTTCGTGAGCCCTTTGGCGACGAAGTAGTTGCAGGCGGTCAGATCGTTGGCGAAGAGGGCCGAGCTGTTCTCGGCGGTCGGCTCGTTCGCG
>JAYVXB010000733.1:0-10982 GCA_043785585.1 Deltaproteobacteria bacterium | reverse complement strand
CCGTCTCGAGCTCGCTCGACGGGTACGCGCGCAAGTGGGCCGAAGCGAGCGACGACGCTTGCGCCGCGACGCGCCTCCGCGGCGAGCAATCCGACGAGGTCCTGGACCTGCGCATGGCGTGCCTCTCGACGCGCCTGCGCGGGATGAACGCGCTCGTCGACGAGCTTCGCCACGCCGACGCGGACGCGGTGAAGATGGGGACGAAGGCAGCGCACTCGCTCGCGCCGATCGAGGGGTGCGCCGACGTCGCGTCGCTGCGCGCGCCGTCACCGCGTCCGCGCGACAAGGACAAGGCCGCGCGCGTCGAGGCGCTCGAGGCGCGGCTCGCGACGATCGAAGCCGAGGTCGCGCTCGGCAAAGCGAAGGACGCGCTCGCGAACGCCGATGGTCTCTTGCCCGACGCGGAGGCCGTCGGCTTCGTTCCGCTCGTCGCGCGCGTGCAACTCTGGCGCGGTCGCGCGGCGGCGAACCTCAACGACGGGAAGGTGTCGATCCCGGCTCTACGCGACGCTTTCGCTGCGGCGCTCGCGTCGCACGAAGAGCGCGTGCTCAAGGACGCCGCTGCGCGCCTCGTCCAAGAGTACGTCTACGTGTACGACATGCCGCAGTACGACACGTGGCAGAAGATCGCGCAGGCCGCGCTCGATCGCGGCGCGCCCGAGCCGAAGATCCAGAGCTTCCTCGATCACACGCGATGCGTCGCGCTGTGGCAGCCGGGTCGGCTCCATGCGCGCCTCGACTGCCTCGAGAAGCACGCCGCGAAGATCGAACGAACGCGCCCTCTCGACGAGTGGGAGCTCACGACGCTCGGACTCGCGGCGAGCGACGTCGGCCTCTACACGCGTGGCCTCGAGTACACGCGGCGCGGCTACGCCCATTCGCTCGCGGAGAACGGCGCCGTGCATCCGCGCACGCTCGAGATGCGTGGCTATGTCTGCAAGGCGTTGTTCGATCTCGGCGACATCGACGCTGCGCTCACCGAGTGCACCGACGCGGTGAAAGACGCGGAGGGCGCGGGGACCGACAATGGATACGTCGTCGGCAAGATCCGGATGTACTTGGGCGCATGCTTGCGCGAGACCGGCCGCTTCACCGAAGCGCGCGCGCAGCTGGACCTCGCGCGGCCGCACGCGGAGGTCGCGGAGATCGAGGCGGAGATCGCTCAGCTCGACACCGCCTCGGGCCACGCCGCGCAGGCGGTCGCGACGCTGCGGAAGGCGCTCGAGGTGGTCGCGAAGGATCTCCCTCCCGGACACGCGAACGTCGTCGTGTCGAAGCTCACGCTCGGCGAGGCGCTGCTCGCGACGAACGCGGTCGCCGAAGCCCGCGTCGTGCTCGACGGCGCACTCGCGACCTGCACGGAGGCGGACTTGAACCCGCTGATGGTCGCGGACGTGGAGCTCGCCGCGGCGAAGGCGCGACTGCGCGGCGACGCATCGAAGAAGGGCGAAGCGCTCGAGCTCGCGCGACGAGCGCGCGGGGCGTACGAGGCGTACGCCCCGCATACGAAGCGGTACGACGGCGCGCGCGCGCGCATCGACACGTGGATGGCGCAGGCGCAGGCGAGCAAACCCTGAATCGAATCGATGTTCGACTTCTTCAAGAACCGTCGCCGCGCCGCGCTTCGCGAAGCGCCGCTCACCGACAGCGAGCGCGCGATCCTGACGAAGAACGTGCCGTACCTCGCCACCCTCGACGACGCAGACCGCGAGGAGCTCGAAGGGCTCGTCCGGATTTTCGTCGCGGAGAAATCGTTCGAAGGGTGCGGAGGTCTCGAGCTCACCGAAGAGATCAAGGTGACGATCGCCGCGCAGGCGTGCCTCCTGCTCCTTCATCGCGAGACCGACGTTTATCCAGGCGTCGACTCGATCCTCGTCTATCCGCATGCGTACCGCGCGCCCACCAAAGAGAACGCGGGTGGCGTCGTGATCGAGAGAGATCAAGCTCGCCTCGGCGAGTCGTGGACGCGCGGCGTCGTCGTGCTGGCGTGGGACCACGTGAAGTCCGGCGCCGCGCAGCCCGCCGACGGGCAGAACGTCGTGCTCCACGAGTTCGCGCACCAGCTCGACGGCGAGGACGGCGCGATGGACGGCGCGCCCGATCTCGGCGCGCGCGCGCACTACACGTCGTGGGCGCACGTGCTCGGCGACGAGTTCACCGATCTCTCGGAGAAGATCCACGCGGGTCGCCGCAGCGACATCGACCCCTACGGCGCGACGAACCCCGCGGAGTTCTTCGCCGTCGTCACCGAGATGTTCTTCGAGAAGCCGCGCGCGATGAAGCGGCATCACCCCGAGCTCTACGAGGAGCTCGCGGCGTTCTACAAACAAGACCCCGCCGCGAGGTGAGGGACGCGGCGCGCGCGTCTCGTCGCTTCAGAAGCCGTCGACGTCGGGGCGAGGTTTCTTCGGCGTGGTCGGTGCCGTGGTCGGTGGCGCTCTCGGCGGTGCGGCGACGGTGGTCGTCGGCGTCACGGTGACCACCGGTTGCGCGGCGACGGTCGTCGGCAACGCAGTCGCGGATTTCGCGGGCGAAGCGACGAGCGCGTAGGACGAATCGGTCGATGCGGTCGGCGGCGCGGCGACGCCCGATTCAGGCAAACGGAGCGTCTTCGACCACGCCGCGAGGCTCGACGTCGCGACCGCGTGCGCTTCGGTCCCGCCCCGGGTCGCGGCGATCACGACGAGCACGACGACGACGAACACCGCGACCCCCGCGACGACTCCGGCGCCGATCCATGGGCGCGGCCGCACCTGTGCGGGCGCCGTCAGCAGCTCGGTGGTCATGTCTCGCGGCGACACGATCGGAGCGGGAGCGAAGGCGCCGTGGATCTGCGGCTGGAATGGAATCGTGAGATCCCCATCGTCGTCGTGCGCGCTCTTCACGGGCGATGGCGCGCTCCCGAGCGGAAGCACGCGAGATCCGACGTCGAGGATCCCGCTCGACGAGTCGGCCTCGTTCGGTTTGAGGAGCACCTGCATTCGTTCGCGCTCGCGCGCCGCGACGAGCGCGAGCTCGAACGTTTGTTTCCGAGCTGCGGCGCGATCGAGCATGAAGTCCGCGATGAGCTCTTGGACGTCGTACGTCGTCGTCGCCGCGCCGACGTCGACCATCGCCTGCTCCATCGCCGCCTGCATGTCCGCCGTCGTCGCGAACCGTCGCTCACGATCGTGCGCCAGCGCCCGGAGCGCGATGGCGCCGATCGCGTGAGGCACGCTCGGAGGCAGCGGCGGCGGCGGCTTGCCCGACGTGAGCGCGTGCAGCGTCTCGAGCTCGTTCGCGCCGATGTACGGAGGCCGGCCCGCGAGCGTGCGGTAGAGGATCGCGCCGACCGCCCACACGTCGACGCGTCGATCGATCGGACGTCCGAGCGCCTGCTCCGGCGCCATGTATTTGACCTTGCCCTTCACGAGCCCGGCGTTCGTCTCGCCCGAGAGGCGGTCTTTCGCCTTCGCGATCCCGAAGTCGATGAGCTTGGCGACGCCGCGCGTGGTGAGGAGGATGTTCTGCGGTGAGACATCGCGATGGACGACGCCGAGGTTCACTCCGTCGGAGTTGCGGAGCTCGTGCGCCGCGTGGAGCCCGCCGCAGACGTCCGCGAGGATCCGCAGGATGATCCCGTGCGGCATCTTGGCGGCGCGCTTCGACACCGCGGCGAGGAGCTTCGTCATCGCGTCGCCGTCGACGAGATCCATCACGATGAAGAGGACGCCGTGCTGCTCGCCGAGATCGAGCGTCTTCGCGACGTTCGCGTGCTCGATCCCCGAGGCGATGTGCGCCTCGTCGAGGAACATCTTTTGGAACATCGGCTCGGCCGCGTACTTCGGGAGGATCGTCTTCACGGCGACGAGGCGCTCGAACCCGTGCTTGCCCAGCATGCGCGCGAGCCACACCTCGGCCATTCCGCCTTCGGCGATGGGGCAGAGCAGCTCGTAACGATCGAGCCGATAGCCCGGCGTGAGCGCCGGAGAGAGGCGATACTCCGAGTCCACGATACCTACTATCGCGCGGATGCCGCGACCGCGCGAGCGCCGCGGTGCCGTGCTACAATGAAGCTGAAGCATGCGGTTTGACCGCAGGGAGCCGGACGGATGCCGAAGCACCGGATCGCAGGTTGGGTCGTCGTTGCCTGCGCCCTCATCGCTCTCGCGCTCTTGCCGTCTTCGTGCGCGCAGGTCGCCGGCCTCGGAGACCTCGAGCGCGTCGATTGCCTCGACAACTGCGACGGCGGCGGCGACGGCACGGCACTGAACGAAGGCGGCATCACGTCGGAGGGCGGGGGCGACGGGCACGTCGACGCAGGATGCCCGACGTGCACCGGGGCCACGCCCGTCTGCGACACCTCCACGAACACATGCGTCGCCTGCGTCGCGAACCCCGACTGCGCCGCAGGGACCGTCTGCATCAACAAGATGTGCACGCCCGGATGCGCGGCGGACCACGCGAGCTGCGGGGCCGACGGAGGCGACTGCGACGTCGACGCCGGCGTGTGCCGGCAGTGCATCAAGGACGCCGACTGCGGCGGCGCGAACCCGCGCTGCGACGTCGAGACCTTTCAGTGCGTCCCGTGCCTGACGACGAACGACAACTGCGCGCTCGGCACCCGATGCGTCAAGCAGAGCGTCGGAAGCTACATGTGCGCGCTCGGATGCCGCACGATCGCCGACTGCTTCGTCGACGCCGGGGTCGGACCGGGCGACGGCGGCGACGCGGGAGGAGGCGGCGCGATCGCGTGCTGCAACAACACCTGCATCAACACGTCGATCAACGGCTTCAACTGCGGCATGTGCGGCAACGCTTGCGGCGGCGACGGCGGCGCGGCGACGACGTGCTGCAACTCCACGTGCCACGACAAGCAGAGCGATCCGGACAACTGCGGCGGCTGCGGGATCGCGTGCTCGAACAACCACATGGGGACGCGGACGTGCGGCGCAGGCACCTGCAACGGGACGTGCGCGGTCGGGTTCTCCGATTGCAACGGCAACAAGCAGACGGACGGCTGCGAGATCGGGTCCGCGACGGATCCGAACAACTGCGGCGGGTGCGGCACGGTGTGCTCGAACAACAACATGGCGACGCGGACGTGCGCCGCCGGTGCGTGCAACGGGACGTGCGTGGGCGGGACTGCGAACTGCAACAACACGAAGCAGATGAACGGCTGCAACGTCAGCACGTCGAGCGATCCGAACAACTGCGGCGGATGCGGAACGGTCTGCTCCGGCAACAACGTCCCCGTGCGCACGTGCGCGAGCGGCGCCTGCAACGGGACGTGCGCCGCCGGCACGACCAACTGCGACAACACGAAGCAGCTGAACGGCTGCAACGTCGACACCGCCAACGATCCGAACAACTGCGGCGGCTGCGGGATCGTCTGCTCGGCGAACAACATGGGGACGCGCACGTGCGCGGGCGGCGTCTGCAACGGGACGTGCGTCGCGGGCTTCTCCGACTGCGACGGCAACAAGCAGACGAACGGCTGCGAGATCGCGACCGCGACCGATCCGAACAACTGCGGCGGGTGCGGCGCCGTGTGCTCGAACAGCAACATGGCGACGCGGACGTGCGGCGGCGGGAGCTGCAACGGGAGCTGCTCGGCGGGCTTCTCCGACTGCGACGCGAACAAGCGGACCAACGGCTGCGAGGTCGCGACGGGGACCGATCCGAACAACTGCGGCGGGTGCGGCACGGTCTGCTCGGCCAACAACATGGCGACGCGGACGTGCGGCGGCGGCGCATGCAACGGGACGTGCGTCGGCGGGACGAACAACTGCGACGGCACGAAGCAGGCGAACGGCTGCAACGTCAACACGACGAACGATCCGAACAACTGCGGCGCGTGCGGGACCAGCTGCTCGAACAACAACATGGCGACGCGGACGTGCGGTGGCAGCGTGTGCAACGGGACGTGCTCGGGCGGCTTCGGTGACTGCAACTCGAACCTGCAGACCGACGGCTGCGAGCTTGCGACGACGACGGCGCTCAACTGCACCGGATGCGGGCTCGCGTGCAATACGACGACGAACAGCGCGCGCAACTGCACAGGCACGACGTGCACGTACACGTGCAACGCGGGACGGGCGGACTGCAACTCCGCGACCGCTCCGGACTTGGATGGCTGCGAGTGCGCGCACCCGACGTGCGGCGGGAACGGGTGCGCTTCGTCCTCGACGTGCCCGTCGATGACGCACTTGAACGGAGCCGGACAGAGCTTCTACGACTGCACGGCCAGCGGCACGTTCAACAACGCGCAAGCTCACGAGGCGTGCACGGCGTACGCGATCTCGCAGGGCCACGACAGCACCTTCTGCGTCGACTTCGGCGCGTGCCCCCCCAACGGAGGGCCGACGGTCTGCTACTCGGTCAGCAACACGTGCACGAACTTCTGCTGGGGATACACGGCGGGGAAGAACGCCGGCTGGCTCGAGAACTGCTCCTGCCCCGACGCGCAGATCGGGAGTTGGAACTGACGGCGCCACGGCAGAGCGCAGAGCCGCGCGCGCGTGTAGGCTGTAGTGTGCACGGATTGCGCTCGCACTCTTTCGATTTGCGCGCGACAATGGACAAGTGAGCAGCTTTGCTCCGCAGCCGTCTCCGCTCGTGCCTGGGTACAGGCTCGATCGTTACGAGCTTCTTTGCCCCATCGCAGAAGGCGGCATGGCGTCCGTTTGGGTCGCGCGCCTTCTCGGCAAGCACGGCTTCGAGAAGCTCGTCGCGATCAAGACGATCCTTCCGAAGTACGCGTCGGACATGCGCTTCCAACACATGTTCCTCGACGAGGCGCGGATCGCGTCGCGCATCGAGCATACGAACGTCGCGCAGATTCTCGATCTCGGCGAAGAGAAGAACGTCCTCTACCTCGTGATGGAGTGGGTCGACGGCGACGCACTCTCCAAGCTCGGCCGTGCGGTCGAGGAGAAGGGGGTGACGATCCCGCACGGCGTCGCGCTTCGCATTCTTGCGGACACATGCGGCGGGCTTCACGCTGCGCACGATCTGCGCGGGAGCGACGGCACGCTCCTCGGCGTCGTGCATCGCGACGTGTCGCCGCAGAACGTCCTCGTCAGCACGCGCGGCGTCGCGAAGCTCATCGACTTCGGGATCGCGAAGGCGCGCGACCGCGTCGTCGGCGATACGAACACCGGCATCCTCAAGGGGAAGATTCAGTACATGGCGCCGGAGCAGGCGACGGGGAGCGTCGTCGATCGCCGCGCGGACATCTGGGCGGTCGGGTCGATCCTCTATCAGCTCCTCGCGGGGAAGGCGCCGTTCGAAGGGGCCAATCAGCTCGCGACGCTGCACCTCCTGACGCTCGGGCGTCCCGCGGTGCCGATCCCGCGCGTGCACGCTGCGGTGCAGGCGGTCGTGCGGCGCGCGCTGACGCACGATCCTGCGAAGCGTTTCGCGACGGCGCTCGAGATGCAGGCGGCGCTCGAGAACGCGATGGTCGAGGCGAAGCTGACGACGACGACGGCCGAGGTAGCGGCGTTCTGCGCGGAGCACATTGGCGAGCGAGCGATCACGCGAAAGCTCGCGGTGGAAGGCTCACTCAAAGAAGCGCAGCAACGCGCGCGTCTCGCGCAGCTCGCCGGCACGCCGTTCGGGAATTCGGCGAACGGAAGAACGCCGCCGCCGATCAGCGGCAACGAATCGCTCCTCACGGCTCCGGCAATTCCAGGGACGACGAGCAATCCCGATCTGCGCGTCGCACCGATCACCGAGACGTCGTCGGCGACGCTCGGGGCGGCGGCCGCGCTCGTTTCGCCGATGCCGCCGGCAGGCGCGCGCAAACGAACGTGGGCGATCGCCGCGGGAGTGGCCGCGATCCTGGGCGTCGCCCTCGTGGCGACGCTCGCGATGCGCGGAGGTGGTGAGTCGCGAGCCGATGCCGCGAAGCAGCAGGCGACGGCGACGTCCGTCCCGGCGACGGCGACAGCGCCCGCATCGGTGGCGACGACGCAGCCGAGCGTCGCTGCCGCGTCCGTCGACGCCGGTGGGGCGGTGCTCGCGGAGTCGAGCGCATCGGCGACGCAAAAGATGCCGACCGCGATGCCGCGGTTCATCCCGACCGCGCCGTCGACGAAGGGCACGACGACGGCAACGGCGCAGCCTCCGCGACGGAAGGTGGATCCCGATGGCTTCTAAGCGACGGCTCGCGCGATCCGCGCTCGTGGCTCGGCTCGCGCTCGGCGGCGCGCTCGTGATGACGCTCGCGTCCCCCGCGCGGCCCGCATACGCCGAGCCGAACGCGACGGAGAAGGACACCGCGCGCCAGCTCATGGCCGACGGACGAACGAAGCGCGACAGCAAAGATCTGAAAGGCGCGCTGAAGAGCTTCGAGGCGGCCGACGCGATCATGAGAGTCCCGTCGACGGGTTGGGAAGTCGCGCGCACGCAAGAGATGCTCGGTCTCTGGATCGAGGCGCGCGACAACGCGTTGCGCGTCTTGCGAATCCCCGAGGCGAGGGGCGAGCCGCCTGCGTTTCAAGATGCGCGCACGAAGGCGCAAGCGCTGTTCGACAACCTCGAGACACGCATCCCGGTCGTGTCGGTGACGGTGAAGGGCGCGCCCGAAGGGGCGACGCTGACGGTCACCATCAACGCGATCTCTCTCCCGGGCGCGGCCCTCGCGGCGCCGATCCGGTTGAACCCAGGGCACCACGTGATCTCCGTGAAGACCGACGCGGCTGCGGGATCGCAGGAGATCGACGTCGTCGAGAAAGACAAGAAGGACATCACCATCACGCTCGCGCCGACGTCCACGGCTCCGCCGCCGACGCCCACCGAGACCGAGACGCCGCCCGAGGCTCCGCCGCCTCCACCGCCCGAGCCCAAGCACACGATGCGGACGGTCGCGTTCGTCGGCTTCGGCGTCGGCGGCGTCGGCCTCATCGCGGGCGTCGTCACCGGCGTCTTGACGCTGTCGGCGAAGAGCTCGGCGCTCAATGGTTGTCGCGACAACCGATGCCCGCCGTCGACGTTCAGCGATCTCGACACCGCCAGCACCATGTCGACGATCTCGACGGTGAGCTTCATCGTCGCCGGGATCGGCGCAGGCGTCGGCATCACGGCGCTCGTCATCGGCGACAAGCCGGCCGCACCCGCGCCGACGGGCGCGCGGATCACACCGTGGATCGGGCTCGGGTCGGCTGGCGTTCGCGGATCCTTCTGAGGATCCTTCGCGTCGGCGCCGCTCAGGACGAGCGCAGTCTTTGGCCTGCGCTCACTTCAACCCGAGGCGCGCTTGCCGCTCGTGCAGCTCGGCGATCTCGTTTTCGTAGATCGTGAGCGCTTCGTCGAACTTCACGCCGACCTTGCGCGCCCAGAGTCCGACTTCGTTGTCCGCGAGCGGCACGACGCGGACGATCGTTCCGCTGGTCTCGCGCACTTCGTCGATGTTCTCGGAGATGTGCAGCTGCAGCCGCACCCGCTCGCCGACGCCGAGGTCGCTGCGGACGAGGAGGAGCGCGCCGCTGATGCTGAGGTCGTGAATGACGGAGGTGCGAGGCTCGCCGTCGGGCGTCTGGACGGACGCGGGGAAGCACGCGAGGTGGCGCTCCGCGGCGCGTCGGTCGGAGGGAGGAGGTTCGGTCGAGCTCATCGCAGGTCCCCGTTCGCTAGGTTCGCATACTGGGCGACCTAGAGCGCGTCGACCAGCACCTTCATCTTCTCTTCGACCTCCGGCGTCACGCCGCTCGCGAGGTGCACCACGATCCTCGCTTTGGGCGATCCGTAGTACGGCCGCAACGGCGACGCCTGCGGCTGCGCAGCCATCCCCGCGACGTACTTCGAGAACATCAGCGGATCCGCCAGTCGCACGACGAGGCCGCTCTTTCCCGGCAGCGACGGCAAGTCGAAGCGCGCCTTCTCGCCGGGCCCCGCGACAGGCGAGCACTTCGCCGCGAGGCCGGCGGCCTCGAGCTTCGTGCAAACGTCCATCGCGCCCTTCCCATCTTGCAAGGGCGGCGCGGCGTTCGCGGTCGCCGCCGATCCGAAGCCGCATCGCCGAAGCGCGATCGTCGACGCGAGCCCTTCGCAGTCGCCTTCGACCGTGAGCTTCAGCCCCTTCGTGAACGTCGCCGCCGCCTGCGCGTACTCCGGCGTGAAGAAGCACTCGGCGAGCGGCGTTTCGATCTCCGCTCCTGTACCGAGCGTGACCGACACGCCGCCGTTCTCGCCCTTTCGCACGTCGGCGACCACGCCGCTCACGCGAAGGTGCTTCCCTTTGTACTTCGCGTCGGCGCGCGCGGCGTCGTCCTTGTAGTCCTTGAGCAGCGCGGCGACGTCGACCACGATCGCGCCCTGCGCTGCCGCAGCCGACGTCGTCGCCGACGCGGCGGTGGCGGCGTCCGCGCTCGAATCGCCCCCGCTCTGCCTGCACGCGATCGCCGTCATCGCGAGCGCGAGGAGCGCGAGCGTCGCCTTTTCGTGGAGAGCCAGCATCGGCGGCAGCCTAGCGCAGGACCCTGCTCGACGCGTAAGGGACCCAATCTCCGCTGCGCGAAACGGTCCAAGGGCTAGAATGGAGGTGCCCGTGAACAAGTACGTCGCTCTCGGTTTGCTGACCCTCGGTGTCGCGGCGATCGCGATCCCCGCTTCGGCGGATCCGCCCGCCGCGCCGTCGGCTCCTGCGACGCCGGCGCCCGCGTCCGCTGCGCCCGCGACGTCCGCATCGGCATCACCCGCGCCATCGCCGTCCGCAGCGGTCACCGCCTCCGACGGAACGATCCGCGGTCGCGCCGACAAGCCGAACGTCCTCATCGAGCTCCAGCGGCAAACGCCCGCGTCCGCGGCGCGCGTCGCGCACGAGCAGATGCGCCAGGCGTGGATCGCGCGGATGAAGAAAGCGGCGCAGGCGTCGCGCACGCCCTGACGCGCGCGTTACCGCAGCAGCTTGCCCGGATGAACGCCGGCGACGTGCCCCATGAACGGCGGATGAATGCTGTAGCCGAGGAGCTCTCGCACGCGCGGTGACATCTCGCGCG
>JAYVXB010000732.1:0-3417 GCA_043785585.1 Deltaproteobacteria bacterium | reverse complement strand
GAATCCGTCTTCTTTGTCGAGCTGCTGGTTATATCGATAGGCGCGGATCTTCTGGCCCACGAACTTTTCGAGCAGCGTCGCGGGCGTGAGGAGATCGAAGCGATAGTTCTGCTCGAGCACCTTGAGCTGCGTCGCTCCGAGAAGGCTCTTGATCGCGACCGTCTCGGGCTGGATCTGACCCGATACGTCGCGGAACTCGAGCGCTACGCGGCCGTTCGCGAGATCGATGTCGCGGATCTCGCGGACGAGGCCAAAGTTCTGATTGTAGACGGTGATGGTCACATCCGTCCGCTGTTGCGCCGTCGACTTGAGCGGCGTCGGTTTCGGCGCCGTCTGTGCGGCCGCGCCATACGCGCCGAACGCACCTGCGCATCCGCCCAATGCAATCACCGCTGCAACGAAGCGCTGCCTCATCGAACTCTCCTTAACACCAGCGCACGCGAACTTTGTAACTGACCTTGGTCTCTCCGCGCGCCGGCACCTTCACGGTGAACGTCAGCGTGTGCGCGTCCTTCTTCACCGGCGCGGCGCCGCTCGATGCGAGGACTTCCCAATCCCCGCCCATCGGCTCGACGATCTCGACCTCTTCGACGCCGTCCTTGTGATTGCGGAGCGCGATCTCCCACTCGCTATCGGAGCTGCAGCTGCCGAACACCTGAAAGCTCGTCTGCTTGCGATCGGCGACGACGTCGAACGCTTCGCCCATCTTGATGCGAATTTTTTCGTCGCGCGGCGTGTGGTCGATGTTGTCTTCGCCGATGAACTGCTTGGCTCCGCTCTTGTCGGCTTTGTAGACGCGGACGATCCCCTTTGGCAGGGGCATGCCGAGGTGGTTGGTGTCCTTGTTCTGGATATCGAGGTAGACGCCGACCTTTTGGTTCGTCGACACCTGGCCGAATTGACCTCGGTAGTAGTAGTCATTGCCGAAGAACAGCAGTCGCTTGTCGACTTTGACGTCGTGCCCTTCGAGGAGCGCGACCTGCTTCTGCTCTTTGTCGAGGACGCTGGTCGGCTGGCTCAGCGTGTAGAGGTGGTACTCGAAGAGCCCCTCCTCTTTGAACTCGCGCTTCGCCTCTTGCCGGGCGTACCCGGCGCCTCCGCCCGGCGCGTCCGCTGATGGCATGTTCGCCGTCACGCGCTGCACGTCGCCTGCGACGAGCTTGAGCTGCGCGTTCTCGTAGCTCGTGCCCGTCTGGTTCGTGAGGGTGACCCACCCGGTGAGATCGCCCGTGGCGCCGTCGTCATTGAGCACGAAGACGTAGTCCGCGCGCCAGTTGATGCCGCGCGTGAGGTACGTGACCTCGATCTTCTGGCGCGCCTGCGTGCTCTGCAGGAGCCACACGAGCGATGGCTTCGCGATGAGGTTCGCCGGCACCTCGGGGAAGCTGATGCGTCCCGGGAATCCGTAGGTGATGTCGTTGCCGATGCGAAGCACCGGACCGCCAGGCCCTTGCACGCTGAGCACCTCGGCGTCGAACGCATCCTCGCGCCCCGTCGCCTGGTTCCAGCGGTAGACCTTCACCCGCTTCCCCTCGTACTTCTCGAGGAGCTTTTGTGGCGTGAGAAGATCGTACCGGTAGTTCTGCTCGAAGATCGACAGCGCGCCGGGCATCCCTTTGATGTGCACCGTCTGCGGCTCGATCTGCGACGACACGTCGCGGAACTCGAGCGAGATCGTCCCTTGGCCGAGATCGACGTTGCGGATCTCTCGGACGAGGCCGAAGTCGGAGTTGTAGACGGTGATGGCCACCATCTCGCGCTGCTCGGCGGTGGAGCGCTTCGGGATCGGCTTCGCGTTCGCCGCGAGCTTCGGCGGCGGCGGCGTGGGGTCGCCGCAGGCGCTGAGCATGAAGGCCAGCGCGAGGGGCGCCGCGAGCAAAGCGGATTGGCGGAGGCGCATCATCGAAGCTTGGCGGGGAGCATAAGCGGGATTTCCAATGCCTCATACGGGCGTGATCGGCGCTCGATCTGCGAGAATCGCGAGGACGTTGTCGACGGCGATGCGCGCCATCGCCTCGCGCGTGGGTCGGTCGGCGCTCGCGATGTGCGGCGCGAGCACGACTCGCTCGCAAGCTGCGAGCGCAGGATGCACGCGCGGCTCGTCCTCGAAGACATCGAGCGCGGCGCCGCCGAGGCGGCCCGACGCGAGCGCTGCCGCGAGCGCGGCTTCGTCGACGCAAGCGCCGCGCGCCGTGTTCACGAGGAGTGCTCCGGGCTTCATCTGCGCGAGGCGCTCGGTCGACACGAGGTGCCGCGTCGCGGGTGTCAGCGGGCAGTGCAGCGTCACGGCGTCGCTCGTTGCGAAGAGCTCGTCGACGTCGACGTACGTCGCCCCGAGCGCACGCTCCATGGGCTCGGCGAGGCGCGTTCGCTGCGTGTAGAGCACGCGCATGCCGAAGCCGCGCGCGCGCCGGGCGACCGCCTGGCCGATGCGCCCGAACCCGACGATCCCGAGCGTCGTGCCGTGCACGCGCGCGCCGAGCAGCATCCCGAGTGACCAGCCGTGGAACTCGCCGCGACGGACGAGGCGGTCGCCCTCGGCGACGCGGCGCGCGGCGGCGAGCAGCAGTGCGAACGCGAAGTCGGCGGTCGCTTCCGTGAGCACGCCAGGAGTGTTCGTCACGATGACGTCGCGTGAGCGACACGCTTCGAGATCGACGTTGTCGACGCCGACCGCGACGTTCGCGACGACGCGGAGGCGTGGCGTGCGGGCGAGGAGCCCCTCGTCGATCCGGTCGGTCAAGAGCGCGACGATCGCGTTCCATTCGCCGGCGCCTGCTTCGAACGCCGCGTCGCCGACGCGCGTCCCCACCGTGACATCACTCGCCACGCGCAGCCGTTCGACCGCGTCGCCGGGCAGCTCGGTGCTCACGAAGACTTTCGTCATGCCCATGACGCGGTCACTCCGCGTCGAAGGGGACCGTCTCCGCGCTGGCGAGACCTGGGATCGCAGCTTTCACTGCCTCGAAGATCTCGGACTTGGTGCCGACGACGACCGTCAGCAAATCAGCCGCAGCGATGCGCGTTCGCACCGCTTCGTTCGCCTCGTCGAGCGTGACCGCGCGCGTCCGTTCGACCTGCGACGAATAGTAATCGCTCGGGAGCCCGAGGAGCTCGATGTCGAGCGCCTGGTGCAGCCGCTTCGACGCGGTGTCGATCTCGAAGGCGTGCGATCGAACGAGGTACTGCTGGATGAACGCGAGCTCCTCGGCGGTGATCCCCTTGGCCAGGAATTCTTCGAGGAGCGTGAGCTCGAGCGCGATGCACGGCGCCGCGTCCTCTGCGCCCGGGAACGTCCACATCGAGAACGACTGACGATGCCGATCGATCGACAGGCGCGCGTACGCGCCGTACGACCAGCCGCGCTCGGAGCGCACGGCCTTCATGAGGCGCGACGTGAATGTGCCGCCGAAGACG
>JAYVXB010000731.1:0-11024 GCA_043785585.1 Deltaproteobacteria bacterium | reverse complement strand
GACCACGGGGGTCGGGGAGGGCGGGGGTCGAGGGGGTACTCGCGGTCGCGCTCGAGGTCGAGGTCGAGGTCGAGGTCGAGGTCGCGGTCGCGGTCGGGGTCACGGTCGCCGCGGGGGACGGCGACGTAACGAGGTCGGCGATCGCGAGGAATGCGAACGCGAGGTGGACGACGACTCCGTAGCGCGTTGCGGGCCTCATCGAACGGTAATTTCTCACGTGGGCGCGCTCCCGCGCCAGCGGCCAATTGTGAAAAGTGTAAAGCGTCACTTGACACTTTTGTCCACGGTGTCATTCTCACTGACGTGACCCGCCCCGCTCTTGCCGCCCCGCCCTCCGGTGTCGTCCGTCTTCTCGCCCGCGTCGTCGGGCGTCGAATCGACGCGCTCCGCCGAGATGTCGCGATGGTCGTCGGCGCGTCGCCGTCGCCGTTCGTTTCGCGCCGAGCCACGGCTCGCGTCGAGCGCGACGTCGCGGCGTCGCTCGCGCCGCGTCGACTGCGCGTCGCACAGGTCGTCCGAGAGACCGCCGACGCCGTCACGCTCGTCCTCGAGGACCCGCTGGGCGCGCCGATCGCGTTTCTGCCGGGTCAGTTCTTCACGCTCCTCGCCAGCGTGGACGGCGAGGCGCTCCGTCGCGCCTACTCCGCGTCCAGCTCTGCGCTCGACTCGACGCGCGTCACGCTCACCGCCAAGCGCGTCGCGAGCGGCAAGGTGTCGACCTGGCTCGCGAGCGAAGCGCGCGAAGGAATGACGATCGACGTACTCGGTCCGTCCGGCGCGTTCACCGTCGCGCCGGATCCCGAAGCGCGTCGTCACCTCGTACTCATCGGCGGCGGGAGCGGAATCACGCCGCTGATGTCGATCGCCCGCACGATCCTCGCGACCGAGCCACGCTCGTTCGTCTCGCTCGTCTACGGCAATCGTGGCGAAGACGACGTCATCTTTCGCGACGCGCTCGACGCGCTCGCCGTCGAGCACGCCGGTCGCTTCACCCTTCGTCACGTCCTCTCCGAGCCGCCGCCGGGTTGGACAGCCGGCGTCGGTCTCCTTGGCTCGGACGTCGCCGCGCGCGAGCTCGCACTCGTCGATCTCCGCGCCGAGCTCCCCACGGACTTCTACGTGTGCGGCCCCGAGCCGATGATGCGCGCGGTTCGCGAAGTGCTCGTCGCACGCGGCGTCGAGCCGGGGCGAATCCACGAGGAGCGCTTCGCGTCGCCTCACCTCCGCTCCTCCACGACGCGCGAGCACGCCGCGCAGACCGTCACGTTGCGAATCGACGGCGCCGACCGTCGCTTCGTGGTCGCGTCCGGTCAGACGATCCTCGAGGCCGGCCTCGCTGCCGGGGCGCCGATGCCGTTCTCGTGCGCGATGGGCGGCTGCGGCGCGTGCAAGGTCAAGCTCGCGTCCGGCGACGTCGACATGGACGAACCAACCTGCCTCACCGACGAAGAGCGCGCCGCAGGCTACGTCCTCGCGTGCTGCTCGCGCCCGACGGGGCCCGCCGTCTTGGAGCTGCCGTGATCGATCGCGACGCGTGGCCATACCGCATGAAGGACCTCTCGTCCCTCACGGGGCTCCCGCGTCAAGCGATCCACTTCTACATCCAGCAGGGCCTCGTCCCCGAAGGCCACAAGACCGGCCGCAACATGGCCTACTACGGCGAAGAGCACGTCGCGCGGATCAAGCTCGTGCGGCAGCTCCAGCACGAGCGGTTTCTCCCGCTCAAGGCGATCCGTGCGGTCATCGACGAGCGCGACGACGCTTTCAGCCCCGCGCAGCGCCGCCTGCTCGTCGACGTGAAGGAGCGGCTCGGCCACCGCGACGCGCCTCGTGAAGGCGGCACGCGCGAGACCGTCGATGCGAAGGCGCTCGCAGCGCGCGCGGGTCTCGAGAAGAAGGACCTCGACGAGATGATCGCCATCGGCCTCTTCGCCGCGACGCACGGCCCGCGCGGCCGACTGCGGATCGCGACGGAGGACGCGTGGATGATCGAGCTCTTCGGCGAGGTTCGCGCCGCGGGCTTCACGCGCAAGCTCGGCTTTCCGGCGAGCATCATGACGATCTACGAGGAGGCGATGACCCAGCTCCTCGATCGCGAGACGAAGCTCCTGACCGCGAAGCTTTCGCACCTTCCGGCGGAGCGCGTCGCCGCGATGACCGCGAAAGCGCTGCCGATCATCAGCTCGTTCCTCGCCCGCTACCACGACACCAAGGTCCGACACTTCTTCGCAGCGATGTGAATCAGGATTCCGTTCCAGGAGACCCACCGATGCTCGACACCACGAAGCTCACGTTTCTTTTGCCGGCCAAGATGCGCGACCAAGTCGACGCGTACCTCGAGATGCTCGACGTCTTTCTCGAGATTCGCGATCCGCGTGTCCTCCGCGCGCTCGGTCCCGCCGGCGTGCGTGGGCTCGTCCTCAAGCGCGGAAAGCAAGGGGTCCCGACGAAGATGCCCGCCACGCACTCCGCGCACTTCGACTGGACGTACCCCGACGACAACCCCGACATGCGCGATCTCTACAACCGCGCGAAGCTCGGGCAGTGGAACGGCGAGGACCTCGCGTGGAAGACGAGCGTCGACCCGATGGATCCGGAGAAGGCACTTCTCCCCGAGAGCTTCCTCGACTTCTCGATCCTCGAGCGCATGGGCATCAGGCTCGACACGAAGGAGAAGCGCGAGTTCACCTACAGCCTCACGTCATGGATGCTGAGTCAGTTTCTCCATGGCGAGCAGGGCGCTCTCTTCGCCGCCGCGCAGGTGACCGAAGCGGTGCAGTTCTTCGACGGGAAATTGTACGGCGCGACCCAGGTCATGGACGAAGGGCGCCACGTCGAGGTCTTTCACCGCTACCTCGATACGAAGCTCAACAAGCTATACCAAATCAACGACAACCTCTTCGTCATCATCGATTCGCTGATGAGCGACTCGCGATGGGACATGAAGTTCCTCGGCATGCAGATCATGGTCGAGGGGCTCGCGCTCGGCGCGTTCAGCACGCTCTACAAGCAGACGAAAGAGCCGCTGCTCAAGAGCCTCCTCAAGATGGTGATCCAAGACGAGGCGCGCCACGTCCACTACGGCGTCCTCGCGCTGCGCGAGCACATCACGAAGGAGCTGAGTGAGAGCGAGCGGCAAGAGCGCGAGGACTGGTCGTTCGAGGTCGCGCTCCTGATGCGAAATCGCTTCATGGCCTACGAGGTCTTCGACGAGTGGTTCGCGGGACGCTTGCCGCGCGACAAGTGGCGCGAGTTCGTGATGCAGGTTCCCGGGATGAACGAGTTTCGCCAGACGATGTTCTCGCGCCTCGTGCCGAACCTGCGCGAGATCGGTCTCATGAGCGCGCGCATCCTCCCGCGGTACGAGAAGGTGGGGCTGATGAAGTACTTCGGTGGCGCGGCGGCCGATCAACTGAGCGGCGAGCGGATGATCCGCGAGCTCGATCAGGCGGTGGCGTGACCCGCTGGTCTACTCGTCGAGCGGCTCGCGCGTGAAGATCGCGACTGTGCCGACCGGCGCGTCGCTCGCTCCGCGAAGTGGCGCGATCGATACGCGCGCTTTCACGCGGCCGCCGTCTTTGCGCGTATGCGTCGCTTCGACGCCCGTCACCGTGTCGCCCGCGATCGCGTTCTTCGCGAGCACGACGAGCTCCGGTGACGGCGTCTTGCCGATCGCCTCGTCCGCCGTCCAACCGAAGAGCGCTTCGGCGGCGGGATTCCACAGCGTCACGCGTCCTTCGAAATCGAGCGCGACGATCGCGAGAGGCGACGCTTCGAAGACGGCGCGCATCTGCTCGTCGCGGTCGGGCGGTGGCGGACGCATGCCGCTCGCGAGCGAGATCAGGAACGGCTCGTCGGTGCGTGGTGTCGGCGGGCTCGACGAAGGCGGATCGCCTTCCGCGGGTGACGGGCTGATCGTGAACGGTAGGAGCATCGGATCCTGAGGTAGGAGAAGCGTCGTCGCGCACGAGCGCGCGCGCGCCCGTTGCCATCGCCAAATCCGTGCCACGCGCGCCATGCGCAATCGCTGCACAAATCCCAATGTGGGAGCGTCTACGGCGCTGCTCCATTGGAAAGATCGGTTTTCAGAACTGCACGACGGCGGGCGTCGTGAATCACGACGCATGCGCTCCGAAGGTCGCGCAGGCGTCACTTGAGGACGAAGTTGTTCAGGCCCTGGACGACGACGCCGACGACGCTCTCGCCCGCGATGAGGCCCGACGAGATCGGTACGACGAAGCGCTCCGCCTGCCTCTCGCTGACCCTTTGGAAGATCACCGCGAGCACCGCGCCGATGAAGAAGCTGAGCGACGTCGCGAACGGGAACATGAGCCCGAGGCCAAGACCCGTCGCGGACGGGATCCATGTTCGTAGCTTTGGAAAGATCACCTCGGCGATCGCGAGCGCGATGCCCCACGCGATGCCGACCATGATCCCGTGCCGCGCCATCGGATGCAGGTTCGCGAAGCCCTCGGCGAAGACGCGCGCCACCGCCTCCCACTGCTGCGCGGCCGGCGCCGCGAACTTCGCCGCGTGCGCTGCGCCTTCGGGCGCGCGGATCGCCTCGATGCTCGGAACGAGGAAGTAGTACGCCGTGCACGATGCGACCGTGCCCGTGAAGATCCCGAGGAACTGCGCGACGAACTGCCGTCGCGGGTTCGCGCCGAGGAGATAGCCGGACTTCAGATCGGTGAGGAGATCGGCCGACGCGATCGCGCCGCCCGACGTGATCGCGGCGGTCATCAGGTTCGCCTGTACGTTCTGCGGCATGAGCGCGCCGTACGTCAGCTGCATGATCTTTCCCATCGGGCCGCCGGGCGTGACGTCGGTCTCGCCCGTGGCGCGACACGCGACGAGCGCCAGCAAGAACGTCACGAGGACGGAGAGCGCGCCGAGGTGCGGTGGGATGTCGAAGTTCTTCCAAGCGATGAGGACGAGACCCGTGCCGGCGACGGCCATTCCGACCGCGAACCACGACGTGGGCACTTCGACCTGCGAGACACGCGGATCCTCGTCCGCAGGTGGCTTGCCGCCGAAGCCGCTGAACGCGCGCGCGATCGTTCGCCAGCCGATCGCGAACGTCATGAGCCCGTATGCGACCATCATCGGCGCGCCGTACCAGATGCCGATCTTCGCGAACGCGTTCGCGGGGCTCGTGGCGGCGGTCACGAGCGTGCCGGCGGGGTTCGTCCAGCCCCACTCGAGCGCGCGCGGTCCGACGTCGAGCACGAGGACGAGCGCGCCGACGAGCATCGAAGCCGTCACGCGCACGCCGATGATCGCGCCAGCGGCGATCAGCACGACGCTGTGATCGAGCTTGATGTGCCACTGCGAGAGCTCGTACGCCTTCTCCTTGAAGACGCCGAGCTTCGCGTCGAAGTAGCGCGCGATGATGTGGAGGCGGCCGTCGAAGACGTTCAAGTCGTCGGGGAACACGGGCTCGAGCGCGAGCCTTCCGTCGGCGCCGCAGCGTCGGACGGCGTTGAGATCCTTCAAGAGCGGGATCGACAGGGCGAAGAGCGCCGCGATCATGAGCGCGCGCGCTTTGACGATCGCTTCGCGACCGTTGCCGTAGAGGCTCTGAAGCGTGACCGCGGCCGCCGTCCCCGTCGGGAACTTCAGCTTCTCGCGGTTGATCATCGTGCGCTTCATCGGGATCGCCATGACGACGCCGAGCACGGCCGTGAAGAAGATCCACGGCACCACGACGCGCCACGAGAGCTGGCGCCCCGTGAGCAAGAGCAGCGCGGGCACGGCCGACACGAGCACCATCCCGGTCGAGAACCCCGCCGCCGACGCGACGGACTGCATGCAGTTGTTCTCCAAGATCGACATCGGCGTCTTCGCGATGCGCGCCCTCAGCAGCGCCGACCACGTCGCGAACGACAGAATGCACGCCGTGATCCCGACGCCGAGCGCCCAACCGGCCTTGAGCCCGACGTAGATGTTCGTGAAGCAGAGGAAGAACCCGAGAACGGATCCCATCAAGACGGCGCGCACGGTGAGCTGCGGAGCGTCGCCGCGGTACGCCTTCGCGTACCACTCGGCCTCGTCCATCTTCGCGATCTCTTCGGGCGGGATGTCGAGCGGCTTGCTCTGCTCGATCTCGTCGGGCGTCTCGGCGGGCTTCTGGAACAAGGCGATTTTCAGCCTATCAGTCGCCCGCGGCGGATCGGTAGATCCCCTTCGCCATCAGCGACGTCTCGGAGTCCGCGCGCGCTCGATCAGGTTCTTCGGGCCGCCGCTCAACGCGGCGATCTCCGTCGCGAGCGCGCGATCGGCAGCACGTAGTCTCTCACGGGATGCGGTAGAGGAGCAGGCGGCATTCGATGTCGCCGTTGTAGACGAGCCACCATTTCTCGGGTTTGCGTCCGAACGCTTGTTGGATCTCCGGCGCGCCCGCGAGCACCGCGACGGAGTGACCGTGCAGCGCGAGGAAGGCGCGTGCCATGTCGTTGAACAACGCGCGGCCCGCTTCGAGGCGTTCGCCGTACGGCGGGTTGGTCACGACGACGCCGGGCGGATCCGTCGGCGCGAGGGAGCGGATGTCGCGCTCTTCGACGACGACATCGACGCCGGCGATCTTCGCGTTGGCGCGCGTCGCGTCCACCATCGCAGGATCGATGTCGAACGCGCGGACGATGGGTCCGTCTCGTCGCGCGCGCGCTCGGGCCTCACCGCGGAGATCCTCCATCTGCTTCTTCAGCGCGTCGTCGCAGAGCGCCCAACGCTCGATCCCGAAGCTCGCGCGCCGCAATCCCGGCGCGATGCCGCGCGCCCACTCCGCTGCCTCGATGGCGATCGTCCCCGCGCCGCACATCGGATCGACGAGCGGTCGCTTTCGATCCCATCCCGACAGGCGCAGCATCGCCGCCGCGAGCGTCTCTTTGAGCGGCGCCTCACCCGTCTGCGTGCGCCAGCCGCGACGATGGAGCGCTTCGCCCGCGAGGTCGACGTAGATGTCGGCGCGATCGTTCACGAGTCGAACGACGACCAGCACATCGGGATCGTCGAGATCGACGGAAGGGCGCGCGCCGAGATCGTCGCGGAGCTGATCGACGATGGCGTCCTTCGCGCGCTGCGCGATGAACTGCGAGTGCGTGAGCTTGCTCGATCGGCACGTCGCCTTCACGGCGAGCGTGCGCTCCGGCGTCAGGAAGTGCCGCCACTCGAGCGAGTGCATCACTTCGTAGAGCTCGTTGCCTCCGCGCACGTCGAACGTGCCGCGCCACGCGAGGACGCGAACCGCGACGCGCGACCACAAGCAGACGCGCGCGCCGTCGATCAGCTCGCCGGTGAAATGAACGCCGCCGCGATCCGCGCGCACGCCGTAGAGCCCGAGCTCCTTCAGCTCGTCTCGGAGCGCCGGCTCAGTCCCTTTCGCCGCGGTCGCGAAGAAGTCCATGAGCTCGTATAGCGGATTGGCGCGCGTTCCACACGAGGAGCAGGACCCCGGAGACCGCGGCGATCGCCGCACCGCAGCCGAGGGCGACTTGGTGTCCGTACGTCTTCCACAGAAAGCCGGTGAGGAGCCCGGCCGGCAGCGCTGTGACACCGACGACGAGGTTGTAGTAGCCGAACGCGCGCCCTCGCATCTCGGCGGGCGCGATGTCGCGGACGAGCGCCTTCTCGGCCGGCTCGGTGAGCCCGTAGTACGCGCCGTAGACGATGAAGATCGCCCACGCGTGCCACGACTCGGTGGCGACGCCGAGGACCAGGTACGTCGCGGCGTAGACCGCCCACCCGATGAGGATGAGCCGCGAGCGAGGAACGCGATCCGAGAGATCGCCGCCGAGCCACGCGCTCACGACCTTGGTGAGGTTGAGCACGGTCCAGAGGACGGGGATGAGCGTCGTCGTGACGCCGAGCTCGCGCGCGCGGAGGAGGAGGAATGCATCGGAGGAGTTGCCGAGGGAGAAGACGAGGACGATCGCGAGGTAGGACTTCAGTTGGGCGGGGAGGGGGGCCTTGGTCGTGGTCGCGGTCGCGGTCGTGGTCGCGGTCGGGGTCGCGCTCGGGGTCGACGCGCGCTCCTTTACGAGCAACACGAGCAGCGTCGCGATCACCCCCGGCACGACGGCGAGCCAGAAGACGTTTCGCACCGAGACGCCCAACGCGAGCAACGCCGTCGCGAGCAGCGGACCGACGACGGCGCCTGTGTGGTCCATCGCCTGATGAAATCCAAACGCGCGCCCCGCACCGCCCTTCTCGGCTGCGTCGGCGATCAGCGCGTCGCGCGGCGCCGAACGCAGGCCCTTGCCGATGCGATCCGTCACGCGGACGGCGAGAACGTGCCACGGCGCGGTCGCGATCGCGACGAGCGGCCGCGCAGCGCTCGCGAGGGCGTACCCGAAGACGACGAGCGGCTTCCGCTTGCCGAGTCGATCCGAAAGCGAGCCAGCGACGAGCTTCAACAAGCTCGACACGGTGTCCGCGAGCCCCTCGACGAGGCCGAGGAACTCCGCGCCTGCGCCGAGCGTCCCGACGAGGAACAGCGGCAACAACGGAAAGATCATCTCCGTCCCGATGTCGGTCGCGAGGCTCGTGAAGCCGAGCAGCACGACGGTGCGCGGGAGTGCGAGTCGCGAGGACGCCAAGGCACGTCAACGTTGCACGCTTGGGGGGCCGCTTTGCAACCTTGCATCGCGCGCCAAACCGTCCACAGGCCAAATACTCGGAATCTCGTTCGCGCCCGCGTGGCATACGCGATGCACTATCTCCAGACGCAGCGCCGGCCGGGCTTTCCCCCCCCCAGCCCCCGGCGCTGTTTTTTTGTCCGCGTCCACAGGCGACGCGTGCGCGTACCCTCGGGCATGGCGTTCGTGCGCAGCCTGCTCCTCGGGGCCTTTCGCGGGATCAGCAAACTCTACTTCCGCGAGACGGAGGTCGTCGGCGCGGTGCCGGCCGCCGACACACGCGGTCGCATCTTCGCCGCGAACCACGTCAACGGGCTCGTCGATCCGATCCTGGTCTTGACGAACGCGCCGTGCGCCGCGTCGCCGATCGCGAAGAGCACGCTCTGGAAGGTGCCGGTCTTGAAGTGGCTGCTCGACGCGGTCGACGCGGTGCCGGTCGTTCGGCGGCGCGACGATCCGAACAAGTCGGTCGAGTCGAACGACGAGATCTTCGAGCGCGTCGCGTCGCATCTGTCGCAGGGTGGCAACATCCTGATCTTCCCCGAGGGGACGAGCCACAACGAGCCGCACCTCGTGAAGCTGAAGAGTGGCGCGGCGAGGATGCTCGCGCGCGCGCACGCGGGCGGTGCGCGTGGGCTGACGTTCCAAGCGGTCGGCCTCGAGTTCGAGGCGCGCGACACGTTTCGCTCGCGCGCGCTCGTCGTCTACGGGCCGGTGCGTGCGGTCGACGGTCTCGGCGTGGCCGGCGATGATCTCGCGAAGGCGATCACCGACAAGCTGCGCGTCGATCTCTCCGAGCTGATCGTCGAAGGCGCCGACTGGGAAGAACGCGAGCTCATCGCGCGCGTCGCGTCGCTCTTCGCGCACGACACCGGCGATCGATCGCTCGCGGCGTGGAACGAGATCGGTCGTCAGGTCGAGGCGGCGCGCAAGGCGCTCGGCCCGGAGCATGCGGCGATGTACGGCGAGATCAAGGCGCGCGTGTCGGCGTACTTCGACGCGCTCGACGCGAGCGGCCTCACCGACGCGGAGGTCGCGATGGGCGCGACCTCGATGAAGCGCGGCGCGAGACGGCGAAAGCTCCTTCTGGCGCTGGCTCTTCCGCTCGCGATCCCCGGCGCCGTCCTCTACTGGTTGCCGTACCAGCTTCCGCGCATCGTCGCGAAGCGCGTCGCGAAGCAGGAGCACGACGTCGTCTCGACGTACAAGCTCGGCACCGGGCTCGTGGTCTTTCCGGTGTGGGCGGGAGCGCTCGTCGGCGCGTCGCTCGCGTTCCTTCCGCCGCCCGTGTCGTTCGCGGCTGCGGCCGTCGCGGTGGCGTCGCCGTTCGCGGCGCTCCATTGGCTCGACCACCTCGAGCAGCGGAAGATTGGTCGCCGTCGCGCCGCGCCCGCCGACATCGCGCGCATCGGCGTGCTCCGCGCGGAGGTCGTCGCGCTCCTCTCGCGTGCTCGCGAAGCCATCGCGCCCGCCGCCAACGCTACGCCCAACTGATGCGGTAGCCGAGCGTCATGGGTGTGCAGAATGCACGTAGCTCGCGCACGTACGCCTTCTCACAGAACAGCTCGACGAGCCCCGAGGTCACGCCGCGGATCGCCACGCGCGCGTACCGCACGCGCGCGCATTGCCAGCCGCCGATCTCGAGGCGAGCGTCCTTCGGTCCGAGCTTGATGACCGAGACGCCGCCGCCGATCCAGATCCGTCTCCATGCAGTCGGAAGGCGGGTGAGGATCGTCCACGGCGTGACGCCCGCGCCCTTCGCGAGGCTCACCGCGACCGACAAGACGGTTCCTTGCGCGTGGCGCCCGACCTCCGCGCCGATCGCGACCTGCTCCTGCTCCGTGAGCCCCAGCCGATCGCACGCTTCGTAGTGCGCGACGGCGATCTCCGAAGGCAGCCACACACCGACCACTGTCGAGAGCACGGCCTCGTGATGCTCTGGCGGTAGGTGCGCGAGGTAGCTCTCGAGGAGACCGCGCTCGCGGATCGATCGCAAGGACGAGCTGAGCCACGTGCTCCGAAACTGGGACGTCGGCGTGACCTGCGTCCGTGAGACGCCGCCCGGAAACGGCTCGAGCACCTCTTCGCTCCCCGCCATACCTCCAGCATGGCGCGACTTCCATGATCACCACAACGGCCAAGCCCACTCTCGTCGCGAAACGCGCTAAAGGTCCGGGCGATGTCCGTCCTGGTTCTCGTCCGTCACGGCAAAGCGTCCGCGTTCTCGCAGGACGGGTATGATCAGCTCTCCGAGCCCGGCTACGCGCAGGCGCGCGCGCTCGGCGAGCACTGGGTGCACGAGCGCGCTACGTTCGACCGCGTCTTCGTCGGGCCGCGCAAGCGCCATGTGCAAACGTACGAGACCGTCGTCGAGATCATGCGCGCAGC
>JAYVXB010000730.1:0-11049 GCA_043785585.1 Deltaproteobacteria bacterium | reverse complement strand
TGAGCTGCGGTGCGATGTTGAGGACCAAGCCGCTCCCGATCGCCCCGAGCATCGTGAACGTCGACATCACGAGGTCGCCGTTGAGATCGCCGTTCGCGACCGCCGTGAACGAGTTGCCGACCGCGTTTCCGGCCGTCGACATCGAGTACGAGTACATGAAGTACTGGGGCTGATCCATGACGTACTTGAGGCACGCAAAGCCCGAGTTCCCGACTTGATCGACCGACCACTCGCTCGGCGCCGACTGGTACTTCTTGCCTTGAATCCCCACGGGAGCGGCCGGAATCGAAGCCGACGCACCCTTGCAAAGCGCGCGGAGAACCGCCGTCGACGTGCCCTGCGAGAGCACCGACGCCGCCATGCCCTCTCTCTCGTACGCCGTCGCGGCGTCTTTGCCGATTTGCCCAAGCGAGTTGCGCGCTTCGGCCGTCTTCGAGTTCGCGATGTATTTGCGAACGCCGTAGATGGCGAGCACCGCGAGGACACCGACGATCGCCACGACGATCATGAGCTCGATGAGCGTGAAGCCTCCACTTTGCTTCGCCGTTCCGATTCGCATGGGTCCCCTCCAGTAGACTGCAGGGCGTGTGCCGGGGCCAACTGGGAAACAAAGCTGCGGTTTCTGGAGCGCGACCGCGACGGGGTGCACCGCCAGTGACAAAATTTGTCGACGTTGGGGCCCGCCGAGGCTCAATCGCGTCAGTACCGCTCTTTCGGTTCTTCGGCGGCCGTCACGTCGATCCGCGGGAGGACGTCTTTGACGAAGCGGTCGCGCACGTCGCGCGCGCGCTGCTCGCTTTCGCCGGCGGGAACCGCGACACCGACGATGAGGCACGCACCCTTCCACGCCGGAAACGCGGCGAATGCGGCAGCGTAGCTGTCGCGCGCGGCGAGCGTCGCGGTGCGCGCGAACACCGATGCGATGTCGGCGATCTTCCCGTTCCAGACGACGGCGTGCGGCTCCTCGTACTCGACCTCGACCTCGAACGAGCCCATGTACGGCAGCGCCATGTCCTCGAAGCTCTTCTGGCACGCGCCCACCGCGAGGTTGTCGTCGACGTGCGTGATGAACGCCGCGACGATCGCGTGGTGTGCCTTGCCGTAGCGAAACCCGACCAGGCTGGGTACGCCCCAGAACTTCACGCGCGTCCAATGGTTCGCGTCGGGGAGCTGAATGCGAAGGCTGTTCTGCTTGTCGGTGCGCGCGCCAACGGGCGCGACCTTGAGCTGCTCGAGCGCGGCGGCGTGGCCGTCTCCGCCGCCGACGCCCTTGGCCGGCTGGCCGTCGTCCTTCGGGGGCGACGCGGGCGGCACAGGGGGGGCTGCGGCGAGCTTCGTCGCGGGCATGCCACCGGAAGAGCAGGCGATCGCCGCGGAGGGCAAGGCAAGCGCGACCGCGAGAAGAAAGGAAGGCGGCTTCACCACGTCAAAGCATTGGACGAAGCAGCATCCCGCGCCATTCGAATCGCTGAAGTTTTCCCCGGGTGCTGGATGCACGCACGTCCGAATGGAGGTATTCAGCGAGCACCATGAGCTCCGCCCCCAACGACGCCGCCGGGAAACCGCTTACGAAGAACGCCAAGCTCCTCCAATGGGTCGACGAAATGGCCCGCTTGACCAAGCCCGACCGCATCGTTTGGTGCGACGGCTCGGACGAGGAGAAGCACCGCCTGACCGAGCTCGCCGTGGCCGAGAAGGTCCTCGAGCCGCTCAACCAAACGAAGCTCCCCGGCTGCTACCTCCACCGCTCGAACCCGAACGACGTCGCCCGCGTCGAGCAGCTCACGTTCATCTGCACGCCGACGAAGGACGAGGCGGGGCCGACGAACAACTGGATGGAGCCGAGCGAGGCGTACGCGAAGCTCGGCAAGCTCTACGACGGGTCGATGAAGGGGAAGACGATGTACGTCGTCCCGTACGTCATGGGCCCCGTCGGCTCGCCGATGTCCAAGGTCGGCGTCGAGCTGACCGACAGCGTCTACGTCGTCCTCAACATGAAGATCATGACGCGCATGGGGAAGGCCGCGCTCACGATGCTCGGCGACGGCTCGTCGACATCCCCGCAAGCGGGGTCCCCTGGCGACTTCAATCGCGGGCTCCATGCGGTGCTCGATTGCAATCCGGAGCGGCGCTTCATCTGCCACTTCCCGCAAGACAACACGATCTGGAGCATCGGCTCTGGATACGGAGGAAACGTTCTCCTCGGCAAGAAGTGCCTCGCGCTCCGCATCGGCAGCTACCTCGGAAAGAAAGAGGGCTGGCTCGCCGAGCACATGCTCATCCTCGGCGTCGAGTCGCCCGAAGGCGAGATGACCTACGTCGCGGCGGCGTTCCCCAGCGCGTGCGGCAAGACGAACTTCGCGATGATGATCCCGCCGAAGCGCTTCAAGGGTTGGAAGATCTGGACGGTCGGCGACGACATCGCGTGGATGAGGGTCGGCGAGGACGGACGGCTCTACGCGATCAACCCGGAGTTCGGTTACTTCGGCGTCGCGCCCGGCACCAGCAACGAGTCGAACCCGAACGCGCTGAAGACCGTCTCGCGCGATACGATCTTCACGAACGTCGCGCTCACGAAGGACGGCGACGTCTGGTGGGAGGGGAAGGACGGCGCGGTCCCCGACGAGCTCACCGATTGGCAAGGGCGTCCGTGGAAGAAGGGCTCGACCGAGAAGGCCGCGCACCCGAACTCGCGCTTCACCGCGCCCGCGACGAACAACCCGTGCATCTCGAAGTTCTATGACGATCCGGACGGCGTGCCGATCAGCGCGATCATCTTCGGCGGGCGACGCGCGACGACCGTGCCGCTCGTCATGCAGGCGTTCAACTGGATGAACGGCGTCTTCTTCGGCGCGACGCTCGGCAGCGAGACGACGGCCGCGGCGACCGGCAAGGTCGGCATCGTGCGGCGCGACCCATTCGCGATGCTCCCGTTCTGCGGATACAACATGGGGAGCTACTTCCAGCACTGGCTCGACATGCAGGCGCACATCGCCTACCCGCCGAAGGTGTTCCTCGTGAACTGGTTCCGAAAGAGCAAGGACGGCAAGTTCCTCTGGCCGGGCTTCGGCGAGAACATGCGCGTGCTCAAGTGGGTCGTCGATCGCGCGCGCCTTCGCGTCGGCGGACAAGAGACGCCGCTCGGTTGGGTGCCCAAGGCGGGCGACTTGGATCTCTCGGGGCTCAACATCCCGTCGGAGCAAGTCGACGAAGCGACGCACATCGATCTCGACGAGTGGCAGGCGGAGCTCGAATCGTTCGGCGAGTTCTTCGACAAGATCGGACCGACGATGCCGAAGCCGCTGAAGCTGCAGCGTGAGCTCTTGATGGCGCGCATCGAGTCGATGAAGGCGTACAAGGGATGATCGCGCGCATCGGTGCGGGGCTCGCCATCGCGGGCCTCGCGCTGCGTGTCCTCGGGATGGATTCGTGCTTCCCGTCGAACAACACGGGGACCGACGGCGGCGGCGCCGACGCGAGCACGCAAACGGCGGGCGGGCAGTGCACGCGCATCGAGACCGCGTACTGCCAGCGCAAGATCGACTGCCTCGCGACCGTGCAGACGCTCAGTCAGTGCGTCTCCGATGCGAACCTCACGTGTTGCTCCGACAAGTGCGCGTCGACGTCGTCGGCGAGCGAGCAGGCGGTCGCCGTCTGCGTCGCGACGATTGGACAGCTCGACTGCAACTCGGTAGCGCAGTCGGTGACGCCGCAGGCGTGTGCGGGGATTCCGAAGACTCAGTAAGGAAGGCGCGCCGTCGCCCGTCGCCCGCGGAACCTGACCGGCGTTCGCGCGCATTTCGCGCGCATGAGGTGCGGGCGCGACGCGACAGCGCGCAAATGTTTTCAAGGTCGAAGAAAGATTGCGGAGCTAGCCCTCCCCTACATCCCCGCGCGACTACCACTGTCCACTACCCCGAGCGACCGCTCGATCTCCTATTTCGTGCCTGGTTCGAGTCGCGAACGCGATCGGTTGGTCCCTGGTGAGCCCACGTTCAGCCGCTGGCGGCTGCGGGCATGGAGCGTGCTCTGCCCACTCTGCTTGGGGTAGACCGTCATCTCGGTCCACCTGTCTCGTGATCACGTTCGGAGGACCGATGCACAAGCGCGCTTGGCTGATGATCGCGGGAATCACGACCGCGACGATGGCGCTCGTCGTCTACGGGTGCAGCTCGGACATGCCGAACCAGCTCGGCGGTCAGCCCGGCGGCCCCGTCGTGCAAGGCGGGCCATGCTCGCCCGAAGGCGCGGTCAGCGCGTGCCATCAGGTCATCAGCCAGCATGACGGTGTCATCGACTGCTTCAACTCGACGGCGACGTGCACGAACGGCGTGTGGGGCGCCTGCGGTGCTTCGAGCGCCACCATCTCGACGCACGCCTTCCGCGGCGGTCCCGTCAGCGGCGCCATCTCGATCCAAAGCTTGAGCGACGCGTCGACGACGGGCCCGCCTTGCAGCACGGATCCGTGCAACCCCTATTGCAGCGGCTACAGCGAGACGCCGCCCATCGCCGTAGCGCCGCCCGCCTGCGCCTCGGATGCGGGCGTCGACGCGAATCCACAGTGCACCTCCGCGACCGTCACCGGCATCATCAAGGATCCCGCGGGAAACCAGCCCGTGTACGGCGCGACCGTCTTCGTTCCGTCGAATCCGACGATGCCGGCGCCCGCGTTCACGGCGGGAACGGGATGCGACACGTGCGCGAGCATCACCAAGGGGCTGCCCGCGTACAACAACGCGTTGGTGCATACGGACGTGGCGGGCAACTTCACGCTGAACGGCGTGCCCGCCGGCTCGCCGTTCACACTCGTCGTCCAGACCGGTCGATGGCGACGGCAAGTGCAGATCCCTGCGATCGCGGGATGCGGCACGTTCGCGCTTCCCGCAGCCAAGGCGCACCTGCCGAAGGTTCACGTGCGCACCGTCATGGGATCGGACGAGGCGAGCGACCTCGCGGATCCGGACATTCCGCAGATGGCGATCGCGACCGGCAACGCCGACGCGACCGAGTGCCTGTTGAAAAAGATGGGCGTCGCCACGTCCGAGTTCACGCTGCCGCCTTCGACGTTCCCGGGCGGCGGGCGTGTTCACATGTACCACTACAATGGCGCGACGAACCTCGCCGCCGGAAGCCTCCCCGACTATTCGACGCTGGTTACTGCGGCGACCCTGCCGAACTACAACGTGCTCGTCCTGCCGTGCAATAACTGCGGCGACAACATCACCGGCTGCTCGCCCACCTACTCCTCGGCGATGTCCGGGATCGTCAAGACGTGGGCGGACGGCGGCGGTCGCGTCTTCGCGAGCCACTGGAGCATCAACGACTTGGTGCGACGCGCGCCCGCCCCGTACCCGACTGTCGCGTCGTGGGGATACAACTCGACGCCGACCACCGCCACCGTCGACACGAGCTTCCCCGACGGCGTCGCGTTGTCGACCTGGATGACGAACTCGGGCAACGCGCCGCCGATCGCGCTCGTCAACGGACGCGACGGAATCACGGGCTACAACTCGGCGACGTCGAAGCGCTGGATCTGGGACTCGGCGAACACGCAGGACGTCAGCATCCTGAGCTTCGATACGCCAGTGAACGTCCCGTCGAACATGCAGTGCGGGCGGTTCGTCGTTCCCGAGATGCACGTGTCGCAGGTGTCGTCGGGGACCTTCCCTGGCGAGTGCAACGGCAACGCGCTCTCGGCGCAGGAGCTCGCGTTCGAGTTCATGCTGTTCGAGACGTCGGCGTGCCTGACGCCGATCACGACTCCGGCGCCTCCTCCGGCAGTGCCTCCGCTCAACTACGGCCAGACGTACACGGCCAGCTGCCCGGCCGGGACGAAGGCCGAGTGGGGGCTTCTCGCGTACAACGTGTCGGCGGTCGCCCCGAGCGACGTCAAGTTCGCCGTGCAAGCCGGACCGCTGCCCGACGGCGGCGGAGCACCGAGCGGCCCGTGGACACCGGCGACGCCGGTCGTCGTGGCCGACACGCCCGTGGACCATCCGAACCTGTGCGCGATGACGGGCCCCGGGCCCTTGTGCCCGGTCGATCTCTTCACGCCACTCGGCGGCAAGCCGAACGCGAACCAGGAAAGCGTCAACCTCTCGGTGACCCTCACGCCGGCGGGGTGCAACGCAGCTGGCTTCAAGACCACGGCCAACGGCACGAACTCCGCCTGCTCGGGCGGCGCTGACCTCAACATCGGTGCGTGCACGACGAACGCCAACTGCCAGCAGGACTTCCACTGCGTTGCCGGGAGCTGCCTATGGAGCTCCGCCTCCGGCTACTTCGATCCCAACTGCAAAGACGGGATGGGCAACCCGGGCGTGGACCTCACGATTGGGGTTCCGTGCGGAAACGGCGCCGGCTACATCCTCCCGATTTGCAACCGAGGCGGTGGCACCCTTGCGGGCGGCACGGTCGTTACGCTCGAGAACAGCGGCAACGGCGGCAGCGGCGCGTGGGACTGCAGCGTCACCAACCCTCCGACGGTGAGCGGAGGGTCCGTGAATTGCACGTTCGTCGCGCCGATGCTCGGTCCGGGCCAGTGCACGTTCCTCGATACCACCACCCTCGCGGGGGCGGCGTGCGGCAACAACCTCTTGACCGGGCAGCGCGACATCTACATCAACTGGGATCGCTCGGTCGCCGAGTGCGGGACCGGCTTCACGGGGACCGGCGCAGGCTGCATGAACAACTCGGCGCACACCAAGTCGACCGGCAACAGCTGCCCGCCCGCCTGCATGGCCCCACCGCAGCCGCCTCCGCCCGCGCTCAACTCGTGGCAGGTGAGCTACAGTTGCGTGCCCAGCGAATAGCGATGAGATTCCCCTACCCGGCCATTCTGCTTTTCGCTTTGACGGCGTGCGAAAGCAGCCCGCCAGGGTTGGGTTTGGCGCCGAGAGATTCCGGTGCGGACTCGACCACCCCTGACGCGGGGGTGGTCGCGGACGCAGCCGGGGACTCGACGACGCCGATCGCCGACTCCGAACCGGCTGCGGACGCAGACGCGAGCGATGGCCGGGGACACAACCAGAACGATCAACCTTCCGATCCCGGCACGACCAAGTGTGGCGGCCTGTCGTGCGCGACGGCGTCGCACTACTGTTGCGTCGACACGACCGACGGCGGCCCCGCGACCTGCCTCGACAACGGAGTGTCCGCGTGCGGCGGTATTCGGCAGAAGTGCGACGAGGCTGCGGACTGCCCGACCGCCAACATCTGCTGCATCAACGCCGGAGACGCAGCGTCGATCGCGGACAACACGGTGTGCGTGACCGCGTGCGATGCCGACGGCTTTCAGGTCTGTCGGACGGACGCCGAGTGCAAGAACGGGCTGCTCTGCGTCGGACAGATGTGCAACGGCATCTGGATTCAGACGTGCGGCCATCTCCCGGAGATGCGCTGCCCCTGACGCTGCGCGGAGAGGTGCGGAGAAGCCGTGGTAACGTCGGCGCCCCGTTCGTCTCGCAACAGCAGGAGCATCGCATGTCGTCCGATCGCATCGAGTCGCACTCGAAGGAAGAGCGTCGCTTTGCACCGAGCGCCGAGTTCGTCGCGCACGCGAAGGTCCAGTCGCACGCCGAGTACATGGCGAAGTACCAACGCTCGCTCGACGAGCCCGAAGAGTTCTGGCGCGAAGAGACCGGCGATCTCGTCTGGCGCACGCCGCCGACGAAGTTCTCCGAGTGGAAGCTCGACGCGACGTCCGCGACGGCGAAGTTCTTCATCGGTGCGAAGCTCAACATCACCGAGAGCTGCCTCGATCGTCACCTCGCGGGCGCCGCGCGAACGAAGGCGGCGATCATCTGGGAAGGCGAGCCGGGCGACACGCGGACGCTGACGTACTTCGAGCTGCATCGCGAGGTCGTGCGCATGACGGCGGCGCTCGCGGACATCGGCGTCAAGGCGGGCGATCGCGTCGCGATCTACATGGGCATGGTCCCGGAGACCGCGATCGCGATGCTCGCGTGTGCGCGCCTCGGCGCACCGCACTCGGTGATCTTCGGCGGCTTCAGCAGCGAAGCGTTGCGCGATCGAATCAACGACTCTGGAGCGAAGGTCCTCCTCACGCAAGACGGCGCGTGGCGCCGCGGCAACGTCGTCCCTCTGAAGAAGATGGCCGATGTCGCCGTCGAGCAGACACCGACGATCGAAAAGGTCGTCGTCCTTCGCCGCGTCGGGCACGACAACGCACCCGTCTCGATGAAAGAAGGGCGCGACATCTGGTGGGAAGACTTCCTCGAACGCAAACCGAGCGACGCGAGCACGAAGCGCGCGCGCGCTCCCGAAGCGTTCGACGCGGAGCATCCGCTCTTCATCTTGTACACGTCCGGCTCGACCGGAAAGCCGAAGGGCGTGCTCCATACGACCGCCGGCTACCTCGTCGGCGTGCACGTCACGACGAAGTACGTCTTCGATCTCCGCGACAGCGATCTCTATTGGTGCACCGCAGACGTCGGCTGGGTCACCGGGCACAGCTACATCGTCTACGGACCGCTCTCGTGCGGCGCGTCGTGCTTGATGTACGAGGGCGCGCCCAACTTTCCCGATCCCGCGCGCTTCTGGAAAGTCATCGAGCGTCACGGCGTGACGGTGCTGTACACGGCGCCGACGGCGATCCGCGCGTTCATTCGGTGGGGCGACGAGCATCCGCAGTCGTGCGATCTCTCGTCGCTTCGACTCCTCGGCAGCGTCGGCGAGCCGATCAACCCGGAGGCGTGGACTTGGTATCACCGCGTCGTCGGCGGCGGTCGGTGCCCGATCGTCGACACGTGGTGGCAGACGGAGACCGGATCGATCTTGCTCACGACGTTGCCGGGCGCCGCGTATTCCAAGCCGGGGAGCACAGGCCTCCCGATGTTCGGCGTCGACATCGCCGTCGTCAAAGATCGAGGCGACGCCTGCGAAGCGAACGAAGGCGGCAAGCTCGTCATCCGGCGACCGTGGCCGTCGATGGCGCGAACGCTGTGGGGCGACGACAAGCGCTTCTTCGACACGTATTGGGGCGTGATCCCAAACGTGTACTTTACAGGTGACGGCGCGCGCCGCGACGAGGACGGTTATTTCTGGGTCGTCGGACGCATCGACGACGTGCTCAACGTCGCCGGGCATCGCATCGGCACGGCGGAGATCGAGAGCGCGCTCGTGAGCCATCCGATGGTCGCGGAAGCCGCAGCGGTCGGGCGGCCGGACGATCTGAAGGGGCAGGCGCTCGTCGTCTTCGTCACGCTGAAGCAAGGGCAAGTCGCCGACAAGACGACGAAGGCCAAGCTCACCGAGCACATCGACAAAGAGATCGGAAAGTTCGCCCGGCCGGATCAGATTCGCTTCGCCGACGCGTTGCCGAAGACGCGGAGCGGAAAGATCATGCGGCGCCTCCTCAAGGAGATCGCGTCGGGCGCAACGGAGGCGACGGGCGACACGTCGACGCTCGAGGATCTCGGCGTGCTCGCGAAGCTGCGCAGCGACGAGGAGTAGACCGTGTCGGACGATGGCTCGGGTGAACGCGGCGGCGGGACGACGAAGCCGATCGCGTACGCGCCGCTCCCCGCGACGCCCGAGGAGCGCGCGCGCAACGCGGCCGATCCCGCCCCCGCCGTCACGTCCGGCAGCGGGACGAAGCCGATCGCGTACGCGCCCGCCCACCACGATCCGATGGACAGCGACGCGCAGGGCTACATCGTGCGCGGGTTTTCGCCGACGACGCGCGACTCGCTCGAGCTGCCGCAGGTCGTCGTCGAGGACGCGGCGGCGGCGCGCGCGCGCTTCGGCGATCGCGCGGGCGAGGACAAGTGGCTCGCGCGGCGCGAAGGGGTGAGCGCGTGGGCGCATGTCTTCGTCGGCTTCGTCTTGCTCGACGCGGTCGTCGCGACGGTGGCGACGTGGTGGAGCGGCGAAGCGATGGATCGCTTCGGCGTCGCACGGACCACGACGAACGACGCGATCGTGATGGTGTTCGGCGCGATGGTCGGGCTCGCGGCGGCGCTCGGCGCGTTCCACGATCGCTGGAGATGCATCGAGGCGTTCACGAGCCGGTACGTCCGCGGCGCGGTGGCATGGCTCTGGGTGCCCTTCGTCGCCGCGGCGTATGGCACGTGGCGCGGGCTGAGGAAGATGCGGGGACGCTGACGGTGAGTTATACTCTCGTTTTACCCGTTCAGGAGCTCGCCGTGCCTCGCAAACCTCGTCCCGCCAAGCAGATCGTCGCCTTCAAGGTCGAGCCCGAGCTCGCGGCGCTCCTCGACGCGATGCCGAACAAGAGTGAGTTCATTCGCGCGGCCGTGCAAGGGCGCATCCAGTCGGCGTGTCCGCTCTGCCGAGGCACCGGCGTCGCGCCCTTCGGCGTCGGCAACGAGCTGACGAAGCTCGTGCAGCAGCACCCGCTGTGCGTGTGCGCGGGGTGTGGCGTAAAGGAGCCGCGGCCTTGCCACTCGCCGGGTCACTGCGACGACGATCCGCGGATCGCGGCGTTCGAGCGCTGGGGCGCGTTCTACTGCGAGGCGTGCGTGTCGCAGTTCGCGTTCTGCCAGGACTGCCACAAGCCGCTTGGCCGCGCCACCGGTCGCACCGGCAATGCGAACAAGAATCGCGTCTGCGACGACTGTCGCGCCGCCTGACGCACGCCCCGGCGATCCGACCGCGTCTCCCGTTCGTAAGCTCCGGGAACGGGTTGAAGCACGCTGCTTCGACCCGGCTTTTGATGTAAACGCGCTGCCGACGCGCAGTCGGCGGGAGATCGAACATGCGAGCTCGCTCGAATATTTTTGGAGTCCTGGCCGTGGGCGCCGGGCTGTCGGCGCTTGCGCTGACTTCACCCGCGAAGTCCGCGGATCACAAAGACGCGCCCGCGACCATCGCGGACCCGGCGTCCGACATCAACGACGTCTTCTCGTTCCTCGACGGCGGCAACTTCGTGATGGCCATGACGGTCACGCCGTTCGCCGGAATGACGGCGAAGTTCTCGAACACGACGCAGTACGTGTTTCACACGTCGAGCGGCGCGGCGTTCGGCGCCACGACGTCGGACGTCAACTTCATCTGCACGTTCGACGC
>JAYVXB010000729.1:0-11056 GCA_043785585.1 Deltaproteobacteria bacterium | reverse complement strand
GCGAGCTCGGTCGGCTGCGCGGTCATCGCACGCGCCGCCGCACCGTCGCGCGGACATGCCGCGCCCGCTGCGAGCCGCCGGTGGCACATCGGGCATCGCATGCGCGCGGATGATACCGTGCCGGCGCCGGACGACGCGATGAGCACATCGACTCTTTCGCCCGCGTCTCCTCCGTCGCGATGGCGCGCGCTTTTCGCGTCTCCGCGCGAGCTGTGGCTCATCTTCGCGGCGAAATACCTCGAGGGGGTCAGCCTCTACTCCGTTCTCTACACGGCGACGCTGTGGCTCTCCGTCGATCACGGGCTCGGCGACGTCGAAGCGGGCGCGTGGTTCGGCGTCTTCGGCTCGCTCGTCGCGCTCTTGACGATGGTGGTCGGCTTCGTGATCGACTGGCTCGGCGTGCGCCGCGCGCTCGTCTTTGCCTTCGCGACGAGCGCGGTCGCGCGTGCGCTGATGACGCTCGCGCCCTCGGCGGCGCTCGCGAAGGCGGGCCTCGTCGCGCTCGCGGTGGGAACGTCCGCGGGCGTGCCCGTGATGAACGCCGCGCTCCGTCAGTACTCGACGCCGGCCACGCGGACGATGTCGTTCGCGATCTACTACGCGCTCTTGAACCTCGGCGCGATGACCGCGGCGCTCTCGCTCGACGCGGCGCGCGCGACCTTCCCGACGTTCCCGTTTCGCGCGCTCTACGCACTCGGCACAGCGTGCGCGGTCCTCGCGTTCTTCGTCGCGCTCGCGCTCCGCGCCCCTCCGCCGAGCGACGAGGCCCAGGCGCCGGGGGGCGTCGCGCCGTGGCGCATCGCGCGCGACGTCGTGCGCGAAACCGCGTTCTGGCGCTTCATGCTCCTCGTCGCGCTCGTCGCGATGGTCACGCTCCTCTACCAACATTTCCACGCGACGTGGCCTAAGTACGTGCTCCGCGAGCTCGGTACCGGTTACCCGATCGGGCGCGTCGCGTCGCTCAACTCCGGATCGATCCTCGTTCTCGTGCCGCTCGTCGCGTGGATGACGACCCGGTGGCGCGCGCTCGACGCCATCGTGGTGGGCACTGCAGTGAGCGTCGCCGGTACGTTCGTCCTCTGTCTCGGCGCGCGCACGTCGACGCTCGTCACGATGGTGCTGCTCTTGTCCGTCGGCGAGGCGTTCTGGGCGCCGCGCTTCTACGCGCACGCGGCGTCGATCGCGCCGCGCGGACGTGAGGCCACGTACATGAGCCTCGCGTCCCTACCGATGTTCCTCGCGAAGATGGTCGCCGGCCCGGCATCGGGGCTGCTCCTCGTGCGCTACTGCCCCGAGGACGGACCCCGCGACTCGGCGCGGATGTGGCTCATCATCGCGGCGACGTCGGCGATCGGGCCGATCCTCCTCGTCGCGCTCCGTCGCGTCCTCGAGCCGCGCCGCGCCGTCACGTCGCCGGACGATGCGCGATGACGCGCACCAACGAGCCGAAGGCGAAGCACAGCCGGGCGACGACCGACTACTGGCAAGCGCGATCTCGCATGCAGGGGTGCCGGAGGAGGGAGTCGAACCCCCGACCTAGCGCGTATGAAACGCCCGCTCTAACCAACTGAGCTACTCCGGCCCTTGAAACGGCGGCGGAGTATGTTCATCGGCGGCCCCCAACGCAAGCGAGATTCGCAGGGGGGTCCTTCGCTTCGCTCAGGATGACAACGCGGGTTGCTCAGGATGACAGGCGGCTACTTGCAGGATGACAAGCGGCTACTTGCCCTTGCGTCGTCGAAGCGCTGCGAGCGCGATTCCGAGGCCCGCGAGCCATCCCCAAACGTGCGTGCGGACCGGCGGAGACGCGCTCGCGCTCGCCACCGCGCAGCCGCCCGCGTCGTACGTCTCCGGACCAGGCGGCGGCAGCGGCGTGCTGCAGTCGATCGGCTTCGCTGCGCGCTTCAAGACGCCCTGCGACAGCTTGGTGTCGGCGCTGCCCGTGTTCGCGTTGTCGTGGTGAAACGACTCCCACTGCACGACGCCCGTGTCGGTCCCCGTCGTCTTCCACGCGAAGATGTACCCCTCGCGCGAGGCGACGACGACGTCGAGCTTTCGATCGCCGTTCAAGTCGCCGACCGACGGCGACGAGATGAGCCACCCGTTCGTGAACTTCGGCCAGCCCGCGACCTCGCGTCCGCACGCATCGACCGCGCGGAGAAAATATCCGCCCGTGCCGACGATGACCTCGGGGTAGTCGTCGCCGTTGATGTCGGCGATCGCCATGTTCGTGAGGAACGTGTAGTCCTCGATGACGACGGGCGAGCCCGGCATCATGTGCCCCGTCTTGCCGCTCCACATCGCGAGCAAATGCTGAAACGGCTTCGCCGACGATCCGCCGGAGAGATTCCCCGCGAGGCTGAGCGAGCCGCCCGACATCACGAGATCGACGACGCCGTCCTGATCGAGATCGCCGAGCGCCGGGCTGCTGAAGAGCGGGAACATCGTGTCCGGACGGAACGCGACGGAGTTCTCTCCGAAGACGCTCGTCGGATCGAATCCCTGCGTCACCTTGCCGTTGTCTTGCGTCACGACCGGCAAGCGGTTCGGCGGATCCTGGAACGCGACCTGCGCGCCCGGATCGGCGGGGAACACTGCCGGCGGCGCGCCGTTGCCTTGGAGCACGATGTCGAGCTTGCCGTCGCCGTTGAAGTCGCCGAGCGCAGGCGAGCTGTCGATCCCTTCGCCGACGACCGGGAAGAGGTGCAGCGACACGAGCGTGAGCGGCCAGTTCGGGAAGTACCCGCCGTTGGCGGCCTTCGTCCCGCGCCCATCGACGACGAACGCCGGCCCCGCGCCGCACGTGTCGGTCGCCTTGCCGCAGCCGATCTCTTCGTTCGATCCGCTCGCGATGTCCGGGATGCCGTCGCCGTTGACGTCGCCGACCGCGGGCGTCGACATGATCCGGTTCTGTTTCTTGGCGCTCGGCGCGTGCAGGTGCACGGGCCATCCGTCGAGCGGCGTGCCGTCGGCGTGGAAGATGTAGACGTTGCCGTCGAACGCGGCCTGAATGATCTCGAGCTTGCCGTCCTTGTCCATGTCGACGAGGACCGGGCTCGCCGCGGCGCCGCGCGCGTAGCCGTGCGCGATGTCCATGCACGGCGCCTCGGGCTTCGGCTTCATCGGATCGAGCGGGCACGACGGGACGAGCGGCAACCGCTTCGGCCACCCGGCGACCGCCTGCCCGTGCGCGTCGATGACGTAGATGCTCCCCGACCACGTCGACAGGACGATCTCGGGCGAGCCGTCGCCGTCGAGATCGGCGATCGCCGGCGCGCCGACCGTCGCCTCGCGCGCGACCTCCGGATTCACGCCGCCGTTCGGCCCGTTCTTG
Organism: Deltaproteobacteria bacterium; assembly: GCA_043785585.1. Classification (GTDB taxonomy): domain Bacteria; phylum Myxococcota_A; class Polyangia; order Polyangiales; family Polyangiaceae; genus JBBQXV01. The sequence goes on along the minus strand of JAYVXB010000729.1, from coordinate 7,722 downwards.
TACGCGGGCGCCCCGACGTAGCTCGGCACGCCCGGCTCGGTGACCGCCGGGTTGATCCCATCGAGGATGTTCGTCTTGTACGGAAAGCCCGGGAGCTCGACCGGCAGCCCGCTCTTCAGCGTGAAGACGTGGACGTAGCCGTCGCTCGACGCCGCGATGAGATCGCGGACGCCGTCGCGATCGATGTCGGCGAGCTTCGTCGGCGCTTCGATCGATCCGCCCAGCTTGATCGGAAAGCCCGGGAGGAGATCCGTATCGAGGCCGTTCTTGGTGTTGACGACCGCGAGCGTGCGGCGCGCCTCGCCGCGCACCTGCGTGTTGCCGTAGTACGCGGTCGCGCGAATGCGGATCGTGATCGAGCGATCGTTCTCGTGGTGCGGCGAGTCGGGATCCGCGACGTGCGTCGTGTCGATCTGCGCGAGATCGATCTGCGCGAGCGGCGCGTTCGTGCCGCCACCGCTCTTCATCGATCCCGCGACGTTCGGCACGGTCGTCAACGGCTTGAACTCCGAGTCGTCCGGCTCGACGCCCGGCCCCCACTCGACGACGTAGTCGTACTTGCTCGCGCGCGTCGCCGCGACCGTCCCCAAGATCGGCACCGTCCCGTTCGTCCGATCCGCGTAGAGCACGTCGAACCAAGCCGGCGCCGTGATGTCGACCTCGGGCGGAATCAACCCGTCGTCGATCGCCTTGAGCGCGCGCGCGACGTTGATGCGCCCGTACCCGAAGCGCTGATCCCACCCCGGCTTCGACTCGTAATACGATCCGGCGAGGCTCGGATCTTTCGATCGCGACTCCGGCACGTCGATGTCGTCGGCCGTCATCTTGAGGAGCTGCATCACCTCTTCGGCCGTGAGATCGAGCGGCTGCCCGCGCGTCTTCGCCGCCGAATAGAGCAGCCCCGCGATCCCCGCGCTCCGCCCCGTCGCCTCGCTCGAGCACGATTTCCCGCTCACGCTGAGCATGTTCTGCCCACCGTAGTTGGTGCACGTGTTGAAGTTGAGGAACGACGTCGAGTTGTTGTCGTTGTCGCCGTTGTACGTGATCGCGTGCACCGGCAAGGTGTGGTTCGCGACGCCCGGCATGTTGTGGTGGCGCGAGTTCTCGTCGGCCATGCTCGCGATGACCGTGACGTTGTGCGCGTACGCGTAGTCGATCGCCGCCATCGAGAACGCCGTCTGATCGACCGTCCCGAGCGCTTCTTGAATGACCTTCACGCCGTTGTCGGTCGCGTAGACGACCGCCTTCGCGAAGTCGTTCGAGTCGGCGATGAAGCTGTCGCCCACGCGCAGCATCATGAAGCGGCAGTTCGGGCAGGTGCCGACGCTGTCGTTGCCGTTGTTCCCCTCGGCGCTCGAGTCGTGCGCCTCGCCGGTGCCGTGGCCGTAGCGCGTGTCGTCGTACGGGTTGTTGTCGTTCTTGTAGAAGTCCCAGCCCGAGATGTCGTCGGTGTAGCCGTTGGCGTCGTCGTCGACGCCGTCGCTGAAGAGCTCGATGAGATCGCCCGCGTCGAGCATGCAGTTGCGGTTGATGTCGCCCTTGATGCGATCGGATCCTTTGAGCGTCCGCTCCGGATCGTTGAAGCACGGATCGCCCATCACCGCGGGCGCGATGCGCGGATCGTCGCGGTAGTCGGCGACCGAGAAGACGCCGTCCGCGTTGCAGTCGTACCCCGCGAGCGCGCCCGTGCCGCCGCACACGACCCCCATTTTGTCCTGCGGCCGCTTCGCTCCGGCGAGCTCCGCGAAGTTGAGCGCCGCCTTGTTCGCGATGTCCGGGCTGTCCCATTTGATGCCCGAGTCGAGCACCGCGATCTTCACGTCCGGGATGCCGATCGAATACGTCCACGCGACGTCGATGCTCATGCCCGACGCGCCGAGCTTCTGATCCGCGCCGAGGTACGGGTTCGTCCCCTTGGTCTGCGACGGCAGCCACGAGAAGTAGTTCCACTGGCCGCCTTGCCCGTGGCGGTCGGGCTTGCCGGCGGCCTGCGGTCCATACCCGGGATCGTTCGGCCAGTTGGCCGGATCCTGCATGTTGGCGCCGCGCGCGGGCGGCCAATTGTTCGCACCGGCGTCGTGCGATCGGCTCGCGAGCGAGACGACGCCGACGGCGGTGAGAAGGGTTGCGACGTGCAGCGGGCGAGAGACCAGCGATCGGCGACGTTTCACGCCGGAAAAGCTACCGGACGGACGGGCCGGCGCTGTCTCTGTGATGTCTCGCGGAAATCGGCGGTTCTAATATTCGCCGAACAGATCTTGAATCCGCGACTCGAGCGCGATCGCGATCTTGTAGAGCGACGAGATCGACGCCGACGACTCGGCGCGCTCGATCTGCGAGAGCAAGGAGACGCTGAGCCCCGTGCGACGCGACATCTGCTTCAAGGTGAGATCCTTCTCCTTGCGCAGCGTGCGGATCGTGTCGCCGATGACGCGATGGAGCTGCTCCTCCGGCGTGCGCGCGAGCCCCTTCTTGCGCATGACGCGCGAGATGACGTCGCGGAACTCGTCCACGTTGAACGGCTTCTTGATGTAGTCGACGGCGTCGAGCTTCATCGAAGCGACCGCGCTCTCGAGGTTGGGGAAGCCCGTGAAGATGACGACCGCGATGTCGGTGTCGAGCTTGCGCACGCGGCGCAGGACCTCGATGCCGTCGAGCTTCGGCATCATCAGATCGAGGATGATGAGGTGGTAGCCGCCGGTGCGGACCTCTTCCTCGACGCCCGTCGGATCGCTGAGCGCCTTGACCGCGAAGCCGTCGCGCTCGAGGAGCGTCTGCATGTATTCGCAGATGGCCTTGTCGTCGTCGACGATGAGGATGCGTACGGCGGGGAGCTCCGGGGGCATCGTGTTCCTCTTCTTCGTGGTGGTGGCGGGGGTCGGATCGACTTGCGGCTCCATGGCTGTTTACTCCTCGCGCGACCTCGAACGGCGCGCGTTCCGTTCACTCGCTCTGGAATCCAGCGAGTGTGGTTACAGTGGGGCTTAACACCAGATCCGAAGGTCGTGAAGGGAGGCTTGTCCGATTTTTCGTATGAATACGGCTACGTAGAACGATTACGTTGCGGGCGGACGTCCGTGGGGTTGGAATTGGCGGCGCCCGCTTCGATGCCGCTTCGATGCCGCGTCGATGCCGCGTCGATGGATCGCCCGCTTCCGACGAATGGCATTGACGAGGAGCGTCGCGCCCTTCATAAGGCGACACCTGTTCTTGCCCGCGCTTCACACGCGGGAGCTGTTGTTTTCCGGGGCGTAGCGCAGCCTGGTAGCGCACTCGGTTCGGGACCGAGGAGTCGGAGGTTCAAATCCTCTCGCCCCGACTGCCTGTTTACTCTCGCAAGTAGTCGGTAACGTTTCCGATTCCGTCGCCGCGTTGCTCTCGGCTTTCTCGTCACCCGCCGGCACTTTGGCCAACGCGCTGGCCAACCGGGGCAGGGGAGGGAGATCGGGCAGCGCTCGCGCGATGTCGGGGAACGGCTCGTAGCCGAGATCGCCGAGCGTCTGCGCGCCGCGGTCGTACCGATTGATCATGTCGCCGTCGAGGTCGTGGCCGGTGCGCTCCGAAATCCAAGCGTCCGACTTCTGCGCGCGTCGCGCCCACGAGCAGAACGTCGAGCGCATGTCGTGGAAGCGCAGCGGCTGGACGTTGTCGGCGTCCTCCTCGAAGAGAATCGATCGCGTGACTCCCACGGCCTTCAAGTCGTCGCGCAGCGCGGTCGCGAGGCGCTTCGGATCGTAGTCGACGCCGCGCACGATCGGCTCGTCGTCTTCTCTCGGCGCCTCGTCGTCGTCTGACGGCTCGCTGACCTCCTCGTCCTCTTCCGCTGCCGCTTCGTCGATCGCGCGGCAGTGCGCACGCCACGCCTCGAGAATCGTCATCAGCCCGCGGTCCGCGACGAAGTACTGCGCGCGCTTCGTCTTCGTCTTGAAGCTCGCGAGCGTGCCGTGGTCGAAGTCGGCGTGCTTCCAGCGGAGCGCGAAGAGCGATCCCTTGCGCTGCCCGGTGTACGTCGCGATTGCGTAGAGCACGCGGCGTCCGAGCGGGATGCCGGCGCTCTCGCCGTCCGGCTTCCTGTTCGCGAGGAGCGCGAGAAATTCTGACGGGTAGAGGAAGCAAAAGAGCTTCTCGGCGTCGCGCTCGGGACGCACGTAGCGCTCGACCGGGTTTTCCTTCCGGATACGGAGCGGGAAGATCGCGAGGTCGAAGAGTCGTCGCAGCCGCTGGTACGTGTGCATGCGCGTTTGCGCCGCGAGTTTTGACGAGTGCGACGCCATGACGGCCGCGATGTCGTCGTTTGTGACGTCGACGACGCGCAGATCGCCGAACGTCGCGCCGCCCGCACCGCGCGTCTTCACGCCGTAGACGTGCTTCGCCATGGTCCACGCATCGATGTCCGCGGTTGCCTTCACGCGGAGCCTGTTCACGTTGCCGTACTTCTCGAAGAGCTCGCCCTTCGTCCACTGCTCGCCGAGCTGCTTCACCGTGAGCAGCGCGCCAGGTGTCGCTGGCTTCGCTCCGCTGCGGGGCTTCTCGTCGAAGACGATGCGCCCTTCCTTGACGTCCTTGGCGATCTTCGCGCCCTCGCGGCGTGCCTGTGTCTCGGTCATGCGCTCGCTGTTCGGAATCGGGACGCGCTTGCGTTGGAGCTTCTGGCCGCGGACGCGGGGTAAGGCGACGCGCACCCACCAGACGACGACGCCGGAGGCATCGCGCCGAGGCTCGACGGTGCCGGCGCCGTTCTTTGCTTTCTGGCGGGTGCGCGACATCGGACTACGTCGCCCCTTCCTTCGTCGCGTCGGGGAATGCCTGCTCGCGTGCGATCTGCGCGAGGATCAGCGCCTGCCGGAGCGGGTCGGCGACGGCTTCGAGTTCCTCATCTGTCGCGCCCGCTCCCTGATTGCCGATGACGACTTGCATTGCCACGATCGCCGCACTGATCTCGCGCACCGCGCCGTCGAGTTCTTCGATTCCGTCCCGGCGCGACGACTTCGCGGCGGCGCTCACGACTGCACCTCACCCTTCGCGCTCGCGGCGAACCTCTCGACCTCGTCCCGCAGCAAGCGCACCAGCGACAGAGACTCACGAAGCGCCTCCGCGGCGTCATCGTATTGGTCGGGCGTCGGCGCCTCGCAAACGATCAGCGCCTGCACCTCGACGATCGCCGATGCGATGTTTTCTTCGAGAGCGTCGATCGTCGCGAGGCCGCAGCGCTCGCGCTCGCCTTGGCCCATTTCCACCGCCTGCATCAGGGCCGCGCTCACGACTGCAACTCATTCGCACGCGCCGCGCGCTCTTCCGCGATCACCAGCTTCAGCCCCACGTGCGCGTCGAGCGCCTCGCGGAGTGTCTTGGCAAGGCGCTCGTAGTCCCGGCCGTTGACCACGACTGCGTTCTCCTCCCAGGTCGCGATCAGTTGCTGCGTTTTGACGACCGCGCGCGCGACCTTCTGCCTTGCGTACTTCACCGTGTCGTCGGTGTTGCGTTGCGCGGCCTCGGTGGCCGTCGGCGTCGTCGTCGGGCTCTTCGTGCTATCGGCTTTCATGTTCATACCCTCCAATGGTGTGGACCTGGCCGGCGGGTGTTCAAGCACCGCGTCGGCCGCTTTCGTTTCGGCTAGCGCTTCCCCTTGGTCGGCTTCGCAGCCGTGAAGATCCGCGCCGGATCGCGCTCTAGCTCCGCGAGTCCGATGCGCATCGCGATCCGTGCGATTGCCGCTTCCTTCAACGGCATGCGTGCTGCGAGCGCGCGTAGCTGCTCGCGGTCCGTCGTGGAAATGCGGATGTAAATCTGCTCGTCGAGTCCTTCGTCGCTCATCAGTCGAGCGTAGTCGATTGCCGCTCCCATGTGACCTCCGGTTCTTGTCTGAGGCGTTCAATGTATATCAATTGTCGTCGCCGTCAATCGTGGTCGGTCACTACGTCAGCGCTCCGTTGTGCGGCGACCGGGGCGGTGGGTAGCATCGACGGATGCGCACCACGCTCGCTCTCGCGCTCGCCGCCGTTTCGCTCTTCGGATGTAGCCAAGATGGATCCCAGGGGCCGCCCGGCTCGCACGGCGATCAAGGCGCACCCGGCTCGCAAGGATCGCAGGGCACTCCGGGAAACGCCGGCCCGTCGGGCGACGCTGGTCCACCTGGCGCCGCCGGTGAAGCCGGTCCGCCCGGGCCGCGCGGACCAGCTGGGGACGCGGGTCCGACAGGCGACGCCGGCAAACCTGGCGGGGGCCTCGTGTGGAAGGACTCCACCGGAGTCGCCGTTCCGTTCATCGGTCCGATCAACGGTTGGACGAACGTGCTGATCCCCGACAACGCTGGTTGGCTCTGGCTCTACTACTTCAACAACGCCGCCGCCGAGCCGATGAGCACAAACAGCGGCATCTACTACACCCAGGCGAATTGCGCTGGTCCCGGCTACGTGACGATCGGCTACGTCTTCGCGCGCTCGACGATGACCATTCAGACCCTCCCGGGCGTTCGAGGGGTGCCGGACAACGTCCAGGTGCAGACTCTCGCATTCGCATCGATCTTCAACGGCAGCTGCATGAACGTTGCCGGGAGCACCGGACTCACCGCGATCTCGAGCCTCGTCGTGCTCGGTAGTCCACCCGCTTTGCCCGGCGCCCCGCCCTATCACCCGGAAGTCTCGCCGTAGCGCGCGCGGGTCGCGCCGATGGCGTACGTTGGGAGGTCGCGAGGGGGAGCCACGATGCAAAAGTCGGCCATCGGTCTTGCGTGCGCGATCGTCGCGTGCGGTGCGAGCGTCAACGAGTATCGCGGCCCAAAGGGCGAGCGCATGTTCGAGCTGAAGTGTCGCGGCAACGACTCCGATTGCGTCCAGGAGGCAGGCGACCATTGCGAACGCGGGTACACGGTCGTCGAGCGCGACTACCACTCCGGGGGAGTGCTCTTCGACTGCGTGGGACCCGGCCCGGCCCGCTACTACGTCCTTCGCGTTGCGTGCAACGACGGCCGAACGGAGTCTGCCGGCCAGACCGGCGCTGCGGCTTGCACCAGCAGCACGCCGGACGCCTGCCTCGCCGGATGCAAACGAGGCGAAGCGGAGTCGTGCACGACGCTCGGGATGATGTATTCCGCCGGCAAGGGTGTGCCGCAGGATGACGTGAAAGCGGCGGCGCTTTTCCGCTTCGGCTGTCAACACGGGAGCAAGGCCGCCTGCGATGCGACTCACGACGCCGCCGCCGCCGTTGGCCCATAGGCTGCGCGACGCGCCTGCCCGCGTCACGACCGGAACGCCTTTCGACGAACGGCAGTGATCGCCGCTTTCACCCCGATCTTCGTTTCGGCGATGTTCATGGCTCTCGTGCTCCCTTCACTCCATCCCGAATGGGTCGCCGGTGTGATCGCTCGCGCCGTCGTCCCACCACGCCCGTGCCTGCTCGCGTTGCACCGACGCGGTGTGCGCGGCCTCGAGCTTCGCTGCTTCCGAGGTCGCCCATTCCGCCGACCCGTAAGCCGGGCGCACGAGCACGCTGTCCGGTTCGTCGGATCGTTTCTCGACGGCGAGGGCGATGCTCGGCGCGTAGTCGGCGTGTCGGCCGTCCGCCGTGCGGGGGAGCTCGATGCTGATTCCGCTCTGCGTGACTCGTTTGCGGAGCGAGAGGAGATCGGCGCTACGGGGTCGACCGCGCATGGACCGATCAGTACGCCGCAGATGCGCTTCGCGACATCGCGCGACGCCACGGCCTCGCGCTCGTCCTCGACGT
>JAYVXB010000728.1:0-30413 GCA_043785585.1 Deltaproteobacteria bacterium | reverse complement strand
TGAACTCGTTGCTGATCGGCAGCGAGTCGTAGCCGTTGGGCGTGTCGAGGAACGGAACGAAGCTCGCGGCGAACGCGGCCTTCTTGCTGTTCATCTCGGCGCGAACGTTGTCGAGCGCGACGCCCGGTTGTGCGCGCGCCAGGATCGGCGTGTAGTCGCGCTCGAAGAACCCGCGCTGGCTGTTGTACGCATCGGTCACTTCGGAGTGGCTCATCCCCCACTTGAGCTCGCGCTCGAGGAACCCGGCGAGCGTCGTCACGGTAGGCGGCGGCGTTTCCGGAACAGAGGGCGGCGCAGCGACGGGCGGCTTCGCGGGCGGATTCTGCGCGACGGCGGTGAACGCAATCGCGCCCGCGGACGCGAGCATGGCGACGACGAGGAAGCTACGGTTCATCGGAACACCCCTGGTTTCGTGTCGGTGCGGACGCGCCCTCAATTTTCCACGTCGGGCGCCCGAAAGCTATACGCCCAACGGGCCAGACAGGCGACAACCATAGCCTTAAGACTGCCGAAGCAACTATATGCTTGGGAAGTCCCATGCGCCTTCGTCACGGCCGTCACGCCTCGCCTGCCTCGCTCGGCTCACTCGCCTCGGCTGCGTGGCTCGGCGCGCTCGCCGCGTGCTTCCTCGTCGGCTGCCCCGGTGGTCCCGGCGCCGAAGGACCCCATCGGGCCCTCCCGCCGTATACCGGGCACGCGACGGAGCTCTTCGACGACGCGATCGATCCGCAGTCCGTCGGCTTGGAGCTCGAAGGCGCGCGCAATCCCAAGGGCGATCCGATCCTCCGCGAGCGGACTCAGGTCGCGGACGCCGTCGTCCGCGTGCGAATCACTACCGTAACTGGCAAGCAGGAGGACTCGGGGCCGACGTACCATCTCGGCTTTCGCGTCGTGGATCAAATCACGGGCCCGCACCCGCCGACGACGGAGTTCACGATCAGGCTCGCGCCGCGCGTGCCGGCGATCGGCATCGTCCGCAGCTTCGAGGATCGCCTCGTCACCATGAAGCTGACGTTCCTGATGTTCCTGCGAGGGTTCGCGCGCCCGGACGATCCGGATGGGGAGATGCATTTTCACCTCTCGCGCGACTCGAAGGAAGTGCTCGCGGCGATCATGGAGGCCGCGACGCTCGGCGAGATCAACTCGGCGGGCTCGCCGAAATGACGGTCCGGTGCTAGGTCTCTTCGCGTAGGAAGCGCCCCGTGGTCGACATCAAGAGCCCCAAAGACATCGAAAAAATGCGCGTCGCCGGTCGCATGGCGGCCGAGACGCTGCTCCTCGTCGGCGATCAACTTCGCGCCGGCATGACGACCGACGACATCGATCGCCTCGTTCACGAGGACACGATGAAGCGCGGCGCGAGGCCGGCACCACTCAACTACAAGGGATTCCCGAAGAGCGTCTGCACGTCGATCAACGACGTCGTGTGCCACGGCATCCCGAGCGGCGACGTCATCCACGACGGCGACATCATCAACGTCGACGTCACGACGATCTACGACGGCTTCCACGGCGACACGTCGGCGACGTTTTACATCGGTACGCCCAGCCCCGAGGCGCGCCTGGTGACCGAGACGGCGCGACGCGCTCTCGACATCGGGATCGCCGAGGTCAAAGACGGCGCGCGTCTGGGCGACATCGGCGGCGCGATCCAAGAGTTCGTCGAGTCGCAGGGATGCAGCGTGGTGCGCGATTTCGTCGGTCACGGAATCGGGCGAAAATTCCACGAGCCGCCGCAGGTGAAGCACTACGGCAAGCGCGGGCAGGGCGAGCGACTGCGCACGGGGATGATCTTCACGATCGAGCCGATGGTGAACACCGGGCGGTGGGAAGTGAAGGTCGATCCGGACGACAAGTGGACGGTGCGCACCGTCGACGGATCGCTCTCGGCGCAGTTCGAGCACACGATCGTCGTGACGAAGTCGGGCTGCGAAGTGTTGACGGCGAGGCCGCGGGCGTTGCGAGCGTCGGAGAACATCGCGACGCTCTTTGTCGCGTAGCTCCGGTCACTTTCGCGTGGCGAGCAGCTCGGCTGCCGCACGTTTCGCCGCGTCGCCGACTTTGACCCCACCGATCATGCGCGCGATCTCGTCGACGCGCTCGCTGTCCGCGAGCCGCTTCACGGTCGTATGCGTGCGCCCCTTCGCTTCGGTCTTTCCGACGACGAACTGCGCGTCGGCGAGCGCGGCGATCTGCGCGAGGTGCGTGATGCAGAGCACTTGCCGATGGCGGGCGATCTCGGCGATCGATCGCCCGATGACTTCGGCGACGGCGCCGCCGACACCCGCATCGACTTCGTCGAAGACGTACGTCCCTGCCGGTCCTTGATCCGCGAGGACGCGCTTCAGCGCGAGGAGCGCGCGCGACAGCTCGCCCCCGCTCGCGATCTTTCGCAACGGGCGCGGGTCTTCGCCTTTGTTCGGCGCGATCAAGAACTCGACGCGATCGATCCCCGCACGCGTCAGCCGCGCGCCGTCGACCAGGAGAGCGCCTTCGCCGATGACCGCGGTCGGTGCGACGTCGACGACCACGCGCGCTCGTCCCATCCCGAGCTGCGAGAGCTCGCGACCGATCGCGTCCGCGAGCTTCTCCGCCGCGTCGCGCCGCCGCTTCGACAACGCACGCGCTGCCGTGCCGACGCTCGCGAGCTTCTTCGTTCGCGCGGCCTCGCATTGCGCGATCCGATCGGTCGCCTTCGCGAGCGCGTCGAGCTCGGCCGCGATCGCCGCGCGCTGCGCGAGGAGCTCGGTCGTCGTCGGCCCGTGCTTTCGCAAGAGCTTCTGCAGGCGGAACGCGCGATCCTCGATCTCCGAGAGCCGCTGCGGATTGGCTTCGATCCCCTCGGCGTACCGCCCGAGCGCGCGCGCCGCGTCCGAGAGCTCGGCTCGCGCCGACTCGATCGTCCGCGCCAGCGCCGCGAGCGATCCGTCGATCGCCGCCGCGTGATCGAGCTCGCCGGCGAGGCGCGCGAGCTCGTCGCAGATCGCCCCTTCCCCTTCGTACAGACGTTCGGCCGCACGCTGCGTCGCTTCCGTCAGTTTCTCGGCGTGGCGCAACCGACCGCGCTCTTGCTCGAGCTCCGTCTCTTCGCCCACGCGCGGCTCGAGATCGTCGATCTCGCGGAGCTGAAAGCGCAGAAAATCTTCGCGCTCGGCGCGCCCGCGCTCTGCAAGGATGGCGGCCTCGTGCTCCTTGTGCAGCGCGATGAGCGCGTCGACCTCCCCGGTGAGCGCGACGCGCGCGTCGTCGAGCCGTCCGAACGCATCGAGGTACTCGATGTGCGTCGCGGGGTCGGTGAGGCTGACGCTTTCGTGCTGCGAGGCGATGTCGCAGAGGTCCGTCGCGATGTCCGCGAGCTGCGTCGCGGTGCACGATCGTCCGTTGATCCACGCGCGGCTCCTCGCGTCGGCCTTCGTCCCCTCGCGTGGCGTTGCCTGCACGACACGACGCACGATGAGCGGGAGGCCGCGCGCCGTCGTCGTCGCGGCATCGGCTTCGCACGCGATCCCCGCCGCCTCGAGCCGCGCTACGACGCGCGACGACGGATCGATCTCGAAGAGCGCCTCGACCTCGGCCTCGCGCGCACCGTTTCGCACGATCTCCGGACTGGCGCGCCCGCCGAGCACGAGCGAGAGGGCATCGACGAGCATCGATTTCCCTGCGCCCGTCTCGCCCGTGAGCACGTTGAACCCCGGATGAAGCTCCAGGACGAGCTTCTCGATGAGGACGACATTCGAAACCGTGAGCTCCACCAGCATCGCGACGGGTGACGTAACACGCCCCCTCGTCAATCAGTACGCTTGACGACTTTGCGTACGTTTCACTAGCCTAGCCGGAGCCCGGTCGAGCTGTTTCTAAAATAGCAAACCTTATCCGGCAGTTAGGCCGTCTTCCAAGTTCCAGGCAAGTTCCAGGCGAAGTCCAGGCGATATGCCCCCGAAAACTCCCGCGAAGAAAAAGCCGCCGGCGCCGCCCCCGGATCCGCCGAAGCCGAAGTCGATCGAGGAGCGCACTGCGTACCTCGAAGCGCGGCTGCAAGAGGCCGAAACCTCACTGCAAACGCAGTACCGGGATGATCTCGACTTGTCGTGGATTGCGCACGACAGCGCGCTCGAAGGGGTCGTCTACACGCTGCAAGAGCTGAAGACGGCGATCGATCCGAACGCGAGCTTCGTCGGCGACTCGAGCCTCCAGCCGGTCGTCGAAGAGATCCGCCGGCACCGCGAGGCGCTCAACTTCATCCGCGACTTCGCGATCAAGCGACGCCAGCCGATCACGCTCGATGTCCTGAAGAAGATCTACGTCATCCTCCATCCGGAAGAAGGCGACGTCAAAACGGTCAAGTACCGCAAAGACATCCCGCAGCATCGCCTCTACTTCCACGAGTACGCGCCGCCGGACAAGATCACCTACAAAATGCGGCAGATCGTCGACTGGGTGAACGATCCCGAGACGAAGCGCGCGCGCACCACCGTCCGCATCGCGTCGCGCGCGCATTACGACATCTTGCGCGTGTTCCCGTTCGCCAACGACAGCGGCAAGGTCGCTCGCCTCTTCATGAACCTGCTTCTGCTTCGCGGCGGCTACCCGCCGGCGATCGTCCACTCGACGGAGCGGCAGCGCTACTACGAGGCGCTCAAAGGCTCGAGCGCGACGATGAACACGATCGTGCAGGACGCAATCGACAACAGCCTCGCGTCGATCGAAAAGCTCCTCGACGTGTACGAAGCTGGGCTTCTCGCTCGCAAGCGCGGCGAGTGATCGTCGAGCGCGGCGGGCATCCTCAGCTCTAGTTTCGCTCGCCTGCCTGCCGGAAGCTTTACGAGAACGCGCTCCGCGGGGTAACACGAGGCGATGCTCGCGAAGCGTGTGATCCCGTGTCTCGACGTGCGCGATGGGCGCGTCGTCAAAGGGGTCAACTTCGTGGCGCTCCGCGACGCAGGCGATCCCGTCGAGCAGGCGCGCCGCTACGACGAGGCGGGCGCGGACGAGATCACGTTCCTCGACATCACGGCGTCGCACGAGAAGCGCGGCGCGATGGTCGAGGTCGTGGCGCGCACGGCGGACGTCATGTTCACGCCGCTCACGGTCGGTGGCGGAGTGCGCGAGATCGAGGACGTGCGCGCGCTCCTCGCGGCCGGCGCCGACAAAGTGAGCATGAACTCGAGCGCGGTGAAGACGCCCGAGCTGATCCAGCGAAGCTCGGACGCGTACGGCGCGCAGGCGATCGTCGTCGCGATCGACGCGAAGCGACGCGCGGACGGCAGCGGTTGGGAGGTGTTCATCAACGGTGGGCGAACCGCGACCGGGCTCGATGCGATCGCCTGGGCCGAAGAGGTCGTGCGCTTCGGCGCCGGCGAGATCTTGCTGACGAGCATGGATCGCGACGGAACGAAGGCGGGGTACGATCTCGAGCTGACGCGGAAGGTGGCCGACGCGGTGACGGTGCCCGTGATCGCGAGCGGCGGCGTGGGGACGCTCGAGGATCTGCGCGCCGGGCTGGTCGAAGGGCGCGCGAGCGCCGTGCTGGCGGCGTCGATCTTCCACGATGGAGTTCACACGATCGCCGAGGTGAAGCGCTTCCTCGCGGATCACGGCGTACCCGTGCGAATGCCCGAGCCCTCGGTGCGTGCATGAGCGCGCTCGAGACGTCGGTGACGCTCGAAGAGGTCTTTGGCGTCGTCAACGCGAAACGCGTCCCGCTCGCGCCGGAGCTCGCGGGTTACCTCGCGCTCGAGATCGCCGAGGGGGCCGATGCCGCGGGCGGGGACATCGATCCACGCTTCGTGTTCATCGGCGAAGAAGGGACCGTCGGTCTCGTTCGTCCGAAGCGCGACGGCGCGACGGGCAGCGCCGAAGGATCGGTGCGGTCGATCCTCGCTCGCTTGCTCGAGTCGAGCGGCTCGCAGACTCCCGCGCTCGGAACGGCGTCGAAGCGGCGCGCGGGGAGCGGGCTTCCGGCGCTCGTCGAAGAGCTCGAAGCGGCGTTGATTCCAGTGAATCGTGCCGCGGGACGGCGCGCGCTCGCGCGTCTGGCGCGCGAGGTGAAGCGCGTGACGCTCGGTGTCGGGCGCAACGCCTCGATCCCACCGGAGCAGCCGCCGCCGTCGCGTCGATCGTCACCATCGCATTCATCGGTGCAACCGGATCCGCGCCCCGCGCCCGCGCCGACGCCCGCGCCGCAGGAGGCCGTCACGAAACCCGAGAGGATCGATCGGCCCGCGTCGATCCGACCGCCGACACCGCCGACGGCGTTCCCGCACGAAGAAGAGCGAACGACCGCGCGCGGCAACATCCCCGAAGAGGTCTTCGCCACGGCGCGACCGCTGTCCGAGCCCGACTCGTCCGCGCCGACCGGGCGCGCCCCGGTTCACGACGCGAGCGATTTACCGACGGTGGAGCTCACGCCGGCACTTGCGAAGGCGCGCGACTCGGTCGATTCGCTCATCGCGTCGTTCGGCGTTTCGAGCAAGACGGATCAACAAGTCTCGCGCGAGCTGAAGGCGATGGTCGGGATCGACGCGACGGCGCCGCCTCCGCGCGTGGGGGGGCGGGCCGCCTCGGACGGGGACGTCGACGCGCTGATCGCGATGACGCAAGAGAGCGCGCCCGCACCGCGCGCGTCGGCGCCGTCCTATCCCGATCGCGGCGACGCACCACCGCCTCCGTCGTCCCGCCCCGCGATGGCCAAGCCCGCCGCCGCCGAATCGCCGCGCGCGAAGGATCCGCCCGTACCGCGCGCGCCGCTAATCTCGTACAGCGACGATCGACAGCTTCCGACCGGGCCATCGCAGCTCCGAGTGCGGACGTCGTCCGCGGATCTCGCGAAGCCACGTCGCGGCTTGATGCTCCTCGTCGTTCTGCTCGTGCTCGGCGGCGGCGCGTTCGCGATCTGGCGGTTGAAGCCCGGCTTTTTCTCGGGACGCACGCAGGAAAAGATCGACGCGGAGAAAGCGCAAGCCGAGGTCGACCGACAGAAGCAGCTCATCGCGCAGCAGGCGAGCCAATGCAAAGCGACGCTCGTCGTAACCGACGTGGCGGCGCACGCCGAGGTGTTGCTGCGCGTCGGACAAGCGCCCGTCGACGTGGATCACATGCCGGTGGGCGCGCGCCTCGAGTTCGTTGCGACCGCCGAGGGCTACGCGCCGAAGCGAAGCGTCGTCCTCTCCGGAGCGACATGGGACACCGGCACCGACGGCAAGCCGCGCGTCGAGCTGCCCGTGCAGCTCGAGAAGTCGAAGGTGAAGCCCGGGCAGATCGATCTGTGGCCCGCGGGCGAACCGGGAAGCGAAGCAGGCGGGAAGGGTCCGCCCGGCACGGTGCACATCGTGTCGAGCCCGAAGGGGGCCGAGGTGTGGCTCCTCGCGGGGATCGGCCCCGAAGCGACGATCTCGCAGCTGCGATGCGATGCGGAGGTCGACGTCCTCGTCGCGGGGCCGACGACGTTGCGAAAACGTCTGCACGTCGCGACAGGCGATTTCAAGGACGGTGGCGACGTCAAGGGCGTGCGCACCGCGCGCATCAGCGCGAAGTGAGGCGCCTTGACGGGCACGGGTGGCTGACCGATGCTTGAGGTCTCGCAGGAGAGGTCCATGCACGATCAGGATATGGCCATCGTCAAAGCGCTCGTTCCCGTCGCCTGGGCCGACGGAGTCTTCGCCGAGCGCGAAAAGGAGATGCTCGACGCGCTCCTCGACGCCTACGACGCAAGCGACGCCGAGAAGGGCGAGATGCGCTCGTACGCCGCCGAGAAAAAGAACCTCGACGACATCAACCTGCAAGAGCTCTCGGGTGACGATCGGCGCGTGCTCTTGCAGCACGCCGTGCTCCTGACGTTCGCCGATGGCGATCAGTCGACCGACGAAGTCGATTTTCTCGTGAAGCTCGCCGACGTCCTGCGCATCCCGCAGAGCGAAGCGAAGGCGTTGATGGACGCGGGCGCCGAGCGCGCGAAGCGGTTCCTCAATCTGCTTTAAGAACGGCGAAGGCCTTCGAGCTCTTTCAGGAGCGCGGTCGGACTGAAGGGCTTCGCGTAGAACGCATTCGCGCCCTTCTCGATCGCCTTCTGCTTCGTGTCGTCGTCGCTCATCGCGCTGATGATGATGATCGGAACGTTCTTCGTCTTCTCGTTGGCGCGGAGCTGCTCGCAGACGTCGAAGCCGTCGAACGATCCGGGCATGTGCAGATCGAGGAGGATCGCGTCGGGGACGCTCGCGAGCGCCTGGTCGATCCCCTTCGCGCCGTTCGAAACGGCGACGACCTCGTGCCCGCGTCCCGAGACGAGCGCCTCGATCATGTGACGAATGGAGTCCGAGTCTTCGATGACGAGGATGCGCACGACGATCGGAACTCTTGCACACCTTCTTCAGCGTGGAAAGGTCGCGATCACGCGCACACCGTTGCCTGTGGGTGTTGCGCCGGCGCCGCTCGGGTTGTCGGCGATGTCGAGGACGCCTCCCTGGTAAGCGACGATCTCGGACGCGATGTAGAGCGGCATGGCACTCGGGCGACCGTACGTCCCCGGCTCGACGTCGAGCGCGAGCAGCGCGCGACGAGCCGACGCGGGCAGTGACGTCCCTGCATCGTCGACGATGACGCGCGAGCCCAGCGACTCGCCTTCGCCCGCGCCGTTCGGACCGACCGTCACCGTCACGACTCCGCCGCGCGGCGTCGCGGAGATGGCGTGCGCGAGCAGCTCGCGCAGCATCGCCGACACGCTCCGCCCTGCGATCCGCACCGGCGCGCGCTGCGCCCCCTCCGGCGCCACGACGATGCGCACTTCGATCCCCGCGCGCTGAATCCGCGCGTCGATGGCTCGCGCCGCCGCGCGCGTCATCTCGATCAGATCGTGCTCGGCCATCGGCTCTTCGACGTCGAGCTCGCCCGCGCTCGAGAGCTCGGCCACGAAATCCTGGACGAGCAGCAGGCGGCGTCGGATCGTCTCGATGCGATCGTCGAGCTCGGTCGTGCGCGGGTCGAGCAAATCGGGCGAGCTGCGGTGACTGGCTTGCGAGCCACGAAGCTCGGCGAGATCGCGGCCGACCGGCGAGAGCATTCCGCGCAGCGCAGCCGCGACGCCGCCGGCCATGCGCACGAGCGTCGTCAGGCGCTCGGCCGCGGGCGTCGCGAGCGGCGGCGGGTAGCTCGACTGCGACACGGGCTCTTCGCCGTGCGCGAACACTTGCGCGAGCTCGCGCGCGTACGCCTCGCCTTGCTTGCGCGCTTCGTCGAGCTCTTTGCGCAGGGCTTCACGCTCGTCGCGCTCGTCGACGCCGTCCGCCGGAAGCGAGAGGAGCTCGGCGCCCGATTCGAGCTCGTACTGCCCGCCGTAGCGGATCGCCATGCGACTGAGCCACGCGCGCTCGGTGTCCGCGGTCGCCGAGCTGTCCGGTCCGAGCACGACGCCGATGCGAACGAAGTCCTTGTCGCGCCGAATGTTGACCGCCGAGCCCGAGCCGGAGCCGTGGCCCACGAGGACGTGCAGCATGCGACGCAGCTCGGCCTCGTCGCCGAAGACCTCGGTCCCGCTGCCAGGCTCCATCGAAACACGCGCCTCGGGTGCGACCTCCCAGAGAAGCGACGCGAGATCGATGCGACCGCGGCGCCCGCGCACGTTGACGGGCGTCTTGTGCAGGTTCGACAGCATGCGCATCGCGTCGTCGAGCGCCGCGAGCGTCGTGTCGACGCCGATGCCCGGGTCCGGAGCGGAGGAGTCGGGCGGAGGCGGGACGTTCGTCTTGAGCGTCTCGACGCCCTTGCGCAGGCGCTCGGCCGCACCGGAAGCTTGCTGGGTAAGCAGCCACCCGAGCTCTTGGCGAGTCAGTCGTCCTTTGGACACGCGAGACGAGCATGCCAGATGCGAGGCTTCTACGTCACGGGGATTAGTTTCGAGTGGGTCGAGCGCGGTCTCAGGTGCGACGAGCCGCGGCGCTTTGGCGGGTTTGGCCTTCGCGCGGCTCGGTGCCCCGCGCGACCCAGACCCGCTCGGTGCCGAGCGCGAGCCACGTGAGCGCGATCTTCGCGCCAGCGCCTCCGACCGTCGTCGGCTGCGTGTCGCTCCACTGCGAAGGCGCGGGGAGAGCGAGCGAACGCTGCCCTTTGAGCGCCTTGAGCGCCGCGGCGTCGGCGCGGATCGCCGCGATGCCCGCGGCGCTCAGCAGAGCGACGGTGCCGCTCGGAATGTACGCGGCGAGGACGGCTCGCACGGTCGGAGCGACCTCGGCCACCCGTGCCGCGAGCTGCCTGACCTCGTCGAGCGACGCGCACACCACCGCGAGATTTCGCGGGGGGGCCGCTTGGAGCGGGCCCACGAGCGAAGCTCCCTTCCCGTTCGACGGCGCGGCCGCGAAGGACGCCGCGTCGACGAGCTCGAGCGTGATCGCGCTCTTCCACGCGGGCGCCGCGTCCGCCTTCGCCATCGTGCGCAGAGCGCCTTGGGCAGCCGCCACCTTCGAAGGATCGGACGCGCGACGCTCGCGCGCGACGAGAACGTCGTCGGTCGGAAGCGTGCGCGGCACCGTGACACGCACCGGTCGTTTGAACGAGCGCGGATCGCCGATTTCGCCCGTCGCGACGGCGCACGCGAGCGTCTCGGCCGACGCGACGATCGCACGCGGCTCGGACGCCGGTCGCGGCTCGGGATCGCATGTGCGGATGCCCACGCCGCCGCCAGCCGACGATACGGGCGCCGGGTACATCGCCCCCTCCATCACGCGCGCGTCCGGTTCGATCAGGCGCGCGCCGGTCGCGATGAGATCCGTGAGCGCGCCCGACGACGCGAGCACCTCGAGCGCCTGCCGCGACGGAATCGCCAGCAGAAGATCGAGGTGGCTCGGTACGCGTTTCGACTTGAGGAGCGCGGCGGCGGCGAACAGATCGCG
This sequence comes from Deltaproteobacteria bacterium, assembly GCA_043785585.1. Lineage (GTDB taxonomy): Bacteria > Myxococcota_A > Polyangia > Polyangiales > Polyangiaceae > JBBQXV01. Next base: position 19,533 of record JAYVXB010000728.1, on the reverse strand, counting down.
CAGCGTCACGCCGCTGTCACCGCCGAGGAGGACCTGCGAGACGCGCTTTCCGCTGAGCTCGCGGACGGCGCGCACTTGGCCCGTCTCGTCGAGAAGGAGCGGATCGACGGCTCCGAGATCGACGTTGAGGACGTCGTCGCACGGCGCGCCGGCGTCCGGCACGAGCGCGCGATGCGCCTTGGAGCGCCGTTGATCGCGGAGGTACACCTCGGTGCGTTCGTCGCTGACGAAGAGCGCGCCCGCGGCGCCGAAGAGCGGCGCGAGCGACGCGAGGACCGCACGCTCGGGCACCGACATCAGCCGCACGCTCGGACCGGCGAACTCGACGACGACCGGCGCGCGCCGCAGCTCCTCGACGCGACGCACGACGTCGCAGAGACCGCGACGAAGCAACTCGAGCGCGACGTCGCGCGCGCACACGAACGGGCGCGTGCGGCCGCTCAAGAGCACCTGAACGCTGCGCGGCGGGCGAAGGGTGATCGTACCGTCGACCAGCGCCTGACCGAGCTGCGCGGGCGACACGACGATGCTGAGCATCCCGACGCCGCCGACGCCGGCGAGTCGCGGCTCGTCCGTGATGCAGAGGCGCGCCGGGCTTGCGAATCGTTCGAGGTGAACCGGGGCCGGGTACCCGACCCCCGGACGCGCGACGAGCACGCCGTGCGACAGGAGCTCGGCTGGCGTGGCGCGCTCGGGGTCGGCCCCGCGCGCGTCGGTGACGCAGCGCCCGTCGTACGCGATCGCCACCTCGACGTTCGTCTTCTTGAGCCCTGCGTGCAGCGCCTCGGCGAACGCGCGGACGGGCGCGCGCGCGAGCACGATTTGATCGACCTTCGCCTGGACGAACTCCCCCGAAAGGGTGGGATCGGAGCAGCGTCCGGCGAGGATCTTTTGAGCCATCGTGCGGGGCGGATCCCCTGCTCGTGCACGCATGAGGGCGGGACGTTAGACCCCCCGCGCGGGCACGGTCAAGGGCGGGAGCCGCGAGCGCGGCTGCAAGCCGGCGTCAAGGGGGAACGGCGTCCGCGCGACGAATGTTGACCGCATACGGCTCGGAGCCCTACCTTCACGAGATGTTCAAAGACGCGCTGCGCGAGCTCGTGGAGAAGACCGAAGGCGGCATCGCCGGCATCGTCATGGACCGCGAAGGGATCGCTCTCGACAGTTATTCGCGCGACGACGCGCCGTTCGACATCAACATCGTCGGGATCGAGTTCGGCGTCATTCTCGGATCGGTCAAGCGCGCCGCCGAGTCGCTCGAAGCGGGCGCTGCGAGCGAGGTCGCGATCGGCACCGACAAGATGATCACCATCATCCGGACGCTCGGCGACACGTATTTTCTCGCGCTCGCGATGCGCCCGGACGGCAACTTCGGCAAGGGGCGCTACATGCTCCGCACCACCGCGCCGAAGTTGATCGCCGAGCTCGGCTGAAGGATCGCGGCGTGAGCTCGTCGCCGCGCATTCTCTGCATCTCGGGACCGAACTTGCAGCTGCTCGGGATGCGCGAGCCCGAGATCTACGGCACGCAAACGCTCGCCGACATTCACCACGCGCTCACGGCGCGTGCGCAGCAGCTCGGCGCGAGCGTCGAAGCGAAGCAGACCAACCACGAAGGGACGATCGTCGATTGGATCGGCGATTGTCGCGACGACGGCTTCGATGGGTTGCTCCTCAACCCCGGCGCTTACACGCACACGTCGATCGCGATCCACGATGCCATCAAGGCCGTCGCCCTCCCCGCCGTCGAAGTCCACCTGTCGAACCTCGACACGCGCGAACGCTTCCGCCAGAAGTCGCGCATCGCCGCCGCGTGCATCGGTCGTGTGTCCGGGTTCGGCGGGACGAGCTACGTCCTCGCGCTCGAAGGCCTGGCCGCGCACCTTGCCGCGCACGCGCACGCTCACGCGCACCAGACGCCGCGCGCGAAGTAACGCGAACGTCCGCAAGAGAACCGAACGCGCTTTCCTAGGGCGAGCCGGGTAAAGAGGCTTCCAATGCGCGTGCCCTCGGGAGTACCGTGCGCGCCCAACATGGATCTGGATCTCGACAAGCTACGCGTGCTTCTCGACCTTCTGACGACGAAGGACATCGCCGAGTTCGAGCACGAGGACGAAAAGGCTCGCCTCAAGATCGTGCGCGGCGCCCGCATGCAGACGGTCACGTTCGGGCCTCAGGGGTCGATGGCTCCCACGACGCTCCAGTCCCCTGCCCCGTCGGCGGCCGCGGTCGAGCCCGACGACATCGTCGACGTGACGAGCCCGTTCGTCGGCACCTTCTACCGCTCGCCCAGCCCCGACTCGCCGACGTTCGCCGAGATCGGCTCCGTCGTGAAGCCTGGCCAAACGCTCTGCATCATCGAAGCGATGAAGCTCATGAACGAGATCGAGGCCGAGTGCTCCGGCACCGTCGTCGAGTGCTTCGCGCAGAACGGCAAGGCCGTCGAGTTCGGGCAGAAGCTCTTTCGCATCAAGAAGGCGTAGACGTGTTCCGCAAGATTCTCATCGCGAACCGCGGCGAGATCGCGCTCCGCATCCTGCGCGCGTGCCGCGAGCTCGGCGTGAAGACCGTGGCGGTGCACTCGGAGGTCGACGCGCGCGCGCTGCATGTTCGATTCGCCGACGAAGCCGTGTGCATCGGGCCTGGCCCCGCGGCGAAGAGTTACTTGCATATTCCAGCCATCATCAGCGCGGCTGAAATCACAGCTGCGGATGCGATCCATCCCGGGTACGGCTTCCTCTCCGAGAACGCCGAGTTCGCGCGCCTGTGTGCGAAGTGCGGGCTCTCGTTCATCGGACCGACGCCCGAGGCGATGCGCGCGTGGGGTGACAAAGTCACCGCGCGCCACAACGCGATGCGCTTCGGTCTGCCGCTTCTGCCAGGGAGCGAAGTGCTCACGAGCGCCGACCACGCGATCGCCGAGGCGAACCGCATCGGCTACCCGGTGATCCTCAAAGCGTCGGGCGGCGGCGGCGGACGCGGCATGCGAATCGTCCGCGCCGACAGCGAGATGGTCGATGCGTTCGGCAGCGCGACGCGCGAGGCCGAGACCGGCTTCAAGAACCCCGACGTCTACTGCGAAAAATTCGTCGAGCGCCCGCGCCACATCGAGTTTCAAGTGTTCGCGGATCATCACGGCGGCATCTGGACGTTCGGCGAGCGCGAGTGCTCTCTTCAACGCCGTCACCAAAAGCTCGTCGAAGAAGCGCCCAGCCCGGCGATGACGACCGAGCTACGCCAGCAGATCGGCGAGACGATCCGGCGCGCGATCAAAGAGACCGGGTACACGTCGCTCGGCACGATGGAGTTCTTGATGGACGAAGAGAAGAACCTCTTCTTCCTCGAGATGAACACGCGCGTGCAGGTGGAGCATCCCGTCACCGAGATGGTCACGGGGCTCGATCTCGTCGCGCTGCAGATCCGCGCGGCCGCCGGAGAGAAGATCGAGCTCGCCGACACGCGTCCGTGGAGCTTTCGCGGACACGCGATCGAGTGCCGCGTGAACGCCGAGGATCCAAAGACGTTCGCGCCGTGGCCGGGTCTCATCACCGAATATTTTCCGCCGGGCGGCGCGGGCGTGCGCGTCGACTCGGGCGTCTACGGCGGGTGGCGCGTGCCGAGCGACTACGACTCGCTCCTCGCGAAGCTCATCGTGCACGCACCGACGCGCGGCGAGGCGATCGTCCGGATGCGACGCGCGCTCGACGAGTTCATCGTCGGCGGCATCCGCACGAACATCGAGCTGCACAAGGCGCTGATGAACGACGACGAGGTCGTCCGCGGCGAGATGACGACGCGGACGGTCGAGCGCCTCATCGGCCGCAAGCACTGAGCGCGCTCGCCTCGCGGCTGGGGATGCTTCGCGTTGCTCGGGATGACCGCTGGGGATCCTTCGCTTTGCTCAGGATGACCTAGCGCCTTCGCGCGAGGTCAGTTTCCTTCCCAGCGAAGGCCGTCGCCGGTGACGTTCGCGATGCGGCGCTGGTGCTGTCCGTGGAGATCGCTCGTGTAGAGACCTCCGCCTTCGCGCGTCGAGAAGAACGCGACGAGGCGCCCGTCGGGTGAGCACGCGGGGTACGTGTTCGATCCTTGGTCTTGCGTGAGGCGTTGCATCGCATCGATGCCGCCGACCGTGTCGGTGCTGAAGATGTCCCACGTCGCGCCGTCGCGCCCCATGAAGACGACGCGCGCGCCGGCGGGGTTCGCGCACCAGCTCGGCGCCATGTTGTACGTGCCACGCGCGCTCACGCGATGACCGTCGACGAAGATCTGCGGGTTGCCACCACGGTTCGAGGCGTACGCGAGCTGGCCGCCCGGACCGAACGACGGATGCGTGTTGAGGCCGCCCGAAGTCACCTTCGCGAGCCCCGAGCCGTCGGGGTTGCCGACGTAGATGTCGCTCTGACCGTCGCGCGCGATGACGAGCGCCATCTTTCCCGCGCCGAACGCAACGCCAAAGACCTGGCCCGCCTGGCGGAGCACGGCCGCAGGCTGGCCGACGCGAAAGAGAGCGTACGAGCCGTCCTGACCTGCGCCGACGTAATGCGCCGCGCCTTGTCCGAACGCCGGTGCGGTCGCGACGACGCTCGGCGCCGTCAGCCGCTGCGCGCCCTCGCCATCGCTGCCGATCTCCCAGATCCCCCGGTCGCCTTTTCCGGTCGACCTGCCATAGAAGAGGCGCGTCCCGAACGTCCCCGCAGTTTGCGTGAACGCCTTCACCACCTCGTTGTCCCACCGATGGAGAATCGCGCGCAGGCCGCCGGGTTGAAAATCGTACTCGGCCTTGAGCACGGGCTCCGCGCCGCGCGCGACGAGGTAGAGCCGCATCTCGAGGTGGATGAGGCTGCCGCCAACCGATGATTGCCCTTTGACGATCGCCTCTGCACCGTCGGCGCGCCATGCCTTCGGATCGATGCCGATCCCTTCGGCGTCGACGTTGACGTGAATCTCTTTCGGTTCGAGCAGATGAAAGAGCGTCGACTGCGCGAGATCTTTCGTCTCGACCTCGAGCACCGCCTCCGAGATTTCTTTCGCGCCGAGGATCTTCGTGAGCGCGATCCGAAACGGCGCGCGCGTCGCGCCGTCGACGACGATCTGTCCGCGCGCAGATGCGGTCGTCGCGTGCGGCAGCGTCGCGGTCGTCGGCGACTCCGCGATCGCCGGCGCCGCCGCAATGAGGATCGCTGCGGCCGTTGCAGCGATCGCCGCGCTCATGTGCTTCGTCGTCACGATCCAAGAGTAGCCTCCTGGCAGACGCTGTGCAGTAGGTCGGTCATGGTTAGTTTTCTCTCTTGGAATCGCCCGAGAACGCGGCGTTTTGCCCGCGTAGTGAGAAGTGAGAGGGACATCATGACGTGGCGGACGCATGTAGGTTGGATGACCAAGGTTGTTCTCGCGGGGACGGTGGCCGCGATGGGCGCCGGATGCTTCGTCGAGCACGACCATTCCCCGCCGTACTACGGACCACCCGACGTCCAATTCGACCCCGTGCGTAACCTCGGTGAGTACTGCTCGAACGGCATGACGAGCTGGACCGTCGTCAACCGCGAGACAGGCGACTCCGGGACCGCGGGCTGCGAGATGCCGATCACGTTCACCAACCTCGCCGCGAATGCGTCGTACACCTTCGACGTGACCGGATACGCGGGACAACGACTCTGCTGGCAAGGGTCGTGCGGCGTCACGACGCTCGGCAGCGGAACGGCGTTCGCCGACTGCTCGGCGGAGATCGCTCACCTCTGCGGATTTTAGTGCTAATCCTTCGCCGTGCTTCGCGTCGCCGCTCGCATCACCTTGTGCTTGGTCCTCGCCGCCGCGCCGCTGTCTTCCGTCGCTGTCATCGCTTGCGGAACGACGGCTGCCGCGACGGGCATCACGCCGGTCACCGGAATTCTGATCCGCTCCGACGCGCTCGTCAGCGGCTTTGGCTGCGGCACCCGCGCAGGCCAAGTGTTCAAGTACGTCGCCGCGGTCGCGAGCGACGACACGCCCGGCGCGTTCGTCTACGCGAATGCATTCGACTGCTTCGCGGACGGCGTGTTCTCGAACATCCCGCTTCCCGACACGGGCAATCCATCGTTCACGGTGCGCATTCTCGCCGTCAACAAGGATGCGTACGCCGCGCAGACCGCCGCGCTCAACGCCATCGTCACCGCGGCGCAAGGCGTCATCACCAACCCGATCAACATCGGCGGGCTCGCGCCGACGTGGACGACGACCTGCCACGCGACGCAGCAGGCGAACATCGCCGTGCTCGCGGTGTGCGACGCGCTTCGGATCAACGCTCCGGCCGACGCAGGCGGCGACGCAGGCGGCGACGCGGGCCCCGACGCGGGCCCCGCCACTCGCATCGAGCTCGCAACCGCGTCGTTCCCCCGCGCGGACGGCGGCACGTTCGTCTGCGGTACCGACTTCACGACGTTGCGCGCATTCTTCGATCAGCCCCCGATGCAGACCGGCGCGGTCACGTGCCCAGCGCCCCTCGTCATCGATCCCGCGAAAGCGAACGTGACGTACCACCTCGACGTCACGCTCACGAACGGCGTCTCGACCGTCGCGGTAGCGATGGGTTGCACGGCGACCACCGTGGCCGGCCAGACGACGACGCCGACCTGCCCCGCGTTCCACTAGTCCACGACTCGTCGTTCGCCTGACGCGATCGGGTCCGCGCCTTGCGGCGACGATCGCGCGACACTATGGTTAAGCAGCGATGAACGGCCAGGTGTCGTACGGTTTGCCGCGCCCCGGCCGCGCCCTCTGGGCGGTCATCCTCACGATCCTCGCGATCGCGATCGGGATGGCGCTGCTCGACGGGCGCACCTCCGCCGGCACGATCGTCCTTCACTGGATGAGCTGCCGCGTCACCGACGTGCTGCACGGTCAAGTGTGGCGGCTGCTCACGTCAGGCGTCCTCACGCCGCCGGGCGATCTGCTCTCGCTCCTTTTTCAGCTCCTCGGCCTCTATTTTCTCGGCGCCGATCTCGAACGGCGTTGGGGCGGCCGGCGCCTCGTGACGTTCTTGGCGATCGCCGTCGTCGTGGGCAACCTCATCGGCATCGCCGTCGGCGCGCTCGCAGGGCTCGCCGGTGCTGGCGGACCGTTGCTCAGCCCGAACGAGATGTTCGGGCCGGACGCCGCGCTCACGGCCATCGCCGTGGCGTGGGCCCGCGAGAATCCCGAGGCGCGCGTGCGCCTCTACTTCGTCATCCCAGTTAAGGGAAAGTACCTTCTCTGGTTCACGATCGGTGCGTGCGTCTACATGCTCGTGCGCGGGTCGGCGCCGAGCGAAGGGATCGCGGCGCTCTTCGGCGGCGTGCTCGTCGGGCTCGCGTTCGCCGGCTCGCCGTCGTTCGCGCGGCGCGCGTGGTTGCAACTGCGACTGGGGTTGCTGCGGAGGCGCTCCGCGTCGCTCATCGCCGACGAGCTGCTCGCGTCCGCGACGAAGAACGCTCCTCGGCGCCCGCGCTCGCCCGGGGGGCCGCCGCTGCGCCTCGTCCAAGGCGGCCTCGAGGACGTGCTTCGGAAGCGCAAGCCGCCGAAGGACAAGCGATACCTAAATTGAGAAGGATGCCTGTTTACTGACGGCGGCGAGCCGGCGATAAAGAGGCCCAAGATGTGGACGCATCGCCACCTCCTCGGCATCGAAGCGCTGACGGCTGCCGACGTCACGCGCGTCCTCGACCGATCCGAGCAGACGTGGAAGCTCTCGCGCGAGCCCGTCAGAAAAGGGTCGTCGCTTCGCGGCAAGACGATCGTGAACCTCTTCTACGAGTCGTCGACGCGGACGCGAACGAGCTTCGAGATCGCCGGAAAGCGACTCGGTGCCGACGTGGTCAACGTGAGCCCGTCGGCGTCGAGCGTCACGAAGGGCGAGACGCTCCTCGACACCCTGAAGAACCTCGAGGCGATGCGCATCGACGCGATCGTGCTGCGCCACACGGCGTCGGGCGCGGCGCACTTTCTCTCGTCGCGTACCGCCGTGTCCGTCGTCAACGCGGGCGATGGCGCGCACGAGCATCCGACGCAGGCGCTCCTCGACGCGTTCACGATCCGTCGGCACAAGGGCAAGCTCGACGGTCTCGTCGTGGCGATCTGCGGTGACATCCTGCACTCGCGCGTCGCGCGCTCCAACGCGCTGCTCCTCGGTAAGATGGGCGCCGAGGTGCGGCTCTGCGCGCCGCGAACGATGATGCCGATCGCGGCAGAGACGCTCGGCGCCAGCGTGCGGTTGGCGAGGCGGATCGACGAGGCAGTCGACGGCGCCGACGTCGTGATGATGCTGCGAATCCAAACGGAGCGGCTCGCTGGCGCGATGATGGCGTCGACGCGGGAGTACAGCCGCACCTTCGGCCTGAACGCGCGCGTCTTGGCGGGGGCGAAGCGCGACGCGATCGTGATGCACCCGGGCCCGATCAACCGCGGCGTCGAGCTCGATCCCGCGCTCGCGGACGGAGAGCGCAGCGTGATCCTCGAACAGGTCGAAGCGGGCGTGGCCGTACGCATGGCCGTGCTCGAGCTGGTCGTGCTCGGCGACAGCGCGGCGCACAAGGCCACGGCGTGACGTCCGCGTCGTCCGGCTCGTCTCGCGATCGCCCGCTCGGCGTCTTCGACTCGGGCCTCGGCGGCCTCACCGTCGTCCGTGCGCTCCGCGAAGCGCTCCCCGACGAGAACATCGTCTACCTCGGCGACACGGCGCGCGTCCCGTACGGCACCAAGGGGCCCGCGACGGTCATTCGCTATGCGCTCGGCTGCGCGCAGCACCTCGTCGGGCGCGGCGTGAAGGCCATCGTCATCGCGTGCAACACCGTGAGCGCCGTCGCGCCGGAGCGGCTCCGCATCGAGCTCGATTTGCCGGTGCTTGGCGTCATCGATCCGGGCGCGCGCGCGGCGGTCGCAGCGACGCGGACCGGGCGCATCGGCGTGCTCGCGACGGCGGGGACGATCGCCTCCGGTGCGTATCCACGTGCCGTCGCGCAATACTCGACGCGCGCAGAAGTGATCGGCCAGGCTGCGCCGCTCCTCGTGCCGCTCGCCGAGGAGGGGTGGACGGAGGGTGAGGTCCCGCGTCTCGCCGTGCGTCGCTACCTCGAGCCGCTCGCGCGCGCGAAGGTCGACGTCGTCGTGCTCGGCTGCACGCACTATCCGCTTCTGCGATCGCTGATCGAGGAGCAGGCGCGAGAGCTCATCGGACCCGACACCGCGGTCGTCGACAGCGCGCACGCCGCGGCGCTCGACGTCACCGAGTTCTTGCGGTCACGCGGGATCGCTCGCGCGCCTTCCGCGACCGCGGGCACCGTCGAGCTCTTGGCGACCGATCTTCCGCGCTCGTTCGCGGAGACCGCCGCGCGATTTTTGGGCGGTGACGTGCCGCACGTCGAACAGATCGATCTCTGACCGCCTCAGTTTTTCCCGCGATGAGGCTCGCTTCCGCGCCCCTTGCCCGGCATGTCGGCGCCGCCGCTCTGACTCTGTGAATCGCGCGGCGCATCGACGTGCGTGTTTCGAATGTCGTCGCCGCTGCGCGGGCCGCTGCCCGACGAATTGCCCGCGCCGCAGCCGCTCGCAGCTGCTGCGACGATCCCCCAAATCAACATTCGTCGCTTCATGCTCGAAGCGTACCCCTCGAGCAGGTCACGCGCCGTCTTGAATGCGAAGGAGGCGCGTGGGCTGAGCCACGATCTCCGAGCCTGCGAGCTTCGCGATGGCCGCGGCGACGTCGCGCTCGAGCGCCTCGTGCGTCAGCAGCACGACCTGTACCGGCGCGCCGCTGCGATCTCCGCCCCCTTCCTGCACCATCTGCTCGATCGATACGTGCGCGTCGCCGAGGGCGCCCGCGAGACGCGCGAGGACGCCCGGTCGGTCGAAGACCTGGAAGCGAAGGTAGTAACGCGTACGGACGTCGTCGAGCGGCATGAGCGGGCGCGTGACGAGCTGGATGCCGCGCGTCGCGAGCCCCGACGTGCCGTGCCGTCGCGCGCGCGCGACGTCGAGAACGTCGGCGACGACGCTGACCGCGGTCGGCAGATCGCCCGCGCCGCGTCCCGAGAGGAGACACGGGCCGAGCGCACGCCCTTGCAACGCGATGGCGTTGAGCACGCCGCCGACGTTGGCGAGGATCGTGTCGTGCCGAACGAGCGCCGGGTGCACGCGTAGCTCGACCGAGTCGCCGCGATCGCGCCCGATCGCGAGGTGCTTGATGACGAAGCCGAAGCGCTCGGCGAAGCGATGATCGATTGGCTCGATCGCGCGGATCCCTTCGGTGAAGACGCGCTCGCTCTCGACGCGCGCTCCGAACGCGAGCATCGCCAGGACGACGAGCTTGTGCGCGGCGTCGTGCCCGTCCACGTCGAGCCCCGGATCGGCCTCCGCATACCCTTTCGTTTGCGCCTCGCCGAGCGCCGCGTCGAACGTGAGCCCGTCCTGCTTCATGCGCGTCAGCATGTAGTTGCAGGTTCCGTTCACGATCCCTTGCATCGACTCGACCCAGTCGCTCGCGAGCGCTTCGCGAAGGACACGAATGACCGGGATGCCGCCGCCGACGGATCCTTCGAACGCGAGATCGACGCCCGCGGCGATCGCGCGATCGACGAGCGCGGGACCGTGCAGCGCGAGGAGCATCTTGTTCGCCGTGACGACGCTGCGTTTCTGATCGATCGCGCGCTCGACGTACCCCTTCGCGGGATCGACGCCGCCCATCACCTCGACCATCACGTCGATCGACTCGTCGCCGAGCACGTCGTCGGGATTCGTCGTCAGGAGCGCGCGATCGAGCTCGCCGACGCGATCCTTGTCCAGGTCGCGAACGAGCACGCGTGCGACCTCGAGCGGAGCGCCGACGCTCGCTGCGAGGTAGCTCGCGTTGTCGCGGAGGAGGCGGATGACGCCGCCTCCGACAGTGCCGCAACCGAGGAGGCCCAGGCGCACGCTCTTCATGCGGCGGTTTTTAGCACAGACGGGGCTTGGCTCGAGACCGCTGGGGATCCTTCGCTTCGCTCAGGATGACCGCCGGCGGAGGGCCGGCGGTCAGTTTGGCGTGGCGGGCGCCGCGCTCTTGTCTTCGCCGCCTGCCGGGACAGCGGGCCCCGGCATCGACTCGAGCGCTGCTTCCAATACCTGGTCCATCTTGCTCACGAAGAAGAACTCGAGATCGTTTTTCACCTCGGCCGGCACTTCGTCGAGGTCCGCCTTGTTTCGCTCCGGGACGAGCACGCGCTTGATCCCTGCGCGGTGCGCCGCGAGCACCTTCTCTTTGAGACCGCCGATCGGCAGGACGCGCCCGCGGAGCGTGATCTCGCCCGTCATCGCGACGTCGTGACGCACGCGGATGCCCGTGAGCATCGAGACGAGCGCCGTGAACATCGTGACGCCCGCGCTCGGCCCGTCCTTCGGCATACCGCCGGCCGGGATGTGAACGTGGATGTCGGTCTTCTCGAGGAAGTCCTTCGCGATGCCGTACTTCTCCGCGTTGGTTCGCACGAACGACAGCGCCGCCTGCGCGCTCTCCTTCATGACGTCGCCGAGCTGTCCGGTGAGCTGCAACTTGCCCGAGCCGAACATCTTCGTCGCCTCGATGAAGAGGATCTCTCCGCCGACGCTCGTCCACGCGAGCCCCGTCGCGACGCCCGTCTCTTCGGTGCGCTCGGCCACGTCGCTCGTGTACCGCTGCGCGCCGAGAAACTCGCGGACTTGCTCTTCGGTCTCAATCTTCCGCGGCGTCAGATCGCCCTCGGCGATCTTCACCGCGACGCCACGAATGACGCTCGCGATCTGACGCTCGAGCGTTCGCACTCCAGCCTCGCGCGTGTAGCTGTCGATGATGATCTCGACGCACGCGTCGGTCAGCTCGAGCTGCTCCTTCGTGATCCCGTGCTCGTCGATTTGCTTCGGCACGAGGTGCTGCCGCGCGATCGCGAGCTTCTCGCGCCGCGTGTAGCCGGGGATCTCGAGGATCTCCATGCGGTCGCGGAGCGGAGGCGGAATCGGATCCGCGATGTTCGCCGTCGCGACGAACATGACGTTCGACAAGTCGTACGGGATCTCGAGGTAGTGATCCGCGAACGTGTTGTTCTGCTCGGGATCGAGGACCTCGAGGAGCGCCGCCGCGGGATCGCCGCGGAAGTCGTGACCGATCTTGTCGACCTCGTCCATCATGAAGACGGGGTTGATCGTCGCGGCCTTCTTCATCCCCTGAATGATCTGACCGGGGAGCGCGCCGACGTACGTACGTCGGTGACCGCGGATCGCGGCTTCGTCGTGAACGCCGCCGAGCGACACGCGGTGGAACTTGCGACCTAGAGCGCGCGCGATGCTCTTGCCGAGCGACGTCTTACCGACGCCGGGGGGCCCGATGAGGCAAAGGATCGGCCCCTTCTTGTCTTTCTTGAGCTTGCGAACCGCGAGGTACTCGAGGATGCGCTTTTTGACCTTCTCGAGGCCGTAGTGATCCTCGTCGAGGACCTTTCGCACGGCGGCGATCTCGAGGTTGTCCGGCGTCTGCACATGCCACGGCAGATCCAAAATCCAGTCGAGGTACGTGCGCACGACCGTGTACTCGGCCGAGCCGACCTGCATGTTGCGCAGGCGCTTGATCTGCTTTTTCGCGACCGTCTCGGCTTCCGTCGGCAGGGTCGCCTTCGCGATGCGATCCTCGAGCCCGTCGAGATCGCCCTGATCGCCGTCGTCCTCGCCGAGCTCCTCCTTGATCGCCTTGAGCTGCTGGCGAAGGACGTACTCGCGCTGGTTTTTTCCCATCTCCTCTTTGATCTGCGAGTTGATCCGCTCGCGCATCTTGAGGATCTCGAGCTGGCGCGTGAGAAGACGCAGCACCTTGCGGATGCGCTCCTTCACGTCGACCGTCTCGAGGAGCGCCGCTTTCTCTTCGACCGGCGCGTCCAAGTTTGCCGCGACGAGATCCGCGAGCGGGCCCGGCGCCTGAATCGAATCGATGAGCGAGCCCGCTTCGCGCGGGAGCTCGGGCATCAGTTGGATGACCTGCTTCGCGATGTCGCGCAGGCTCATCGACAGCGCCTCGGCCTCGTCGTCTTCGACCGCGGGCTCCTCGAGACGCGAGATCTTCGCCTTCAGGTACGGACCGGTCTGCGTGACCGTATCGAGCTTGATGCGCGTGAGGCCTTGCAAGATGAGCGAGTAGTTGCCCGAGCTGTGCTTCAGCGCCTTCAGGACGCGCGCCGCGCACCCGACGTTGTGCAGATCGTCTTTGCCGGGATCGTCGGTCGACGGATCGCGCTGCGCGAAGATCGCGATGACGGGCGCCGTCAGGTTGTCGACGTCCTCGACGAGCGCAACGGACTTCTCGCGACCCACGTCGAACGGAGCGACGGCGCCCGGAAACAGCACGGCGTTGCGGATCGGCAGGACGGGGAGCTCGTCGCCGAATTGAATGCCATCACCAGGCGCGTCGTCGGTCGAGCGAGACGTACTCTGGGGCGGGGGCGGCGCCTTCTTCTCAGACATGTTCGTTACCTCGCGTTACGGGCCGAGTCGGGTTGATATTTCGCATCCTAAGCACGCAGCTTGCCAAGCGCCAGACGCTTCAACGGGCGCGACGTGCGCGAGTCGACATTCGTCGTTTCGCGTCAAACAGCGGGGACCTCACGGTCCGGCTCGAGCGTGTGAACGGTGAGGCCCGTGAGCACCTTCGGGTAGAAGAAGGTGCTCTTCTGCGGCATCACCTCACCCGCTTCGGCGACGCTCCGCACTTGCGCGACGGGCGTCGCGTTCATCACGAAGAGGACTTGGCCCCCCTCGCGTTCGTCGGCCGATCGACGCAGCTTTTCGAGCGCGGCGCGCGTGTCCTGCGGGTACCAGAGGTTCGTCTTCGCCGCCTGCGCCTCGGGTGTGATGCCAAGGATGTGCTCGAGGATGCCGGAGTGAAGGACAGCGACGTCGGTCTTCCGGAGGACCTCGGGGCGCTGGCCGAGCGCGGGATGCTTCGCGAGGTCGACGTCGGCGCGAAGCGAAAGGATCGCGACGCGACCGTCGCGCGCGCACGCCGCGATCGACGAGTGCGTCTTGCCGGCGGTCGCGACGGCCGCGCGAACCGCGTCCGCGTCGGCGCCATCGGGCAGGCGATGTACGGCGAACGTCGCCTCGGCGTGACGGAGCATGTCGTCGAACGAAAAGCTCGGGAGCGCGTGCACGTGACGGTGCGTCGGGAAGACGAGGAGGTTCTTGTCGTCGCCGTTCGCGAGAAACACCATGAAGAAGCGGTGCTCGGCGCGCGCGGACGCTCGAGGGTTCGCGCTCGAGATCTCGTCCGCGTAACGAAGCGCGGTCTCGTACCGGTGATGACCGTCGGCAATGAGCAGACTCGATCGCGCGATGCCTTCGACGATCGCGTGCACGGCATCGCGCTCGGAGACCTTCGCGAGCACGTGGTGAACGCCGTCGGGTGTCGCGAGCTCGGTCAGGACGTCGCCCGATTCGAGGGGCGCATCGAGCTCACCGCGCGGATCGCGGTACAGCATGAAGCCGGGGCTGAGGTTCGTTCGCGTCGCGCGAAACAGCTTGAGGCGATCCTCTTTCGGTCCCGAGAGCGTGCGCTCGTGCGGGAGGACGTCGCGCGCGGAGTATGGCGCGAGCTGGACGAGCGCCAGAAATCCTCGGCGCGTGATCGCCGCGGCCGCGCCACCACCGGGCGGTAGAAAGGTCTGGTCGTACCGATAGAACGCGGGCTTCGCGTCGCGGAAGAGGACGCCGTCCTTGCGCCACGCGGCGATCAGCGCGCCAGCGTTCGCGTACTTCGCGTCGCCCTCGCCCTCGGGGAGAATGAGTCGGACGATGTTGTGCGGGTCGCGCGCGGCGAGCGCGGCGCGCTCCTCCGAGCTGATGACGTCGTACGGCGGCGCGACGACTCCGGCGAGGCCGGACGGAAGACGCGCGAGGTCGTAACGGAGGGGAGTGAGCGGGGCGATCGTTGCCATTCGGGAGCAGCCAGAGGTGAGAGGGTTGAGATCGGAAATACGCGCTCAGTGGTCGTGCGAGAGCGTCGCGAGCGCGCGATGGCCAATGTCGGTTCGATGCTGCTCGCCGGGCCAACGGATTCGCGCGACGGCTGCATACGCGGTGCGCGCGGCGTCGGCGAGCGTCGCGGCGTGAGCGCCGACGGCGAGGACTCGGCCGCCGGCGGTGACGACGCTGCCGCCGGTGCCCTGGGCGGTGCCGGCGTGGAAGACGAACGCGTCGCCGGCGACCTCGCCGAGCCCCGAGATGACGTCACCTGTCTTCGGGGTGCCCGGATATCCGGCCGCGGCCATGACGACCGCGAGCGCGGCGCCGTCGCGCGTGCTCGCGCCGACGGAGGAGCCCAGATCGCCACGAGCGGCGCCATCGAGCAACGTCAGCCAATCGCCGCCGTACATCGGCACGAGGACGCTCGTCTCCGGATCGCCGAACCGCACATTGAACTCGAGGACGCGTGGGACGCCGTGCTCGATCATGAGCCCGACGAAGAGGACGCCGCGAAACGGCGTGCCGTCGGCGATCATGCCCGCGAGCGTCGGCTCGACGATGGTCCGCAGGATCCGCTCGTGAACCGCCGGCGTGACGACGGGCGCAGGAGCATACGCGCCCATCCCGCCGGTGTTCGGTCCGGTGTCGCCGTCGCCGATGCGTTTGTGATCTTGCGCCGCGACGAGCGGAACGAATCGCGTGCCGTCGCAGACGACGTGGAAGCTCGCCTCTTCGCCCGGGAGAAGCTCCTCGATGACGACGGAATCGCCCGCCGCGCCGAACGCTCGTCGACGCATGATCTGATCGATCGCACCGAGCGCCTCGTCGGTCGACGCCGCGACGACGACCCCCTTGCCGGCAGCGAGGCCGTCCGCTTTGACGACGAGCGGACGGGCGGCGGCGCGGACATGCCGCTCGGCCGCGGCGGCATCGTCGAAGACTTTGAACGCCGCGGTCGGGATCCCATGGCGCGCGAGGAAGCGCTTCATGAACACCTTCGACCCCTCGAGCCGAGCCGCGTCGCGCGTCGGACCAAACGCCGCGATCCCGTGCGCTGCGAGCGCGTCGACGATCCCGAGCGTCAGCGGGAGCTCGGGGCCGATGACGACGAGATCGACCTTCTCGCGCGCGGACAACCGCACGATTTCTTCGATGTCGTCGGCGCGCACGTCGAAGTTTCGCCCGACGAGCGCAGTGCCCGCGTTGCCAGGGGCGATGAGCACGTCGTGCCCACTGCGCGCGATCGCGGACGCCAGCGCGTGCTCGCGCGCACCGCTCCCGACGACGAGGACGCGCCGCTTCGACGGCGACGTGCCCTTGATCTCGGAGCGTGAGCTCATCGAGCGGCGCGTAACACGAGGCGCGGAATTCCGCTATCCTCGGCGCGTGGCTGACGACGCGAAGACCCCGGTAGCGATCCGCATCACGCGGCCGTACGGCAGCGAGGACGAGTTTCTCGCGCACGAGCTCGACACGCTCACGCGCACGAGCATCGTTCTTCTCGGCGCGCAGCAACGGCCGCAAGGCGTCGTGCTTCGGTTCGAGCTCGCTCTCGCGTCGGGAGCGCCGCTCGTGCGCGGCGAGGGCCGTGTGGTCGCGTTCAAAGAGAACGTGCTCGACGACCTCCCGGGCCTCACGCTTCGCTTCACTCGGCTCGACTCGCGCTCCAAGGGGCTCGTCGATCGCGCCGCGGCGATGCGCGACACGCGTTCGCGTCCGCCGCCGCCCGTCGCCGCCAAGCACGACGCGCCGCCGCGCCCGCCGACTGCGCCGCCGCGCGCTCCCACGTCGCCGCCGCGCGCGCCGACGTCACCTCCGCGTGCCCCCACCTCGCCTCCCGCGCGCCCTTCGCGCGCCCCTGTCCCCCCGCCGTTGCCGCAGGCCGCGATGGCCCCGCTCGAGCTCGACCTCGAAGCGACGCGCGCCGAAGCGCCCAACGCGAAGCTGCACTCGGACCGTCCGCCGCCTCCACGAAGCGCTCCGCATCGCCCCACCCCGTCGCGTCCTCCCACGCCGCCGCTCCCCGCACGCGTCGCTCCCGCACCTCCGCCCTTGCCCACGGATGCGCTCGATCTCGAAGCGACGCACGCCGAGGCACCGAAGCCGAAGCGCGCGTCCGAGCGTCCGGTGCCTTCCTCGGCACCGGCCGATCGCGACTCGCTCCTCGAGCGACTCCGCGTCCGCCGCCGATCGCTCGACGAGGACACGGTCACCGCGCTCCTCGCGAAGAAGCCTTAGCGCGCCTCAAACGTGCGCACGGCTTCGCTAGCGTAAGAAGACGCCCACAAACGAAGACACCCCGCGAACGCCACGAGGAACGTGGGCGCGCGGGGCGGGTTCGAGGTGCGAAGGTGCGAAGATCAGTAGCGCAGCGAGAGCGCGCCGTAGACCTCCGCCGTCTGGCGGTACGCGAGGTACGGGTGCACGACGCCGTCATGGAGCGCGCTGGCGTAACCCAAGCTGGGATCGCCGTTGGCTACCGCGACGGTCGCGTCGCTCTTGAAGCCCATGATGCTCGGCAGAAGGTAGCGGACGAAAATCTCGCCGCCGTACGTCTGCTGGATCGTCTGGCCGCTGAACTGCGGATCTTGCACGAAGCCTTGCTGGCACGCGACGGACGCCTGGCATCCCGAGTTCTGCGGATTGTAATACCAGTAGTACCCGTCGTTGATCGCCGCACCGAGCGAGAGCGCGCGGTGAAACGGCATCGAGTACTCCGCCGTGAGGCTTCCGCCGGCGCGGTACTTCGCGTTCGGCGAGCCGCCCTCGGCCGAGGCGTAGTGATCGATGAACGCGCCGGCGCTGAGGCGCGCGTCGATGTTGAGGTCGCCGAACTTTCGCGACAGCGTCAGCGACAGACCGGGCGACGTGATGTTGCTCGCCTTCTGGCTGTAGAACGAAACCGGAATGGTCGTCGATGGCGTGATGCGAAGCGTGAGCTTCTCGGGCAACGGCACGAGGCGCGTGTACGCGAGCGTGATGTCGGTGCCGCGGAACCCGGTTTCACCGTCGTCCGCAAGGAAACGCTGGAAGAGGCCCCAGCTGACCGACACGCGGTCCTTGTCGGTGATGTCGTAGCGCGCCGAGAAGAAGACGAGATTGAAGACCTTGCTGGAACCCGCGCCGTTGAGATCCTCTTGCCGAATGAGTCGGTGAGTCTCCCAGTTGGCGCCGATCTCCCACGGCTTCACGTCTTTCTTCACGTCCTCGATCTTGTCGGGACTGAGGCCCGTGCCTCCGCGCGACGAGTCGTTGACTACTGTCGGACCGACGTCGCCCTGGCCAGCGCCCGTCGCGCTACCGGGTCCCGCTCCGCCCTTGCCGCCCGTATCGCCTTTGCCACCGACGCCACCGGCCGCAAAGGCCGATCCGCCGACGAGCAACGCTGCGATTCCGATTCCTACGCCGATACCGAAAGAACGCATGGCAATGCTCCTGATGGCACTCGAGCCGCGACAGGGCTTGTAACCCTGTCACGGCCTCAAGTGCAAGGCGTCAGTTGTACGTGCGGAAGGAGTCCAAATAATATTTCATCGGGAGCTCCAATCCGTAAGCACCGCCCGGGAAGGCGCCGTCGTCCAGCTGGAAGATGACGTCGTCGGTGTACTTGCGAACGATGACATAGGACGCGGTGTTGATTTCCTTCTGCACCGCAACCCACGTGTTCCGGTTCGCGATGTACGCCCAAATCCAAAGGCGCTTGTCGGGACCGAAGAACTCGTTGTGCTGATCCGAGACGCCCGCGACGCGCGGATCGTACGTGCACGTCTCGACCGTCGCGCACTTGTTGTTCTGCACGGCGAGGTCGCGGAAGTAGTTGAGGAAGTCCTGCAGGCGATCGAACACCTGGCCGCCGATCCAGTTACGGATCGAGACGCGACCATTGAACGCCGGCGAGTGCGTGTCTTGCGCGAACACCGCGACGGCGAGCGGCGCGAAGTACGGGAAGGCGTCGTACTGGCCGCCGATCATGAAGTCGATCGTGTCCTCGGCGTTGTACTGGTAGGACGAGTCGGGCGCGTCGGAGTACGACGAGATGTACGAGCCGGCCTGGTTGACGTCGTAGTTGTCCGACGGCCACAGGGCGACCCAGCCCTGCATCGCGAACAGCTTGTCGAGGATGATGCCCTGCTGGGTCACGTCGCCGTAGTACTTGTCGTAGACGGTGCGGACGGGCCGCTCGCCGGACGACTGCGCGATGATCGCCTTGTGGAACGCGGCGGACATCTTGTTCGCGACCGAGAGCTCACGGTTGAACTTGTTGGTGAGCTGACCGAAGTACTGAAGGTCCGAGCCGTTCGGGTCGGGGTTCTTGATGCCGATGCGGCGGAGCGTGTCCGCGAGTTCACCGGTGCTCCAGTCGAACTCCCAGAGCGAGAGGAAGCGGCGCATCTCGATGACGACACCCGCCGGTCGCGAAGCGTACGACGTGTTGTCCCAGTACTTGCGGTACACGCGGTAGTTCGTGAAGTTGTACTCCCACTCGTAGTTCTCGATCGCGTTCGCCATGATCTCGCTCGGCGTCGAGCCCGCGTCGAACGTGCGGCACAGCGGCGTGTACTTC
>JAYVXB010000727.1:0-11069 GCA_043785585.1 Deltaproteobacteria bacterium | reverse complement strand
GCACGAGTGGTGCACGCGCAAAGCGCGCGACGCGACGGCCCATTCGTCGTCGTTCCTTGTGAGGCGTTGGTCGATCTGCTCCGGGGATCGGAGCGAATCGACTCGGGAGTCGCGCCCGACTTCGACGACGAGTGGTTTCGCTCAGCGGATGGCGGCACACTCGTGCTCGACGGCCTCGAGGCGCTCCCGCTGTACGCACAGTCGGGGTTGCTCCGTCTGATTGAAATGCCAAGGACGCTCGCGCGGCGTGGCGCGGATTGGCAACCGAGCGGAGTACGACTCATCGCGACGACACGCGACGAATGCAGCCCCGAATTGCGACCCCGAGGTCTGCTCGAGTCGCTCTACTACCGACTTGGCGCCATCCGATTCCGCGTTCCGCCCGTCCGTGAACGTGCAGCCGATCTCTGTGGCCTCGTGCTCGACGTGCTTCGCGACATTACGCCCGAAGGGTCCACGACGCACACGTTGACGTCACCCGCGTGGAACGCACTAGCTCGTCATCCATTTCCGGGAAACGTCCGCGAGCTGACTTGGGCTCTCGCGCGCGCGACGGCCGTTGCTCGCGGCCGCGCCATCGATGTCGACGATCTTCCCGAGAGCGTGAGAGAGCTCGCGCGATGACGACGGCGCGGTACACGAGCGGCGAGTGAATCGTGGCACGCATCTTCCATCTGGACGAAACATGAACACTCTCCCGTGCATCCTTCTGGTCACCGACCTCTCGAAGTGCACGCGCGAGGCGCTCGAGGACGTCGCCCACATGCACCAACGCTGGGGAGCCCGGATTGACGCCTACTATCTTTGGACAAATGCTCCCGACGTTCCGCGCGAGTCGCCCGAACGCATGATGCGCGAGCTCGAGGCGTTCTCGCGCGTCGAAGGCGCTTGGGAGGCGCTCGACGAGCTCGGCGCACTCGACCGCACGGGCGTCGTGACGATTCGGGGGTACTTGACGCCGTCGTCGTCCGAGCCGACGCTCGCGGAGCACGCCTCGACGTATGGCTATCTAGGCATCCTCTATGGGACGACCACGCCACCGCCATCGTCTCAAGGATTCGCGATACACGGAGATCTGCCGTCGCGCGACGCAGGCTCGCGCGTTCGCTCGATCGTCGCGATCGCCAGCCCGGCGCGCCCGAAGCCTTGCCCGCTCGCGACGACGCCAATCAGCGCGGTCGGGCCGCGCCTCGGCCGAATTCGATCTCACGTCCGCTGACATAATAAAGTCGAACGAAGATACCAAGTCCCGGTTCCGCGGATGAAATGCCGACGACGTTCCACGGCAAGGCAAGTCCGATGCGAAACGGCAATCCGGCCGGTGTCAGGTCGGGGACGATGTTGAGCGCGAGAACGAACGGATCATCGCGTGCGGCGTCCGCATCCATCTCGATACCCCAAAAGCCAAATCGGCCAGACGGCTCGAAGTTGGTCAAGAGGGCGAGACTCGCGCGCATTGGCGCGTGCGCGCTCGAGCCACCAGCGCCGACGCCCACGCCACTCCTTACGGTGAGCCACCCAGCGCGCACACCCGAGCGGAGGTCGAGCACGAACGGAAGCTCGGGGTCTCCCGGCTGAGCAATGATCGACGTTTGGTCCCACGGTGCGCGCCCGAGGGCCTCGAGCTGGAGGTGGAAGTCGTGTGCGAAGTCTTGCATCAGCTTCCAAGACACGCCCGCACTCACGCCGACTTCTGTCTTTCCTCCGAGCGCGCCTGGATCACGACCTCGACTGGCGAGTGGCTCGAAGCGGAATCCGAGGCGCCGCGTCGCGAGCCACTCGACCTCCAGGCTCCCCTGATGGAGATACGCTCCGCCACGACGCGCGCGGAGCGTGGAGGCGTTCAGCTCGAACTCGAGCTCGCCTGCTTCGTCGCCATCGAGATCCGTCACCGTCTCGGTGAAGATGGGTTCAGGCATCGGCGGGCGTTTCGGATCGTCGTCCGCACGCGCTTCTCGGGTCGCGACCAACAGTAGGAGCGTCACGATCGCGCGGCGCCTCATGTCATCTTCCTCGCAGACGTGAAGTGCAAGCACAACGCCATTGTCGTTGCGTTACCGGACGGTAACGTCACGCGTCCACGAACGAATCGCGCAAGCTTCAAAGCCGCGGGGTGTCTGTTCGATTTTTCGCGAAACCGACCGGCGTGCGCTCCATCGAACGAGTGTGCACGGTCGCGAAGCGCTCGATGACAGCGGAGGGGCCGGGCGGTCGGCGGGCGCACGGCTCGGCCACGTCGCGGTGATCGGCGCGGGGGTTGCCGGCCTCGTGTGCGCGCGCGCGCTCGCCGACCACGGGGCGCGCGTCACCGTCTTCGACAAGGGGCGAGCGCCGGGAGGAAGGCTTGCCACACGACGCAGCGACTCGCACACGTTCGACCTCGGCGCGCAGTACTTCACCGCGCGCGACGAACGCTTTCGAACGTCGGTGGGGGCGTGGCGCGCGCACGGTCTCTGCGCGCCGTGGCACGGGCGCATCGTGGCGATTGCCGGCGACCTGACGCGCACGCGCGTCGAGCCGATCGAGAGGCTCGTCGGGGTGCCGCACATGAGCACGATCGCGAGGCACCTCGCGCGCGATCTCGACGTGCGGCCGAGCCAGCGCGTCGATCGAATCGCTCGCAACGGCAGCGCGCTCGTGCTGACGGGCGTGATCGCGCCGCCGGGCGTCACGCTAGGGCCGGCCGCTTCCGGGCACGCTCCGCGCGAATCTCTCGGAGCGTACGACACCGTGATCGTGTGCGTGCCCGCGGATCAAGCGCTGGCGCTCGTGGCGCCGCTGAGCGCGTCGCTCGCCGGCGAGGCGCGGGCCGTGGAGCTCGAGCCGTGCCTCGCGCTCGGGCTCGTCGCGGGCGACGACGACGGCGAAGCTCTGCGCGCGCTCGATTTCGACGCGGCGTTCGTGGGGCGCGAAGGGGCGGAGGGCGCGTCGCCGCTCTCCTGGATCGCGCGGGACTCGAGCAAGCCCGGCAGGTCCGCGGGCGAGCGCTGGGTGCTCCACGCGACGGCCGCGTGGTCGCGTGCGCACTTCGCCGCGCCGAGCGCCGAAATTGCCGCCGCGCTCGTGGGCGAGCTCTCCCGCGTCGCGAACGTGGGTCCCGTCCAGCCGTCGCACACGACGCTCCAACGGTGGCGCTTCGCGCGGGCACCGCGTCCGCGCGACCGCGGAGCGCTGTTCGATGAGGTCGCGCGCGTCGGGCTCGCTGGCGATTGGGCGGCCGGCGGTCGCGTGGAAGGCGCGTTCCTATCGGGCTTGGAGCTGGCGTCGCGTGTGCTCGGGACGGATCGCTCTACTCGAGGCTGATCGCGCGCAACGAGCGGCCGTGCAGAGGCATCGGCCTCTTTGCACCCAAAGACTGGACAAACCCTAGACAGACCCTAGAGCCCCCTCGTGAAGCACCTCCTTTTGAAGGCCCTCCCAATGCGCATGTCGAAATGAATGCGCCTCCTCTCGGTCGCCTGGTCCTCGTCATGGGCAAAGGCGGTGTCGGCAAGAGCACGGTCGCGGAGGCAATCGCCCGCGGCTCCGCGCTGCGGGGTCGCGCGTGCGCGCTCGTCGGCTTCGGCGACGCCGATGCGTCGGTTGTCGACGGCGGCGTCGAGCGCATCGTGCTCGACGCCGATTCCGCGATCGCTCGAGCGGCGGTGCCGCTTTTCCGCTCCGCCATCGTGACGCGAATCGTGCTCGCGAACTTCGCCATCAAGCGACTCGCGCGCGCGGCCCCGGTGCTGCGCGAGCTCGCGCTCCTCGAGTGCGTGCGCCAAATCGCGGCCGCGCGACCGTCTGCGGTCGTCGTCGTGGACATGCCGGCGACAGGTCACGGCGTCGCTTGGCTGCGCGCGCCGCGGCAAGTCTTGGCGCTGCTGCCGCGCGGTCCGGCCAAGCGGTTCGTCGAGGATGTCGAGCGCGAAGTGAACGGCGCGCACGCGTCGAGCGTGGTCGTCACGCTGCCCGAGCCGCTCGCGCTGCGCGAGACCGTCGAGCTGTGCCATTCCTTGCGCGACGTGGTGGGAAAACCGCCCGCGTGGATCATCGTCAACCGGATGCCTCGCGCATGCGCGGACGAGGCGTTGGCGCTCGCGACCGCGCTCCTCGATCGCGTCGAGCCCGCCGCGCTCCCCGCCGCGGTCGCCATGGTCGCCGCCATCGCATCGCGCTCGCGAGCCTGGGGCCGCGCGCGCTCCGTCATCTCGAGCACCCTGTCGGGCGAAGAGGTCGCTTGGTCGACGATCCCCGAAATGGGCGCCGGCGACCTGGGCGATGCGCTCGCGCGATCGTTCGCCGCGGAGGCCGCGGCATGACCGCCGATGCGCCTCGCGTGATCGTCTGCGCGGGCGGAGGGGGCGTCGGAAAGACGACGACCTCCGCGGCCATCGCGCTCGCGCTCGCGCGCGCCGGGCGTCGAACGCTGCTCGTGACGGTCGATCCTGCGCGGCGCCTCGCGGACGCGCTCGGCGTTCCGCTCGGATCGGCGCCGTCGATCGTGCGCATCCCCGGTGAGGCGGAGATCGACGGGTTGCTCCAGGCGTTGATGCCCGATCCGCGCGAGGCGCTCCCTCGCATCGTCGACCTCGTCTTCGAGCCGTCGCAGCGCGCCCACGTGCTCGCGAACCCAGTCGTCGAGCTCTTCGTCGACCGGCTCGCGGGCCTGCACGAGCTCGTGTGCGCAGCGCTCGTCGCCGACGCGGTCGCGCGTGACCGGCCCGAGGTCGTGGTCATCGACACAGCGCCGTCGCGTCACGCGGTGGACTTCGTGCAACACCCTGCGCGGATCGTCGAGCTCCTCGACGGTCGCGCCGTGCAATGGCTCGCGCGGCTCGCGTCGTCCGGACGAGACGGCGCGGCGAAGGGCGGACGGCTTCGCGCGTTGGGCGCACGCGCGGTCGATGGGGCGCTCTTCGCGGCGTTCGGCGCGCCGCTGGTCACGGCGGTCGGGGAGCTCTTCGCGGCGCTCGCGGCATCACGCGGCGAGCTCGCGTCGCTCGCGCGGCGCGCGTCCGCGCTGCTGCTCGGTCCGAACGCGCGCTACGTCATCGTCTCGGGCCCTACGCGCGCGGCCGGCGACGACGCGGCGTACCTGGCCCGGCGACTTCGTGAGCTGGACCTCCCCTGCGTGGCGCTCGTCTTGAACCGCGCGCGATCCGCGGCCGAAGACTTCTTGCCGCTTCGCTCACGCGCCGACCTCCCTCCGGCGCTTCGCGAGGCGCTCGACGGCTTCGCGGACGAAGCGGCCACGCGCGGCGCCGCCGTGCGCGAGCGAGCTCACGCGCTCGGCGCGCTCGACCCCAGCATGCCGCTCATCCTACTCCCCGACGTGGACGACGACGAGCCGTCCGAAATCGTGCGGTCCCTCGCCGGCCTGATCGGGCCGTCGCTCCTCCCGCACCTCGGCCTCCACTCCCCCGTTGCCGCTGGCACCCGCACCGTCGGCGGACACCGTACTTTTGGACTCGCGTGAGCAAGTCCTCGTCCGTCACCCCTCGAGCTCTACTTCGACGCGTCGACGCGAAGACAATCCGTGGCAAAGCGCGTGGGGCCGCCGTAGCTCGCGCGCACCGAGTCGAGCACCTCGTCGCCCGATGTCTCGACGTCAGGGGCGACGTGGCTGAGGATTAGCGACTTCACCCGCGCCCTTGCGGCGATCTCGCCAATCCGATGCGGCGCAGTGTGCAGATCGTAAAGTTGCTTAGGCGCTCGCGGCGGATCGCGCACGGCCGTGTCGTAGACGAGCACGTCCGCGCCTTCGGCGAGTCGCGCGAGGTTGTCGTTCTTCGACGCGAGATCCCCGGAGAAGACGATCGCGTGGCCCAGGTGCTCCACGCGGTACGCGACCGCAGGCACATCGCCATGATCGACCGAGATGGATGTGACGCGGAGGTCGTCTTCTCGAAGGACTTCGCTGATGGGAGCATCCTGCGCGATGGGCAAATCGGTGACGTCGAGACGTAGCTCGTTGCGAAACTTTGGCAGGTACGCGAACGCCCCCTGCGGACCGAACAAACGATCGACGAACGTACGCGTGCTCGGGTAGTCGCCGCCGCCGCTCGGGCCGAAGATGCGAAAGGTCAGCGACTCCTGGTAAGTGAGATCGCGCGACTTCACGAATCCGGGCAGATCCGCGCTGTGATCGACGTGCAGGTGCGTGAGAAGGACGACGTCGAGGCGGCGGAAGTCGACCCCCATCTCGCCGAGTCGAACGAACGCGCCAGGACCCGCGTCGACGAGAACGCGCGCCACGCCGTCGACGAACACGACGTAGCTCGAAGCCGCGCGTCCAAAGCCGCGCGGTCCGCCCGATCCGAGCACGCCGAGCTCGAAGCGGGACGACGCGCGCGCCGGCCGACACGCGCTCGAGCTCATCGACGCGGACGTGGCACGAGCTCCATCCGACGCGCGGCACGCGGGAATGGAGAGCACGGCCACGCTCATGGCGAGGAGCGCGAGTACGCGCACGCGCCTCGACGGTGGTTGAGGCGGCACCATCCTGCGAGCAGCACTGGCGGGACGCCGAGCAACCATGCGAATCCGTACTTCATGTGCCACGCTCCTTGTTCGTCTTTCCGTCATCGCGTGCCAGGCGCGCGGTGATTCAGTGCTCAAGAAGAGACGATTCCGACAGCGCAGAATGGCTACCGGTCCGCGGTCTCGATGCCGTCCGCCCTTTCGCCTCGATCGACCGCGACGACCAAGCGCCGATCCCGTTGAGGTATCGTTGTTCGCATGAAGCCAAGCACGCCGGTGATGAACCAGCTCAGGTCGATCGCACACCGGACGATGATCGCACGCGGTCTCTTGCCGGACTTCTCGCCTGCCGCCTTGGCGGAGACGAACGCCATCGGGGAAGCTGCAACGGACGGCGGCGCTGCCATCCGCGATCTTCGTCATCTCCTCTGGGCGTCGATCGACAACGACACATCGCGCGACTTGGATCAGCTCTCGGTCGCGGAGGCGATGACGGGCGGCGCGGTGAAGATCTTCGTGGCCGTTGCGGACGTCGACGCCACCGTGAAGCGACGCTCGGCGATCGACGGTCACGCGCAGACCAACACGACCTCCGTGTACACCGCCGCGCAAATCTTCCCGATGCTTCCGGAGAAGCTCTCCACGGACCTGACGTCGCTCGGGGAAGGCCGTGACCGACTGGCGATTGTCATCGAGATGGTCGTCGACGACAGCGGCGTCGTGAGCGAATCCGATGTCTACCGCGCGACCGTGCACAATCATGCAAAGCTCGCCTACAACGCAGTCGCCGCGTGGCTGGACGGCTCGGCGCCCCCTCCGCCGCGGATCCTCGCGGTCCCCGGACTCGACGCGCTGCTGCGGTTGCAAGACCGGGCCGCGCAGGCGATGCGGGGGGTTCGCTTCGAGAATGGCGCATTGAACCTGCAGACAGCCGAGGCGCAAGCCGTGTTCGAGGGCGACGTGCTCCACGACCTGATGCAGGACGAGCCGAACCGGGCCAAGCAACTGATTGAAGACTTCATGATTGCTGCGAACGGCGTGACTGCCAAATACCTGACCCACAAAGGCTCTCCGTCGCTTCGGCGCGTGCTGCGCTCGCCCGAGCGATGGGACCGAATCGTCGGCCTCGCGGCCACCCTCGGCGACCGTCTGCCGCCGGAGGCGAGCTGCGAGGCGCTCGCGGCGTTTCTCGCGAAGCGCCGTAGCGAGGACGCTGCGCGATTTCCCGAGGTGTCCCTCTCGGTGGTCAAGCTCCTCGGGCGCGGTGAATACGTGGTGGCGCTCCCGGGGCAGAAGTCCGAAGGGCATTTCGGGCTCGCCGTCAGCGACTACACGCATTCGACGGCGCCAAATCGTCGCTTCCCGGATCTCGTTACGCAACGCCTACTCAAGGCGGCAATCGCCTCGGAGCGACCGCCCTATGAGCATCAAGAGTTGATGGCATTGGCCAAACACTGCACGGACCAAGAGACGAATGCGGCAAAGGTCGAGAGACAGGTCATGAAGTCGGCCGCGGCGCTGCTTCTCGCTTCGCGGCACGGTCAGCAGTTCGACGGCACGGTGACCGGCGCGTCCGACAAAGGGACGTGGGTCCGCATTCGTCATCCAAGTGCGGAGGGGAGACTCGTGAAGGGCATGCAAGGTCTCGATGTCGGCGACGCCGTCCGTGTCGAGCTGGTGCATACCGACGTCGAACGCGGCTTCGTCGACTTTGCGCGCGTCGTCTGAGTGAGCCGCGCGCGGGACGGTCTCAGAGGCTCTTCAAGTACGAGACGAGATCGTCGATCTCCGCGCTCGTCATCGCGCTGGTGCTGCCGTGCATCGGGCCGCCGCAGCTCGTGAAGCGCTCGCGGAGCGTCGCCGCGCAGCCGTCGTGCAAGTACGGCGCGCGCCACGCGACACCAACGAGCGGTGGCACCTGAAACGCCGACCCCGTGCCGACGTCGACCGTCGTGTTGTTCGTGTGCTTCGGTCCCGAGTGGCAACCGATGCAGCCCGCGCTCCCCGTGAAGAACGCTTTGCCGCGCGCGATCGCCGCCGGATCGCCCGACGTCATCGGCGGCGGCGCCGGAATCGCGCCGACCCACGCCGCCAGCACGTCGAGTTGCGAGGACGAGAGCTGCGGTCCGCTCATGCGTCCTTCGAAGATCTCGTGCTCGAGCATCGCGAAGTCGGTCATCGCGCCATCCCAGTGGTACGGCGCCGTCCCGCCGACGGTCCCGCGCAGCGACGGCGTCCTTCGCGACCCGAGCTGCGCAAAGCTCCACACGCGACCGTCGTCGGCGCCCTCCGCGTGGCACGACGCGCAAGCGACCTGTGCGCCTGCGTTCGCGTGGAAGATGTCGTGCCCCGTGTCCGCGCGGCTGTCCAACGACAGCGTCGCGAACGGAAGGATCCCGATCGCGGGGTCGACGATGTAGAGCACCGCCGGCTCGCGCGACTGTGCAAAGACTCTCCCCTTCGTATCGGTCGCGATCGCGGTGGGCGTGAGGCGCGCCCGGTCGACGATCGCGGTAGCCAAGCACGGAGGCTCGCCGCCCGCGTCGTGGGTGCCTGCATCGGGCGGCGGACGTGCGCCGGGCGCGATGACGACGTGAGGGAGACCGGCCGTCTTCGAGTTGCCCGCGGCGACGACGAGCGACAGACCGCGCGGAACGATCGCGACGTCGACGGGCAACACGGCATTGTCGAGCGACGGCGCGAGATCGGCCCGTCCATCGAGGGCGAAGATCGTCACTGCGGTCGCCACGACCGACGGCGCGCAGGTGGTGCCCGAGCCGTATCCACCGGGCGTCGGGGCGACGGCGAAGACGGACGCGCGTTGGTGAACCATCGCGAGCCCGCTGCCGTCGGGCAACGCGATCGTTCGCCACGCGATCTCGGGCGCCGCGTTCGCGGTGCTCGGCGGCCGGACGCGCAAAACGATCGCGCCGGTCGCGTCGAGCTCGAGCAGCTCCGCCGATCGAAAGCGCGAGACGTAGACGCGGCGACCGACCAGGACGACGTCGCGGAGATCCGAGTCGACGAGCACGGTGCGCACCGCGTCGCCGCCTGCCGCCGGAAACGTGACGAGCTCGCCGCCCGCGCACGCGACGAGGATCGTGTCTGCGACTGCGTCGTGCGCCACACCACGCGGCGCCGAGCAGGCGCGCCTCCGCGCGACGATGCGCCCCGTCGCGACGTCGATCGTCGCGAGATCTCCCGAGCGACGGAGCGCGACGTGAACGCGACCCGCGGCGTCCTCGGCGAGGCGACCGGGCTCGTCGCCGGCGGTGAGCGCGATCGTGCGCGCGAGCATCGCAGCTTCGAGATCGACGACATGGACCTGATCGCGATCCGGATCCGACGCGACGGCGTAGGCGTCGTCCTTCGTGATGATGAGCGTGCCGCCGCTGATCGGTGGCGGAGCGACGGCCTGCGTGACGACGGGACCGAAGTCGGGGTGCGTGCCCGCATCGGACATCCCGACGAAGCCGGAGTCGGGTGGGTCGTTCGGGCGCGTGTCGCCCGGTGCGTAGTCGTAGTAGTTGGCGTAGGGGCGAGCGCACGCGGCGGACAACGTCACGGCGGGCGCGGCGAGCAGGGCGGCGATGGCGAGGCGGGTGCGCATGAGCGACGCCCGAGCAGCACTCGTGCCACGCGCGCCATCGCGCATTTGGCGGCGCGTCGCATGCATTTTTCGGCGCGCACGCCTGCAGACCTTTGCACGCGACAGTGCAACCGATTGCACCCGTGCGGTCGACGCCGGAGCGCTTCCCTCGCTCTTTCTTGCAGGGCACACGCGTTGCTCTGCCCCGTCGAATCATGACGACGATCTCGACGTGCGTTCTCCTCCTCGCCTGCGCCGCGCCTGCTCTCGGCGGTTGCATGCAGACGTTCGACTTCGCGACGGGCCACTCGCCCGTGATGGCGCAATCGACCGACGTGATCGAACGCCTGACCGGCGAGGTCTCACCGACGGTGGCCTCGAAGCCTGGGACGTCGACCGGCGGTCCGGTTCACATCCAGACGGTGGGCGGACCGGCCTTCGGACCGAACGCCAGCGTCGGTTCCGTCGCCGCAGTCAGCCTCATCGGCGCGATCGCCCTCTACGGCTTCGGCAAGGTCGACGGACGGCGGTGACGCGTGACAGGTTCATCGTGGTCCCGCACGGGCGAGCGTACGATCGCCGTCGGCATGCCTCCGTCACGATGGATCGACGTCGCGTTGTGCGTGCTCGAGCTCGCGCTCGCGATCGTCGCGATGTCGCGCGCGGGCCGCGCTCCCGTCGCGCGTCCTCTCGGGCTCTTCTGCGTCTGCGTCGCGACGTGGAGCGCTGCCGGGCTCGTGTACCGAATCACGGGGCACGCGGAGTGGACGCTCGTCGATCACGCGCTCTCCCCTTTGAGCGCGCCTCTCGCGCTCGACGTCGCGCTGTCGTTCGACGGACGCCGTCGCGCCCTCCGTTCCCTCCTCGGAACGGCGTACGCGCTCTGCGGTGCGCTCGGCGCCGTCGCGATCGTCGCGCTGGTCGTGCCGGACCTGCGCCCGTTCATCGGGTCGCGGGGATGGAACGTTTGGCTGCTGTGCATGGGCATCCCGACGATGGCGTTCGCGCTCGTCTCGCT
>JAYVXB010000726.1:0-11095 GCA_043785585.1 Deltaproteobacteria bacterium | reverse complement strand
ACGTTTCAAGATGCGCCGGCCGCGTACGCGTGGCTCAAAGGCGGCTCGGGCGATGCGCGACGCTATCTCGCGATGAAGTCCGAAGAGCTCCCGAAGCTCAACCAGATCTACCGCGAGCGCCTACCGGAGCCGCGCTCGAATCTGCCGGTGCTCGACGCGCGCTCGAGCCAGATCCTCCTCGTCGGCTCTTCGCTCCTCCCCAGCGAGAAGAACGAGAACCCGCTCGAGAAAATCATCCTGAGCGCGCTTCCGCATCCGCACCGGAAGCTCGACGTGAACATGGAGGACAAGCTCCAGGTCCTCGGCATCGACATCATCGATCTCGCCGGAAAACCGGTCGAGTCCGTCGCGCCCGGCCGCAAGTACCACATGCGCACGTACTACCGCGTGCTCGGCGCGGTCGGCACCGAGTGGGAAGCCTTCATCCACATCGACGGCTTTCGCCGCCGCCACAACGGCGATCACAAGCCGATGGGCGGAAAATATCCGATGGGGCTGTGGCTCGTCGGCGATCTCCTCGTCGACGAATACGAGTTCGGCCTCGAACCGAATTTCACGCCAGGTGCTTATACGATTTACTTCGGGCTCTTCGTCGGGGATACACGCCTCAAGGTCAAGAGCGGCCCCAGCGACGGTGACAACCGCATCAACGGGGGACAGCTCAAGGTTCAGTGACGCGGATTTCCGAAACGCGGGGGAGAGCCGATGGGGATGATGGTCAAAGAGTCGAAGCCTGACGAAGTCGATCCTCCCCCGTCGCGCGATTCGAGCGCGGACCGTCGCAGTCACGATCGCTTCGACGTGGAGTGGTCGGTCGACCTCGCGCTCGACGACACGTTCCTCTTCGCGTCGATCACGAACATCAGCGAGATGGGGATCTTCGTGAAGACCACGGAGCCTCGCGTGATCGGAACGCCGATCATGCTGTCGTTCGCGCCGCCCGGACACGAGTCGTTCAAGCTCGAGGGTCGCGTCGCGTGGGTGAACAAGGTGCGCGACAACGGCGACAACCCCAACCCGGGGATGGGCATTCACTTCGTCGCGCTCAGCCCGGACGATCGCGAGCGCCTCGTCGAAGTCATCCGAACGATCGCGTACGTCCGCGACCCCGCCTAGATCCCGCTCCGACCGCGGCGAGAGATCGACAGGAAGACCGCAACTGCGGAAGCGGAGACTTCTCCCCCTCCGAGTCTTCCAGCCTTCCTCTGAGACCTCTCGATCTCTACTGCGTCGGCGCGGGGAAGCGCCGCACGTAGATGCCGGGCTTCGTCGCGTCGAGGTCCTCCCAGCCGATCGCGATGTACGGTCCCTTGCCGCCGATCGCGAGCGCCGGGTTGTTCCGCGCGTGGCCGTCGGTGACGCTCGCTTGGAACTCGCTCGTCTGGCCGTCGACGTTGTTGAAGAGGAATCCGGCAGTCGCGCCGAGGAGTCGCGCGCGGACGTGCGTGCTCGCTTGATCGATCCACGCGACCGCGTACATGCCACCTGCGGTCGTGCTCCCCGTGATCGCCGGCGTGGTCTGCTCGCCGTCGTTCGCGACGTTGTTGATTCGATTCGCTTGGTCGCCGGCGACCGCCGAGCCGTCGCTCTTGAAGCGCTGGACGAAGATGTCGGTGCCGCCCGTGGCTCCGTGATCGGCCCACACGACGGCGAACGCGTCGCCGGCCGTCGCGACGCCGGGGTGATCTTGCGCGCCGTGGTGCGATCCGTCGTTGACGGTTTGCTCCGCGCCGAGCGGGTTGCCGTCGGTGCCGATGCGCCGAAGCTTCACATCGCTGCCGCTCTGCCAAACGACGACCCATCCGCTCGACGTCCCCGCGACCTGCACGCCCTGATTCGACGCGCCGCTGCTCAACTCGACTTGCGGGCCGTAGACCGGCGAAGAGCCGCCCGTGTACGAGCGTCCGACGATCTTTCCTGGGCCCGTCGTCGCTCCCGCTTGCCACGCGACGTACACGGCGCCACCAGGTCCGGCCGCAATCGAAGGCAGCGTGTGAATGACGCCGGCTTCGCCACCGCCGTTCGGCCCGCTGATCCCGACGGGATTGCCCGCAGGCTGATCGCCGGTGACCGGGGACGCCACGCTCATCGTGCGAAGGTGGATTTCGAGGTGCCCGGTGATGTCGTCTTGAAACGCGACAAAGTACTTTCCGCCGACAGTCGTCGCCGTCGGAAACGCTTGGCTGTTCGGCTCGCCGTCCGGAGGAAACGTCGACGTCGCGTCGGGGAGCCAGAAGCTGACCGTCCCTGCGGAGACCGCCATCGCGTCGATGCTGAGATCATCGGCCATGAAGCGCATCGCCGGCTGTTGCTTCGGTTTCTTGTCGCTCCACACGGCGAGAAAATGTCCTGCGGTGCCCGACTGCGCTGGCCAAGTGAAGCTTGGCTGCAACTTGTCGCCGACCGCGCCATCGATCGTGTTCTGCGCATTTCCGTTCCCGATCGAGAGTCGCTCCTCTTTCGTGTGGCACTGGTCGTCGCACACGAGACTGGCCGCGTCGCCCGGCGGCTCGCACTGCTCGGTGTCCTGCACCGTGCCGTCGCCGCACACGGCCGCCACGGTTTTGCGAAACATTTGGATCGTGAGCGGGAGCTTCTCCTGATCGACGACCGTCTTCGCGCATCCGTTGGCGACCTCTGTGTTGTTCGGCCCGAAGCCGACCGCCGCGAATACACGCGGAGTCGACGAGCGAGTGATCGCGAGATCGCCACAGAATTTCGCCGGGGCCGCGCAGGTCGTGCCGAGGTCTTTCGTCGCGACCTTCGATTGGTTTCCGAGGCCGGAGAGGACGCCCTTCGACGGATCGCAGTCGAGCCCGCCCGTCGCGTCGTAGACGGTGACGGTGAGCTTCTGGACGTTGTCGAGCACGCCGCGTGGGAACAGGATCGTCGGCGCGACGTTGACGTTGAGATCGTCGCTCGAGTGTTGGCTGCAGGCGATGGCGAGGATGCCGACCGCGCAGAAAGCAGAGGCACGCATGCGTGAACTCTACCAGAAGAGGCGGCTTCGTTACCTCTTCCCGAGGCGTGTAGAGAGCGACGGGACGGGGAGCGGTCGTGCGGGCAGCGCGGCTATTCCCGCGAGCTCGAGCGCGTCGCGGAGCGCGCGGAGGGCCACGTCTCCGCCCGTGACATGGGCGCGGCGGGCACCCGCGAGCGAGGCGCCATGCGCGACGCGCGATGCCCAGGCGGCGAGCGCTTCGCCATCGTCCTCGGGATAGCCCGCGACGATCGCGATCGTCGCGTCGCCGAGATCGACGGCGCACCGCGGAAACTCCCACGACGACGCGGCGTCGTGCCGCGTGCTCTCGAGGCGCGCCGCTGCGAACCCTTCCGCGAGCGCGCCGCGCGCCGACGCGAGCCACGCCGTGTCGCCTCCGCCGAGCGATGCGTGCGCGGCGTCGATCGTCGCTGCCGCGAGCGTCGGCGATCCGCCGCGCTCCGCGATGAGCCGGCCGAGGACGGCGCATGCATTGTAGAGATCGCGACCCTGCACTTGCCCGAGGAGCCGTTCGACGATCAGCGCGCGCGCCGCGTGGGTCGAGTCGATGATCTCGTGGTCCACCGGGAGCAGAGCCCGCGCGTGATCGCGCTCGCACCACGCGGCAAGAAGAGCGGTCGGACTGTTCGGCACGAACGAATCGTACCGCACCGCGCGGGCGCGCGCCGCTGAGTCGCGCGCGCCGACTCTCAGTAGCGGTAGCGATAGCTGCTGTCGGATTTCGTGTTCGGCGCGGGCGCGGCAGGCGCTGCGCTCGGCGCGGCCTTCGCGGGCGCTTTGCCTTGTGCGTTGCTCCCCATCGACTGAAGCTCCTGGCGTGCGCGCGCTTCGTGCGACGGAACGGTGAGGAGCTCGTTGAGGCGCTGCGTCGCCGCGGCCACCTGCCCGATCACGCGGTAGCAACGCGCGCCCTCGAGCTTCGCGTCGTAGCCGACCGTCGTCCCCGCCGCGCGCGCCGCGACTTGATCGAACTTCGCCACGGCGCCGCGGCACTTCGGCGATCCTTCACGCATGCTGCGCGCTTCCCAGATCGCCGCGTCGATGCTGTTCGCCGCGAGCGCGCCGAAGAATCGCGCGGCGTCGTCGTAGCGACCGGCGTTGTACGCCGCCATCGCGTTGTTGCGCGCGGCGCCGTTGGTGTTGTCGGCGTACCCACCGCTCCCCGGCGCTGCCGTCGCCGTCGCCGCGGGCGGAGCGGGGGGCGCGGTCGCCTGATTTTGCGTTTGCGGCAGTTGGTTCGGCACTCCGGCGGGGACCGAATTGTTGCCGCCCCACGCCGCGAGATCCTTGTCGTCGCTCGGCTTCGGCGACGCGCCGCGCGCGAGTCCCTTCTTCTCGAGATCGCCGCCCTTGTAGCCCTCTCCTTCGGGCGCGGGCGTCGCGAGCGCTGTCACCGCCGACGCGGCTGCCGTGGGCTTCGCCGGCGCGCCGTGCGCGTTCGCCGCGCTCTCGTCTTCCTTCAAGTTCGAGGGATCGGGGGACGCCGAAGCCATCGGCGCCGCGGCGGGCGCGCCTTGATCGGTCACGGTCACCGACGAAGTCGCGGGCGCCTTCGCCTGCCGACCGCGCAGCAGCATTGCGCTCGATCCGATCATGACGAGGAACACCGCTGCCATCGCGGTCTGCGGTCGCATCGCCCAGCTTCCCGCACGGGATACCGCACGCGCGACGCGCGTCTTCAGCGGCACGACCTTCTGCGCGTTCTTCGCGGCAGCGAGAATTCGCTCTTCGAGATCGTCCGGAGGCTCCACGAGCGGAAGCACCGCCACGCGCCGCGTCGCACGAAGCCCGCCGAGGAGCGACGCACAGCGCGCGCAACCCGACACGTGGCGCTTCGCCGCCGCGCTCGTCAGCTCGTCGAGCTCTCCATAGAGCTCGTCGATCATCGTGGTTTCGAACTTCTCGCAGTCCATGACTTCGTCGCTTCTCTTTTCTCTCTCGTTGTTCGTTCGTTGGCTTCGTCGCGTTCGTCAGCGCAGCGCGCGCGCGTACTCCTCGTACTCTTGAAGCGCGCCCTGCAGCCGCTCCAGCGCGTAGCGCATCCTGCTCTTCACCGTGTTTTCCGGCACTCCCGTTATCTCCGCAATCTCCTTGAAAGGTAGGTTCGACAGCTCGCGAAGCAAGAAAACCTCGCGCTGGTCGTCCGGGAGCTCTTCCACGGCGGCCGCGATTCGTTCTTTCAGCTCCATACCCGTCACCTGGCGCTCGACGTTCGCGCGGCTGTCCGCGGTCTGTTCCCCCAGGGTCGGTCCGTCACCTTCTTCGCCTCGCTTCGATTCGTCGAGCGAGGGATGCTTGCGCAATGCACGCTTTCGCAGTTGATCGATGCAGAGATTGCGCGTGATCGTGTAGGCCCACGTCGAGAAGCGCGCCTCGTGCTTGAACTCGAGCGCGTTCTGCACCACGCGCACGAACGCCTCCTGAACCACGTCCTCCGCAACCGACGGAATCCGGAGCTGCCGCAGCGCGAAGTTGTAGAGCCCCGTCTGGTGCCGGCGCACGAGCTGAGTGAACGCCGCCCGCTCTCCGCGTTGAAAGCGGATCATCAGGGCTTCGTCCGTCTCCGTCCGTGCGCTCGTCACCGCGGCTCCTCGTGTTGCCCCCGCGAAACTCGAACAAAGAGGGGGCGTGCTGTAGCTCTCGCGGCGTTTGCGTGATGAACGATGATGTCGACATGATCCTGCCCAGCCAGTTGACCGTTGTCGCGTCGCCGGATCGCCTCGGAAGCGAGCGTTGACGCGGGATGTTGAGCTTGCTGGGGGATCAGACGCGCGAGAGCGTTCGACGATCTTCGCTCATTCCTGCTTGGCATTTCCAGTCCCACGTATGGTGGGGTGCGGAACGTTCGGTCGGTCGAGGTACGCTTTTCGTTCACGGCACCTCCGGCGCATCGGAGTGAAACGCACACACGCGCTCCAAATGGTCAAGCGTCGCGTTTGGTTTCGGCGTCCCCGAAAAGTCGAATTCTTCCGCCACTTGAACAAACTCGGGCTTGGCCCCGGCAGCTGTTGCAAACTCAGCGGTCCGGCGCCTATCCTGCTGGCGCCGTCTTTGCTGCTGTCTGGGCCGTCTGCCGTCTCACGGCACGGCCGCGTAGGTTGCGTGTCCGAAAGGGGATCTCGAATGCGACGTCACGGGACGATGGTTCTTGCCTTTGCCCTCCCTCTCGCGGTGTCGTTCGCCGCGCTGGCGCAGCAGCCTGTCCCGCCGAAGCCGGTGGGGCCGAAGCCTGTCGTTGGAGCCGCGGCCTCCGCGAGCGCTTCGGCGAGCGCCTCAGCTGCCGCGCCCACGACGAGCGCTTCGGCTGCTCCTGTCGCGGTGGGTGACGGTGGCGCGCCTGCGCCGACGTCGACCTCTCCCGACGCGCCGAAAGCTCCGGGCGGAATGGACGGCCAAACCTACGCCGTGCGTCTCCGCGACCTCGAGCAGCGCGTCGACGAGCTGAAAGATCAGATCCGACGCAGCCACACGCGACTAGCGCTGTTGTCCGACACGATCATCGGAGGCGGGGCTGCCGGCTCGCGCGCCGAGATCATGTACCGCAACGAGATGTCGAGCGCGTTCGCGCTACGGCGCGCGCTCTTCGTGCTCGACGGGCAAATCCAATACAACCGCCAAGACGAGACGGGCGCGCTCGCGGATCAGAAAGAGATTCCGATCTTCAGCGGCTCGGTGCCGCCGGGTGATCACACGATCTCCGTTCTCTTGAACTTCCAGGGCAACGGCTACGGCGTCTTTACGTACCTCCGCGGCTACAAGTTCGAGGTCAAGTCGAGCCACGCGTTCACCGCGGTCGAAGGCAAGACGCTTCAGATCATCGCGACGTCGCTCGAAAAGGGCGGCGTGACGACACCGCTCGAGCAGCGGCCGTCGATCGAGTGGCACGAGAAGGTGATGCCGATCGGTGGTGGAGGCGCGAGCACGCCGACCGCCGCTCCCGCGGCGCCGCCCGCGAGTGGGTCCGTGAACGTGAACCTCGGAGGAGGCCAGAAGTGAGAGCGAGAGCGCTCGTCCGAGCGCGACGGCGCGCGCTCGCGTTCGTGCTCGCAGCGTCGGCGGCTTCCGTTGCGCTGCCTGCGTGGGCCGACTCGGACCAACATCTCCAATCGGCGCAAGGCGACGTCGCCTTCGTCGGTCGCGAGATGGGCACGGTCCAGAGCGCGGTCGATCGCTCACGCGCGGAGAAGTTCACTCCGGAGCAGCGCGTCGCCAACGGCGAGCTCCTCTATCGAACGAAGGACTACAACCGCGCCATCGTCGTCTTCAGCGAGATCCTCGAAGAGTTCCCGAACACGCCGTCGTATGCGGACGCGCTCTGGCTCCGCGGCGAGACGTACTACGCGGCGCACGAATACCTCGCCGCTCGCCGCGACTTCCGCGCGCTCGTCGACAAGGGGAACGAGCCGCGCTTCCAACAGTACTTCGGACGCGCGCTCGCACGCCTCGTCGACGTCGCGTTGCGACTGAACGATCCGCCCGAGGCGCTCAAGGATCTGTTCGACAAGTTCAATCAGGTTCCGCCGGCGCAGGTCGACGCGGGGCTCCTCTACGCAAAGGGGAAGGCCTACTACAAGCAGTCGAAGTGGAACGACGCGACGCAGGCGTTCCAGTCCGTCGCGGCGAACACGCCGTACAGCCACCAGGCGCGCTACTTCCAGGGCCTCATCGCGATGAAGATCGCGCGCTCTGGTAGCGATTCGCGTTCCGATCCGGCAGCGCCGAAGGGGAGCGCTACGACGAGCGCGAACTACAAGCAGGCGATCGAAGTGTTCCGTCAAGTGACGGTGCTCTCGCCGGACACGCCCGAGCACAAGCACGTCATCGACCTCTCGTGGATGGCGATCGGTCGCCTCTTCTACGAGATGGAGCAGTACCAACAGGCGAGCGAGGCGTACGCCAAAGTCGGGCGCGATTCGCCCGAGTTCGACACGATGCTGTACGAGCTCGCGTGGGTGTACGTCCGCCTCGGCGACGTGCAGCGCGCCGAGCGTGCGCTCGAGGTGCTCTCGGTCTCGGATCCCGGTTCGCCGTACATCGCGGACGGAACGCTGCTGCGCGCCGACTTGCTCTTGCGCGCGGGCGCATTCGACAAGGCGCTCCAGCTCTACATCGGCGTTCGCACCGAGTACGAGCCGAAGCGCGACAAGGTCACCGAGTTTCTGAAGAATACCGACGTCGCGGTCTTCTACCAAAAGCTCTCGCAGCAGCAGCTCGACATGCTCGATCAAAACGAGCAGCTCCCGCCGATCGCGATCCGCTGGGCGCGCGAGGCCGAGGATGGCCCGGCCGCTTTCGCCGTCATCGACGACATCAACGAGTGCAAGCGCCTCATCAAAGAGTCGAACCTCCTCGTCGACCGGCTGACGGCGCTGAGTGGCGCGGCCAACCGCGTGAAGGCGTTCCCCGAGCTCCTCGCGGGCGAAGAGACCGCGTTGATGCTCATCAACCGCATCGGTCGCGCGCGCCTCGAAATCGCGCGTGGGCTCGACGACGAAGAGCCCGGCGATCTCGGCGGAGAGATCGGGCAAGTGCGAACGCAGCGGCGCGCGCTCATGGGCGCGATGGCGGGGCTGCCTGTCAGTCAGGCGGACTTCGCGGCGCGCGAGCAGCAGGGGCTGCGTCAGTGGAACACGGTGTCGCAAGAGCTCACGCGCCGATCGCTCGAGGTCGACCAGCTCCAAGCGGTCGTCAACGGGCTGCGCCGAATGCTCCGCGACGACGCGCAAAAAGGCATCGCGCGCGATCCCGCGACGGTGCAGCGTTTCAACGCCGAGCTCGACGCCAACGAAAAAGATCTGAAGCGCTACCGCGAGCAAATCACCGAGCTGCGGCGCTACATCGAGATCGGGCGCGCGCAGATCGGTCTCGGCGACGCGCGTTACCAGGCCGATGCGCAGACGCGCGCGCAATTCCGCGATCTCCTCGATCGCGAGGTCCAGCTCGCCGCGCAAGGTCAGGCTGGCGGCGGCGCGCAACGGTACGCGCAACGCATCGGTCCGGTGCTCGCTCAGGCACGCACGATGGAGGACCAGCTCATCGCGGCGTTCAACGCGCTCGAAGCGCAGGTCGAGAAGCGCATCGGCGAGCTCCGCGCGAAGATCGAAACCGAGCGCGGCAACCTCGTGAAGTACCAGGCGCAGCTCGACGCGCTCGACACCGAGGCGAAGGATCTCGTCGGCCAGGTCGCGCGACGCAACTTCGGCATCGTGCGCGACAAGCTGCGAGGCATCGTGCTGCGAGCCGACATCGGCATCACCGAGCAGGCGTGGGAAGTGCGCGAAGAGGAGCTCGATCGCGTGAACAACCTCGTCGGCGAGCGTGCTCGGCAAGAGCAGCTGCTCGACGAGGAGCTCAAAGAGGTCCGGGACGACGGCGTGGACCCAGGCCAGCCGGAGAAGAAGTAGCGATGACGAGGCGATCTTCGAAGTTCGCATTTTTCCTCCGCGGCCCCCGCGGCCCCCGCGCTCCCCGCGTGCTGGGAGGGCTCCTCGGCGCGGTGAGCGTCGTATTCGCGCTTTCGGTTGCGGCGCAGCCCGCCGGGCGGCCTGCGACAGCGAAGGACGCAGGCGCGCCGGCCAAAGACGCGGGTGCGGTGACCGCTGCTGCATCCACCGACGCAGGTTCCGCGTCCCCGACCGCCGCGAGCGATGCGGGCGGCGCCGTCACAGGCCCCGACTCGATCGTCGGCGATGCGTCGTCGAACGTCCCGCAGCTGCGCAAGACCGCGCCCCCGCTTCCGCGTCCGACGCCGCAGCAGATCGCCGCGTACGAGGCGATGAAGCTCGAGGCCGACGTCTACGAGCGAGGCGCGCGCGACTACAAAGACACGATCACCGCGATCATCACGCTGCACTACGAGCAAAAGAAGAAGCTCATCCTCTCAGGTCTCGACAAAGAGATCAAAATCGAGAGCGAAGAGCTCGAGAAGGCACGCGACCTCGCGATCAAGCGCCTCGAGGAGTTCATCGCGAAGTACAGCGGAGAGAACGCGCACCCCGAAGCGACGCCGGACGCGATGTACCGCCTCGCCGCTCTCTACGAAGAGAAGGCGCGCAACAAAGAGCTCGAGATCTCGCTCGACAAGTCGACGTACATGAACGACGCGGTCAACCTGTACAAGCGGGTGATCGCGGAGTTTCCGAAGTACAAAGAGCTCGCGGGCATCTACTACTTCCTCGGCCACGCGCTCAACGCGCAGCAGAAGAAGGACGAGTCGCAGGCGGTGTGGCGCGCGCTCGTCTGCTCGAAGTCGGCGTCTCTCGGCGGCGGCTACACGTACCCGCTCGGCTACGATCCGAAGGACATCGGCGTCGACAAGCCGCTCAAACAGAACAACGTCGCCGACTACTGGAACAAGTGGCGCTCGGTGCACTGGAAGCCCGAGTCGATTCCGCACTCGACGAAGGCCGGCGCCCCCGGGAAGCCCGCCCCTCCGCCGAAGAAGGGCGCAGCGTCCCACGACGCCGACACTCGTTACGTCGAGGTCTACCCGACCGACTGCGTTCCGGTCGCGCAGCCCAACCTGCGTCCGGGCGAGGATCCGAAATACGTCGCCGAAATCTGGTGGCAAATCGGAAACTGGGAGTTCGAGAACGACGATCTCGGCGGCGGTGTCGTCGACGGTTTCCCGTACGCGGCGTTCGACTTCAACCGCGCGGCCAGCGCGTACTCCAACTCGATGAAGGTGTCGGGCAAGACGTCGATCATCTACGGCGTCTCGCTCTACAAGTACGCCTGGACGCTCTTCAAGCAAGAGCGCTACGAGGCGGCGGTCCGCGCGTTCGTCAGCCTGCTCCTCTACACCGACGAGCTCGAGAAGCTCGGGCAGCAGGTCGCCGACTTCCGTCAAGAGGCGTACACGTACATCGCCGGATCGCTCATGACGACGGAGTTCACCGGGCCTGCGCCGGAAGATCCGTACACGATGCACGACGACATCATCGCGTCGGATCCGAAGAAGGCCGAGAAGGAGCTCGTCATCGCCTTCACGCGCGTGAAGGACAAGGACCTCGTCCCGCAAGACAAGACGTGGACGATCGACATCTACCGCGCGCTCGCGGCCGAGTACCGCGCCGTCAATCACTACCAGAGCGC
>JAYVXB010000725.1:0-30464 GCA_043785585.1 Deltaproteobacteria bacterium | reverse complement strand
ACGAGACCGCGTCGCTCTTCGGCGGCGCGCTCGGCGTTCAGCGCGACGAGCTTCTCGAGGATCTGCTCGTCGGTGAGATCGTGCGGCCAGCCGTACGCGTCGAAGACGGCGGCGTCGAGATCGTCGTGGAGCTTCTTCAGGACGGAGACGAGGCCGTGCTCGTGGATGAGTTTGTCTTTGGCGGTGAGCTCGGTGCCGGCGCGGAGCTTCTCGAGGACGTTGTACATGCCGGTGATGGTGAGGTCGGAGTGGAGGGATTGCTGGCGTTTGCGGTGAGCGTCGAGGGATTCGGCAAGCTCGGCGATCGTGGCCATTTGGGCCTCACTACA
Organism: Deltaproteobacteria bacterium; assembly: GCA_043785585.1. Lineage (GTDB taxonomy): Bacteria > Myxococcota_A > Polyangia > Polyangiales > Polyangiaceae > JBBQXV01. The sequence continues at coordinate 30,135 of JAYVXB010000725.1, read as the reverse complement.
GGTCGGAAACGGAAAAGGATCGAAGCATGAACTGTTGTTGTAGCGAGGCCGATCTTCGAGCGTCGTGCCCGCCGCCAGACTCCACGTCGAATGGACGCGGCTCGACAGAACGCCGAGCAGCCAGGCATCTGCAAGCGCGAGGGCGATGAGTTCACTTTCTGGGAGCTCGACGATCTCGGCGAACCGAAAAACGCGATGCTTGGCGGTTCGACCGGTGAGGATGTACCTCGACAGGCCCCGGGCAGCTTCGCGCCAGACCGGCCGCTCCCAGCCGTGGCGCCACCACAAATCCCGTATCGCCGCGCGTCGGTTTACGTCCCGCTCGGGCTTTACTCGATCGACGACTAGTTGAAACGCCTGGGGGTGCACCGTGCGCGCCTCCGATTCCTCCATCCCGAAGAAATCGATGACGTGAAGTCCTCTAGAGACGCCCGCGAAGTCGCGACCCGAGAGAAACGGCCGGACTACGCCGTGGCCAGTATGCGCGTTGATGGGCGAGGCGATCCGTTGCGCTATCGCCGAGTCGATGAGGAAGCCAGAGCCGTAGAGCTGAATGCCCATCGACGCCAGCCCGGCATTTGCACGGAGCTGGACGGTCGCCGCGGTTGAAGCACTCACGCGCAGAACGTCGTCGATGTATCCCGTTCGTGATCGCGTCACGACCATGGCAGAGCCGTCATTGGACCCGTCGTGATGCTCGCTGACGACTTCCTCGAGTCGCCCCGGCTCGCGCGCGCGTTTGATCACGGTCATCGCGATTCGCACCGATGCGCCGTCGGCGGTGTCCACCCACGGGTGGTCCGGCACCGCATAGACGATCGAGCAGCGGCCGGTCTTGAGATGATGCGAAACCACGCGGCGATTGAATAGCGACGTGATGCTGTTGGTGGTGATCAAGCCCGCACGGCGCAATGTCGTGCGAGCGGCGATCAACTCCGCACATTGGTTCCACCAGAACATGACGAGGTCGGCAGAGTCGGGAACATCGGCATGTGCCAGACGCAACGCCTCGGCGTAGCCATCTCCCAGCATCGCCCGTATCCGCTTCGATCCGACGAACGGCGGATTCCCCACGATGAAATCCGCCTCCGGCCACTCCGCCTTCCGCGGATTCACATACCGATAAACGGGATTCGTCGCCTCCTCATTCGGCACGTTCTCGCCCGTTACCGGACTCTTCTTCATCGACACGCCATCCCACCGCGTGATCGGCTTCCCAGTCACCTCATCCCGCAGCAGCTCCACCGAATCCCACGCGAGCACCGCATCCCGGCACTCGATGTTCTTGTAATCACGAAGCACCGGCTCCGGCACCGGCACGTTCTTGCCATACGTCCGAAAGTGCCATTGCAAATACCCAATCCAAAGAACCAGCTCCGCGATCTCCTTCGCCCACCGCTTCACCTCGATCCCGAGGAACTGCGCCGGCGTCACGCGGATCGCGTCCGCGCGCAGGAGCTCCTGCTTGTCCCCGAGCTCGTCGAGCGCCGCGAGCACCTCGGCCTCGAGGCGCTTGAAGAGATCGAGCGTGACGTAGAGGAAGTTCCCCGACCCACACGCCGGATCGAGCACCTTGGTCGACGCGAGCTTCCGATGAAACTCGTGGAGGAGCGCCTTCGCCTCGTTGAGCTTCTTCGTGCGTGCCGCCTCTTGTCCGCTCTGCGATCGCAGCAATGCTTTCTCGCCGGCTCGGCCCCGCGCCAAGATCTCCGCCTTCGTCGACGCCTCGGCATTGTCGTCCGCGACCGACGACAACACGAGCTGCCGCACCTGCGCCTGCACGATCTCCCAATCCTGCCGGAGCGGCTCTTCGATCGTCGGCCGCACGAGCCGCTCGACGTACGCGCGCGGCGTGAAGTGCGCGCCGAGGAGGTGCCGCTCCTGCGGATTCAACGCGCGCTCGAGGAGCGTCCCGAAGATCGCCGGCTCGACGTTCGACCAGTTGCACGCCGACGCTTCGAGCAAGAGCTCGAGCCCTTTGCGATCGAGCGGCAACGCAGACGGCGCCGCGAAGAGCCCGCCGTTGAACCGGAGGAGCTTGCCGGCGGTGAACATGTGCCCGCCTTCGTTCATCGCGCGCCACAGCGACTCGACGCCGCCCGCGAACGAAGCGGGGCTCGGGATCCAGAACTCCTCGATCGCCTTCTTGAACATGTCCGCGGGGAGGAGCCCGACGTCCTCGGCGAACATCGTGAAGATGCAGCGCATGAGGAACGTCGCGACGAGATCCGGCGCGTGGCCGTCGCGTTCGAGCTTGCGCGCGAGGCCGGCGAGGTGCGACGCGACGGTGCGCGTGACGTCGGCGGCGTGCTTCGCGGGATCGAGCGTGAACGGGCGCTCGAAGACGTCGCGGAGGCGATCGGCGTGCGTCGCGAGATCCGCGAGGAAGATGCGCGACGCCTGGGGGTTCGGGAACGGCCGGTATCCCCACGAGCCGTCGAACGCGGCGTAGAGGTCGAAGCAGTAGCCGATGTCGCAGACGATCAAGAACGGGACGGGCTTCGGGAAGCTGCGCGCGTAGCCGAGCGCCTGACCGTAGGCATCGCGCATCGCGATGTTCCACGCCGCGCTGCCGCGCTTTGCCGTGCCTTTCTTGGCGCTCCCGTCCGATGAGCCCTGCTTCGCTTCGAAGATGAAGCAGCCGTCTTTGTAGACGTCGATCTTCCCGACGGTGACCACGCCGCCTTCGTGGCCGAAGAGCGCGTCGCGTTCGAAGACGTACATGTCGCGCGCGCGATCGCCCGTGGTCGGATTCGGGCGCGCGACGCCGAGGACGTCGCAGAGCTCGACGACGAAGTGATCCTTGTTGGCGCGCTCGGCGGCGCTCGACTCGGACCACTTCGCGACGAAGGCGGCGGTGTCCGTGGTCATCGAGGGGCGATGGTACACCCGCTTCAATCAGCAGCTCGGTCAGCCTCACACGATACGCACCGCGCGGTCCGGTGCTAAGATTGTCTCCATGAGCGCGGCCTCCGAGGTGCCGGTCCGCGAAAGCCACCGCGAGGAGCTCGACCGCCGCCTCGATGCCCTCGCCGCGGAGGCAAGCCCAGGCGACCGCTGGACGATCGTCCGCGCGCGTGTCGCTCGCTCGCGTCCGGATGCGAGCCCTGGTAACTGAATGGAAATGTCTCAGCCGACGGCGCGCTGCTTGAGAGTCGCTGGATTGCGCGTCGAGAACTTGCGCGCCCTCCGGGACGTGAGCTGGCCGCGCGATGGAATCAACTGGAACGGCGCCGTGCCCGGCGTGGTCGTAGTGGGCGGAGTAAACGGGAGCGGCAAGACGACGCTGCTCGACCTCATCGCCGACAGTTGGCGCATCGCCGCCGTGCGCGGTGGGGAGTGCGTGTGGCAGACGAGTCGAACCGTCAACACCTTCGTCGATCTCGAAGTGCGCGGCGGCGGCCTCGACGAGGTGTTTCGGCTCGTGGCTGGAGATGCGGACTTCGTGCAGGAGCACGGCAACGAGCACTCGATGTGTTTCACGCGCGCGACCAACTGGACCGTGCAGGAACGCGAGAGTGCTTCGTCGCTCAAGGTCTTTCGCCTAATTTCGCAGAACGCAGACGAGCCCACACGCAACGACGTACCCAGCCTCGTCTATCTCCCCTCCGACCGCGCGCTGGTCATCCCACCGGAGCAACTCAAGGCGGCCGGCAAGCTCCGGTCACAGGAAGAGTTCTTCTATCGTTTCCGGCCTCCCGAGAAGTGGCTCGACGCGAACAACATCGAGGCCGTTCTCTACGCCGCGCGCTGGCAGGACTTGAATGCGAAAGAGGAAGGCAAGACGGAGCGGAACTTCGAGGCCTATGCCGAAGCGTTCGCCGCGTTCTTCTCGGGGAAGACGCTCGAGTGGATCAAGGGCGAGCTGCTCGTGCGCATTGGCGCCACGGGCGAGACTCACGACTTGAGCGCGCTGAGCAGCGGCGAGAAACAGGTGGTCATTCTCGTCGCGGAGCTTTTGCGTCGCTGGCGACCGGGATCGCTGATCCTGATCGACGAACCCGAATCGCACATGCACCCGACGTGGCTGGCGCAGCTTTGGCGTCTACTTCTCAAGTGGCAACGTGAACGCGGTGCTCAAGTCATCGTTGCGACGCAGAGCCCGCAACTCTTCGGGTTGGCGGAACCAGGCACGACGATGCTGCTCGGCAACGAACGACTTGGATGATGGACAGCGCGCGCCGCGATCAAATTCGACGCGAGATTCAGAGCGACCTCGCCAGGTCTCGCGCAGGACGCGTGGTCTACCTCGAGGGGAAGACCGATCCCGAGCCTTTCCTGGCGCTTCTCGGGGTCGAGCCTTCAGACGCGCGTCAGGACGGAAGCTCCTTCGCGCACGATGGCGTCCTCATCCGAGGTCTCGACGAGCAAAGCGGGTCGGGCAGCCGGGCGGTCGAAGCGTACGTGGAGGTGGGCGGCGAGCTCGCCGGCCGGGTCGTTGGGATTCGTGATGGCGACGGCCAGGATGCGGCGATGCTCGCTTCGCAATTTGATCCGCCGCATATGGGGCCGCTCTTTCGCTGGAAGGCCTACTGCATCGAGAACGTCGTCGCGCAGGCGGCATGGCCGGCCGCGTGGGGCGCCCGTCCGGATTGGCAAGACGAGCTTCGCCGGTACGCGCCGTACGTCGCTCTGAACCGCATGGGCGGGACGCTTCGAAAGGTACTCGCGGATCTCGGCCTCGCGCGGCATTCGCAGCCCGCTCTCGGAGCCGCACTTCTTACGGAGAGCGATGTCACGAGGCGGCTCGGCGAAGGCAAGCGAAAGCTCGCGGAGATCGATCCCGAGCAACGCTTCCGAGAGGAGGCCGCCGCATTTCGAAGCGGCAGCCTCGTGGAGATGCACGCGCGTCTGAACGGCAAGTGGCTGTTCGACGTGTTCGCGCCCGAGCGCATGAAGCGACCCGCGGCAGCTTGTCGCGCGGAGTGGATTGGAGCAGTGGTCGCGGCGGGTGGTTCCGCAGAAATCAAGTCGTTTTGGACGCGCCTCGTGGGCTCTGCCGCTTCGCCGGCTTGACGATTCCGTCGGTCCGACCAGGAACGTAAGGGCGTCCTTCGAGCAACGAACGGCGTTCGTCGGCTCGACGAACCCACTTCGTCCACGGACCAACAGCGTTCGTTGCCCCAACGAACCCGGTTCGTTCCTCGAACCAACCAGGTTCGTCGCCCGAACCAACGCGGTTCGTTCCTCCAACGAACCCCGTTCGTCCCCGAACGAACCCACTTCGTCCGTTTTACTAACGGGTCGCTCCGCTCACCCGCCGGCGCCCCAAATTCCCCGAGCGATCTAACAAAAATCAAGAATCGACATCCCCCCAACGTAAATCGCCCCCTCTCGTTAGCTCCTATCTATGTACGCGGACAACGGCTCGGGCCGTGATGACCCGGTCGCTCCACGACGGCACTTCCGCCGTCGTCGTTCGAACGGACCGCCGCGAGAGAGGAGGATGTTCAAAATGGCCAAGCAAAAGAAGACGGGGACGTTCCCCATCTCTTCGACGCAGATCTCGGCGACGATGTCGCTCGTCGAGAAAGCATCGCAGCAGCTCGCTGGCGCCCCCACGTTCGATACGCGGGATCGCCGTCGTGCTCTGAAGCTCAAGAACGGCGCCCAGCTCGTGGTTCCCACGATCGCGGCGCTGGTCGCGAAGTACGAGCTTCGGTCGCCGCACATTCGCATGGACGACGCATCGTCGGCCGTCGCGTACGCGGCGTCGCTGCGGGCTCTGGTTGGGCCCGTCACGGTTCTCCTCACCCGCATCAAGGACGAGATTCTTCGTTCGGAAGGCGGCGCGTGGAAAAACGCGACGGTGTCCTACGGGATGCTGCAGAAGATTGCGACCGGGGTTCCGGATCTCGCGATCGAGCTGGCCGCAGTGGAGCAGTGGTTCCGGAGGGGGCACATGCGCGCGAAAGCGCCCGTGGCCCCCGTCGTGACGCCGCCGCCTCCCGCGGCTTCGGTGAATCCGCCTCCCCAGGCGTGATTCGGTGTGACTCTCGGCGCGCGCGGCCATTATCGTTGGCCGCACGCGCCGGGACGTCGCGTTTCCCAATCGATGGAGTTACCTAACGAGCGACCGATGACCGACGCGATTTCAAAACCGAAGATCCCGCCGCACATCGCCGCGCTCTTGCGCGACGAGAAGTGGGCAGAGACGTCGGCCAAGCTGACGAACTACGCGCACAAGCGAATGGGCAAGCGCTCGCTCGAACGCGCAACGGAAATCGCTCAAGAAGCGATCACGCGCCTCTACGACGGCGAGTATGCGTCGTGGGATCCCGAGAAAGAGCCGGTCCTCTTCCTCTATCTCACGAGCATCGTGAACGGCATCGCGTACGGCGACCGCATCAAGACGGCGAACAACAAAGAGAAGCGCGTCACCACGAAGGCGATGGCGCGCGAGATCCGCAGCATGGTCGCCGGCGACGCGAGCCCCGAAGACGAAGTCCTCGCGCGCGATCTCGAGAGGCGCATATGGACCGAGGTCCGTGCGAACGTCGCGAACGACGGGCGTGTGAACGAGATCGCGGATCTGATCGAGAACCACGTCGACGAGCCGGCCGAACAAGCGGTGAAGCTCGACGTAGACATCACGGAGGTGCGCACCGCGCGGCGCCGCCTCGTCGCGCAGGTCGAAAAGGTTGCGCGCGCGCTCACGGAGGAGTCGCCGTGACGACGAAGAAAAGGACACCCGAGGAATCCATGAAAGCACTTGAAGACGCACGCTGGCGCGAAGAGGCCGTCGCGATCGATGCGATGAGCGGCGACGAGGTCGACGCGGAGCTCCGTTCGTTCGGCGGCGATCCCGTCCAGATTCGCGCGAAGGGCGCGGCGCTCGCGGCGCAGCTCCACAAAGAGCACACGGGCGAGAGCGAAACGTCGACGACGACGTCGACGACGCCGCCGCTCGCGTGGGAAGCGAGCGCGCAAGCCAAGCTCGACGACGTGCGCAGGCTCGCGGGCACCGTGCGAAAGACGAAGCTCCCGCGCGCCGATCTGCTCGCGAAGGTCGACGCCGCGCGGAGCGATCCGCGCTTCAAGCAGAAGGTCGGCGCGCTCTTCCGAAAGCGCACGCCGGAGGAGAGCTCGGACGAAGAGCTCGAGACGATCCTCGAAGCCATCGAGCTCCTCGCGAAGATCGAAGAGTGAAGCTGCGCGAGCGCTGGGCGCCCGCGGTCGACGCGGCGCGCGGGATCGTGACCTCACTCGGCATTCGCGGTCCGGACGATCTGCGGAAGCTCGAGCTCATCTGCGCGGAGAAGGGCGCGTACGTCTTCTGGCGCGATCTCGCGGGGAACGAAGAGGGGCATCTGCTCCACTCCGGGCGCTCGTCGATCATCCACGTGCGCGCGTCGCTGCGCGGGACGCCGAAGGGGCGCTTCGTGACGGCGCACGAATTCGCGCATCACGTGCTGCACGCGCACCTCGATCACTTCGCGCTCATGTGCACGAGCGAGGCGGTCGCGGCGAGCGGATCGCGCTGGCGCGACGAACGCCACGCGAGCGACTTCGGATCCGAGCTCGTCGTGCCGACGCCGTTCGCGCGGCCGATGTGCACGCCCGCCGCGACGCTCGACGACGTGCTCGCGATCGCGACGCGCTTCGACGTGTCGTTCACCGTCGCGGCGCTGCGCTTCCTCGACATGAGCGACGCGCCGTGCGCGTTCGTGGAGTCGAAGGCGGGGCTCGTGAAGCGCGGATCGGCGACACCGAGCTACCGCGGCGACGCGAAGCGCGGGCACGCGCTCGTGGTTCCAGACGATGCGCGCGCGTGGTCGCTTCCGGTCGAGGGGACGGACGTGACGTTGACGTGGGTGTCGCAGGGGTGAACGTCGTCGCGTCTTTCAACGAACGCGCGTCCACCACCCGACGCGTCCCAGGACGCCTCGCGATCTGTCCGGGACACCCCCACCCGATCGATTCTCTCGACGATTCGCAAACCCGACTCTGGCGCGGGCATTGCGAAGCGGGAGCGTCATGCCGTCCCAAGAGCACGCGCTGCTCGTCGATCTCTTTCGCGCATCTCCGCGCCTCGCGATCGATCTCCTGCGCGCCGTCGGCGTCGACGTCGCCGGCCCGGCGCACCTCGTCGAGTCGACGTTCCCGGTCACCGCGCCCGACTACCACGCCGACGCCGCCGTCACGTGCGGCGACCCGGCGAGTCCGTCGCTCATCGTCCTGGTCGAGATCCAGCTCCATCCCGACGCCGACAAGGAACGGAGCTGGCCGCTCTACCAAGCAGCAGCTCGTGCGAAATGGAAATGCGACGCGTGCGTGCTCGTCGTGGCAGTCGATGAACGCGTCGCCGCATGGGCACGCGCGCCGGTCGCGCTCGGCCCTGGCGGCTCCAGGTTCTGCGCCGTCGTCCTCGGCCCCGACGCAGTCCCGCGCGTGGCGCTCGGCGACGACTCGGTACCCGAGCTCGCGCTCCTGTCGGCGCTCGCGCATGGCGCGACCGAGCCGGAGACCATCGGCATCGCGTTGGCCGCGACGAGCGCTCTCGATGACGAGCGCGCGAGGGCGTACTTCGATCTGCTGCGGTATCATCTACGTGAGGCGCTCGATGAAGCGCTGGAGGCGATCATGGCGACGAGCGAGCACAAGTACCTCAGCGACTTCGCCCGGAAGTACTACGGCGATGGGTGGGCTGGCGGCGAGGCGGACGGCAAGGCCGAAGGAAGGCGCACGTCGCTCCTAGCTTTCCTCGACGGGCGCGGCCTCGTCGCCTCACCTGAAGCTCGCGTGCGCATCGAAGCATGCTCCGACGTGGCACTGCTCGATCGTTGGATTGCACGCGCCGCGGCCTGCGCCTCCGTCGACGAATTGCTCGCCGAATAACGACGCGAAGCTCGTTTGGTGCGGGCTCCCAGGGGCCGCCGTCAGCTTCCTGCTCCGCGCGTCGTGGTAGCAACCATCGCCATGGAGACCATCGTCCTCTTTCGACCCGTCGGCGTCGCCGAGATGCTCTTGGTCGAGGCGTCCGGTTTCCGCGGATTCCCGCCGCGCCTCCCCGAGCAACCGATCTTCTACCCGGTATGCAACGAGGCATACGCCGTCGAGATCGCCGCGCGCTGGAACACCGGCGCGGACGGCGGCGGCTTCGTCACGCGCTTCGCGGTGCGCGCCGATCACCTCGCGAAGTACGAGCGCCACATCGTCGGCGCGCGACACCACGAGGAGTACTGGATCCCCGCCGAAGAGCTCGACGCGTTCAACGCGGCGATCGTCGGAACGATCGCGATCGTGCGCGCCTTCGCGCCGACCACGCGCGAACGCGACGCGCGTTGGGGTGCGTTCGCGCGCTACGTGCATCTCCTCGAGAGCCAATCGACGATCGCCGGCCGCGAAGGCGGGCCGCACCGCTGCCCATGCTGCCATTGCCTCACGCTCGCCGAGCGTGGCGGCTTCGAGATCTGCCCGGTGTGCTTCTGGGAGGACGACGGTCAAGACGATCCGGACGCGGACGTCGTCCGCGGCGGGCCGAACAACGTGCTCAGTCTCGCCGCGGCGCGCGCGAACTACCAACGGATCGGTGCGTGCGAAGAGCGCATGCTCGCGCACGTGCGGCCTCCGCTGCCGGAGGAGAAGTGAAGCTCGCGCCTTCCCGCCGCGCGCCCTCCGCCGCCAACGCTGGTATCGTCAGCGGCATGGCGAGCAAACGTGACGAGGAGCTCGACGAGCGTGAGGCCGCGCGAGCGTGTGCGTGAGCGTGAACGACGTACGAACATGGCATTCCCTCCACGCGGGGAAACCGAGGTCGAACGACCTTCATTTCCGCCAAATCGTCAAAGCGCCGAGCGCACTCATCCGGCGGCCCAATCTGTCCGGAGGACAGGTCGAAGCTGTCCAGGACACCCCCTCCGGATCGATTCTCTCGACGATTTCGCCAGTCCGATCTTGGCGCGCCCTCTGCACTTCATCGCGCCCGTGGGTCATACTCTCGCCATGACCGACGCGGCCCGCTCCTCGTCGAAGCGCTACTCCCTCACCTGGCACGACTTCGTCGCCCTCGACGACGACGACCGCCGCGAGCTCATCGACGGCGAGCTCGTCGAGGTCGAGGTGCCGAACAAGATTCACGAGCACATCGTCGTCGTGCTCAGCGCCTACTTGTGGATCTGGGCGCGCACGCACGGCGGCTTTGCGCTCGGCTCCGGATACAAAGTTCGCATCGACGCGCGCCGCGGCGTGATGCCCGACGTGCAGTTCTTCCGCGCCGGCAACCCCGACGCCGTCGGACATGACGTGGGGCTCGAGCACGGCCATCCAGACCTCGCGGTAGAGATCATCTCGCCCTCGAGCCGGCGCTACGATCGCGTGAAGAAGCTCGGCTGGTACGCGCGCATCGGCGTCCCCGAGTATTGGATCGTCGACGCCGAGGCGCACACCATCGAACGTCTGCTCCTCTCGCGCAGTCGCTACGTCGTCGACGGCTCCGCAGAAGGCGCGGCGACGTTCGCGCCGAAGACGTTCGCGGGCCTCGCCATCCCGTTGGCGGAGCTGTGGACGCTGCCCGGCTCACGGCGCGCGCGAAAACGGAGTCGCTGATCTCGCTCGCCCACGCGCCGCAAGCTCGCGCGCGCCGACGTCGAAGACGACGGACGCCAAGGAAGCCGCCTACGCCTTCGTCGGATCGAACCGCTTCTTCATCCCCTCGAACTGCGCGAGAAACGCCGCATCGACGAGCGGCGTCTCGCGCGCCCACGCCGTCGTCCGGAACGGCATCGCCGACTCGAACATCACCCACAGCGACTCGTCCGGGATGCGACGCGGGGGGATCACGTCCGGCAACGCGAGCACGTGATCGAACGTCGACGTCGCGACGCCGTGCGACGTCAGCAGCGGCGAGATGAACGTGCACCCCGGCTCGTACCCGCCGTCGACCGATGCGACGCTCACGACGCAGTTGACCTCGGTCGCGGCGTTGCGATGCATGAACGGCGGACGGAAGCTGTGCTCCGAGACCTCCCATCGTCCTGGGAAGACGACGAAGTCGCAGACGGCGCGTCCGTGATCGTCGAGCGGCGCGGTGAGCACCGTGAGGATGGACGGATCCGGGTGATCCCACGTGACGGTGCCCATCGCGTTGAAGAAAGACAGATCGTACGTGAACGGCACGTGCGATCCGTGCCACGCGACGACGTCGAACGGCGAGTGCTCTTGCGTCGCCGCGTAGAGGCGCCCGCCGAGCTTGTTCACGCATTGAAAGCCCGCGGGGCAGAGGCGATCTTCGTACGACGCGGTCGGCGCTTGGAAGTGGCGCGCATCGGCGAGACCGTTCGAGCCGATCGGACCGCGCTCGGGGAGGCGCAGCCTGCGGCCGTACACTTCGAGCATCCATCCGCGCGCGCCGTGCGAAGCGTCACCGCCCACGCCGATCGAGAACTTGAGGCCACGCGGGACGATCAAGATCGATCCGGGCGGGACGCGCAGCCATCCGAGCTCGGTGCGGCACTCCAGCGTCCCCTGCTGCGGGACGATCAAGAGATCGCCGTCCGCGCTGGAGAACGCGCGATCGCCCATGTCGGCGTTCGCCGCGAAGAGATGAACGCCGTAGCCGGGGCCCGACGTCGGATCGCCGGCGCCGCCGAGCGTGATCATCCCGTCGAGGAAGTCGACGCGCGACGATGCGCTCGGGATCGGCACGGGCTTCCATCGCGTGCGGTTCGGCTCGACGTCGCCGAGCGCAGCGGTGAAGCGCGCGGACGGGAGCGGTGCGAACGCCGTGTGCGCGAACGCCGCGCGGACGCGGTACATCCAGACGCGCGACGCTTCGGCGTTCTTCACCGTGAACGGCGTGCCGCTGATGAGATCCGGGTAGAGGCCGTACGGCGCGGGGTGCGGCGTGTTCTGGCGTCGGGGGAGCGCGCCGGGGAGCGCTTCGGATTCGTGCGTCGAGCCGAAGCCGGGTTGCGTCGCGAACGACGCGGGCGCCTGGACGCGCGGCGCGCGCGGAAGCGCGACGGGGGCGGCCTGCGCGGCGACGAGCATCGCGACGAGCGCGTCGCGAGCGAGCGCGCGCGGCGATGACGGTGGCGACGCGAGCACCGCGTCGACGACGCGATCGATGTCGTCGCGCTTCAAGCCGAGCGCGCCGAGGCTCTGCGGTGCGCCGGTCGTGCGCGAGAGACGCGCGATCCCGTCGACCGGATCGAGCACGCCGAGCGCACGCGCGATCGCCGCCATCGCCTCCGGCGCCGCCTCGCGCTCGAATCGGACGACGTGCGGCAAGAGCGCCGCGTGCGTCGCCGCGTGCGGAAGCCCGAAGCTCCCGCCGAGCACGTGGCAAATCTTGTGGTGGAGCCCGCCGCCGACGTCCGCGAACGCGAGGCCCGCGAGGAACGCGCCTTCGAGCGCCGCTTCGCGCGCGTCGGCGTCGTCGAGACGCGCGGCGAGACCTGTGACGCTCGCTCCGAGGAGGCGAAGCGCTTCTTCGGCGCCGAGCAAGCTTCCCCGATCCACGTTCGTCGCCCACAGCGCTTCGACCGCGTGCGCGATCGCGTTCCACAGACTCGTAACGGTGACGTCGCGCGAGAGCCCGTGCGTGAGCGTCGGATCGTAGACGACCAGCGCCGGCCGCGCGCGCTCGTCGCGCCCCGTCTTCTTCACGCCCGCCTCGGTGATCCCATAGACCGGCGTCATCTCGGATCCCGAGTACGTCGTCGGCACGGCGATGACACGAACGCGCCCCGCGAGCGCGATCGCCTTCGCGAGGCCGATCGCCGAGCCGCCGCCGAGCGCCAGCACCGCGTCCGCGTCGCAGCGCTCCGCATGGCGACGCGCCTCCTCGACGCTCTCGATCGGGACGTGCTCGCGCGCCGTCGCGAGGACACCGGCCGCGCGCGCACCGAGCCGCGACGCGAGCGCCGCCGCGTCGTCTCTCCGCGACGCCGAGCAGACGACGAGCACCCGCTGCACCCCGAGCGCTTCGATCTCACGAACCAGATCGACCGACGCGCCGGCACCAAAGACCACGCGCGTCGTGCCGCGCTGCATCGCAAATCGTCGAGCCATGGCGCTTCCTCGGTCTTGTCGCGCGCGTTGCCAACGTTTAATCTCCGCGCTCGTACAAACGATAGTGCCGAGGAGACAGACCATGAAGCTGCATTTTCACCCGGTGTCCACGAGCTCGCGTCCCGTCATGCTGCTCTGCAAGGAAGCCAACATCCCGATCGAGATGAACGTCATCGATCTGATGACCGGCGCGCACATGAAGGAAGACTTTCTCAAGCTGAACCCGAGCGGCCAAGTCCCGGTGCTCGAGGACGGCGACTTCGTCCTCTGCGAGTCGTCGGCCATCCTCAAGTACCTCGCCGACAAGGTCGACTCGCCGGCGTACCCCAAGGACCCGAAGCAGCGCGCGAAGGTGAACGAGCGCATGGACTGGTTCAACACCAGCTTCGGCCGCGAGTTCGCCTACAACATGATCTATCCGCAGCTCTTCCCGCACCACGCGCGCAAGGGAGAGGCGCAGCAGCACACGATCGAGTGGGGCCGCGACAAGTGCGAGCAGCAGTGGTTCAAGGTCCTCGACGAGAAGTTCATCGGCAAAAACAAATTCGTCTGCGGTGACTCGATCACGATCGCGGACTACTTCGGCGCAGAGATGATCGCGTCGGGTGATCTCGTCGGCGTGAGCCTCAAGAAGTTCCCGAACGTCGATCGCTGGATGCAGACGATGCGCGCGCTCCCGAGCTGGAAGAACGTGAACGAGGCGACCGACGGTTTCGCGGCGTCGCTCAAGGGCAAGCCGTTCGTCAGCATCGGCGCCTGAGATTTTTCAATCCTCCGAGTGAAGACGTTTCCCGAGACGATCCCAGAGCTGCTCGCGTGGCGCGCCTCGACCGCGGGCGATACGCCGTGGCTCTTCTTCGAGGAGCGCACGTGGACGCTCGCCGACGTGATGGACGAAGTCGATCGCGTCGCGGTCGGTCTCGCGGCGCGCGGGATCGTGCGCGGCGATCGCGTCGCAGTCTTGCTCGGCAATCGAGCCGAGACGCTCTTCGCGTGGTTCGGCGCGAACCAACTCGGCGCCACGTTCGCGCCGCTCAACGCGGCGCTCAAGCCGTTCGAGATCGCGGGGCTCGTTCGTCTGACGAAGCCGCGCGTCCTCGTCGTCGACGATCACGCGGCGCTCGCGGAGGCGGCGTGCGCGCTCCTCGACGCGGACGATCGCCCGACGTTCGTCACGCCCGAAGCGCTCGCGCGTGCGGGCCGCGGCGCGCCGCGCGTCGACGTTCACGCCGACGACGTCGCCGTTCTCCTCGCGACGTCCGGCACGACGGGCACACCGAAGGCCGTGATGCAGTCGCATCGCACGTACACGCTGACGGCGGAGGCGCTGCCGTCGTGGCTCGGGCTCACCGAGGCCGATCGCGTGCTCATCGCGCTTCCGCTGTTTCACATCAACGCGCAGGCATATTCGACGATGGGCGCGCTCGGCGCGGGCGCGACGCTCGCGCTCTCGCCGAAGTTCTCCGCGTCGCGCTTCTGGGACGACGCGCGTCGTCTCGGTGCGACGCAAGTGAACGCCGTCGGCGCGATCGTGAGCATCCTCCTGAAGACCGAGCCGCGTGCGACCGATCGCGATCACACGCTTCGCATCTGTTACACGGCGCTCGCGCTCCCCGAGGCGCAGCACCGCGCGTTCGAAGAGCGCTTCGGCGTCGCGCTCACCGTCGGCTACGGAATGTCCGAGACGACGTTCGGCACCGTGTGGCCGCGCGGCGAGCGTCCGCGTTTCGGATCGATGGGGCGCCTCCGCCAGCATCCACGCCTCGGCGAGATCAACCGCGCGCGCGTCGTGCGCGACGACGGCACGGACGCGAGCGACGACGAGACCGGCGAGCTGTGGCTCGCGAACCCCGCGACGATGCGCGGCTACTGGGCCGACGACGCACAGACGCGCGCAGTGCTCGCCGACGGCTGGCTCCGCACCGGCGATCTCGTGAAGCGCGACGCGGACGGGTTCTTCACGTTCGTCTCGCGCAAGAAGGAAGTCATTCGTCGCCGCGGAGAGAACGTCGCCGCCGCGGAGATCGAAGCCGCGCTCCTGGCGCATCCCGACGTGCACGAGGCGGCCGCGATCGGCGTGCCGTCGCCGCTCGGCGAAGAAGACATCGTCGCGTACGTCGCACCGCACCCCGGCGGGACGATCGACGCCGAAGCGCTCCGCGCGTTCGTCCGCGAGCGCCTCGCCGACTTCAAAGTGCCGTCCGAGATCCGCGTTCGCGACGCGCTCCCGCGCACGGCGACCGAGCGAATCGCAAAGCACCTGTTGAAGTAGACGCCTACCGCGCGTGCCTTCCCTGGTACGTTTGGACTCTTGATCTCGCTCTACCGCATCGACACGCGCGCCGTGCGCGTCGACGTGAGCCTCGGCGGCGGCAGGCGCCGATCGGGCGACGTGTTCCTCCACCACGGCGCCGTGAAGCACACCGGCGACGAGACGGTGCTCGACCTCTTGAACGATCCGCACCCGTTCTTCCCGCTCCGCGTCACCGATCCGGCACCCGCGACGGTCCTCATCGCGAAGTCGCACGTGCACTGCATGTTCGTCCCGTCGATGGGCGACGACGAGCGGATCGCCGAAGCGCGCTCGGCGGCGACGCGCCTCGAGGTCACGATCGAGCTCGACGACGATCAGGAGCTCGAGGGGACCCTCTACGCGGAGCTTCCGCAGGGGCAGCAGCGCACGCTCGATTTCGTCAACTCGCCCGGCGCGCCGTTCCTCGTCTTGGTGCAAGCGTCGCGCGACTGCATCGTCAACCGCTCGCGCATCCAGGCGATCCGCGACGCCGATCCGCGACTCTGAAGAAAGGGTGTCCGTGGCGCAGCTCGATCAATTCCTCAAGGTGATGGTGGAACGCGCGGGGGCCGAGATGCGTCTCGCCGCGGGGCACGAGCCGCAGCTGCGGCACGACGGCGCGAGCACATCGCTCATCTCGCGTACGCTGACCGCCGCGCAGATCCGTTTCTTGATGCGCGAGATCACGCCGCCCGCCGAGTTCAAGGAGCTCGAGACACGCGGCGTCGGCGAGTTCGGCTACACGCCTGAAGGCCTCCCGCCGATCGCGGTCTCGGCGCGCGCTTGGTCGGGAGAGACCGAGGTCATCTTCCGCGTGGGCTCGCCGCGCGCACGCGCGAAGTCGCCCGAGATGGAGACGCCCGCGCGCCCCGCGCCCGCCGCGACGCCGCGACGCGCCGAGCCACCGCCCGACGAGCCCGCGTCGGGCATCAGCGGCGGCCGCGAGCCGGACATGCAGGACATGTTTCGCTTGATGGTGAAGATGGGCGCGTCCGACCTTCACCTCTCGACGGGACAAAAGCCGATGGTGCGCAAGGACGGCGACATGACGCGCCTCGAGCACTACGACGTGCTGACTCCCGCCTCGCTCGCGGGCGTGCTCTACCCCGTCATGACCGAGCGCGCGCGCGGCCAATACGAGCGCGAGAAGGACGCCGACTTCGCGTACGAGGTGAAAGGGCTGTCGCGCTTCCGCGGCAACGTCTTCTCGGATCGCCACGGCATGGGCGCGGTGTTCCGCACGATCCCGACCGAGATCGTCACCGCGGAGACGCTGGGCCTGTCGCAGAACATTCAAAACCTCTGCTACCTGAGCAAGGGCCTCGTGCTCGTGACGGGACCGACGGGCAGCGGAAAGTCGACGACGCTCGCCGCGTTGGTCGATCTCATCAACCGCACGCGGTCCGATCACATCATCACCATCGAAGACCCGATCGAGTTCGTGCATCCGAGCAAGAAGTGCCTCGTGAACCAGCGCGAGGTCGGCGAGCACACCGAGAGCTTCAAACGCGCGCTTCGCGCGGCGCTGCGCGAGGATCCCGACATCGTGCTCGTCGGCGAGATGCGCGATCTCGAGACCGTCGCGATCGCGATCGAGACGGCCGAGACGGGGCACCTCGTCTTCGGCACGCTCCACACGAGCACGGCGTACTCGACGATCGATCGCATCATCGATCAGTTCCCGGCCGATCGGCAGGAGCAGATCCGCGTCATGCTGAGCGAGTCGCTCAAGGCCGTCGTCGCGCAGACGCTGTGCAAGAAGATCGGCGGTGGGCGGGTCGCCGCGCTCGAGGTGCTGCTCGTCAACGCGGCGGTGTCGAACCTCATTCGCGAGGGGAAGACGTTCCAGATCCCGTCGATCATGCAGACGCAGCGCAAGGCCGGCATGGTGCTGATGAACGACGCGCTGATGGAGCTCGTCGACGCGAAGAAGGTCGACGTGAAGGAGGCCTATATCAAGGCCATCGACAAGGCGAACTTCATCAACGCGGCGCGAGCGGCCGGGCACAAGCTCGAATTCCTCAACGCCACCGAAAAGTAGGCGCGACGCGTCATCGCTGCATGGCGACGTTCGCGCCGGCGTCGCTCGGCGGCCGTATACTGAGGCGTGTCCCACAACCTCGTGCAGCTGAGACTCCGTCGCGGCGACTTTCGCGCGACCGACAACGCGCTTCAACGGCTGAAGGCCGTGATGCACGACAAGCGCGAAATCACCGCCGACGACGTCGCGGCGATCGCGAAGGCGACGCACCAACCGGAGGCCGCCGTCTACGGCGTCGCGACGTACTACGGCGATCTCGGCACGAAGCGGCGCGGGCGCACGCGCGTGAAGGTGTGCAAAGGGACGGCGTGCTTCGCCGCGTGCAGCGATGCGTCGGTCGGCTGGATGGAAGGCGCGCTCGGCGTGAAGCTCGGCGAGACGAGCGCGGACGGCGCGGTGTCGCTCGAAGAGGTGTACTGCCTCGGCTTCTGCAACGCGGGGCCGAGCGTCGAGATCGAAGGGCGCGTGTACGGCGAGCTCACGCCCGAGCGCGCGAAGCTCCTCGCGCGCGATCTCGTGAACGACGGCGACGTGCCGCTCGCGAAGGACGCGCTCGTGCCGCGCTTCGAGGTGCACGGCGGTCCGGCGATCGTCTTCGAGCGCCTCGCGCAGTCGATCGACGCGACATCGCTCGACGTCGCGCGGAAGCACCACGCGTTCGAAGGGCTGAAGCTCGCGCTCGCGTCGCGCAGCGCCGACGATGTCCTCGCCGAGGTCGAGCGCTCGCAGCTCCGCGGCCGCGGCGGCGCAGGATTCCCGACCGCGACCAAGTGGCGCTTCGCCGCCGCGAACGCGAACGCGGCGGGCGGCGCGTTCGTCGTGTGCAACGCGGACGAAGGCGATCCCGGCTCGTACATCGACAAGTGGCTGATGGAGAAAGATCCGTTCGCCGTCCTCGAAGGGATCGCGATCGCCGGCTACGCCATCGGCGCGACGCGCGGCTTCGTCTACGTCCGCAGCGAGTACCCCGAGTCGACGCCCGCGTTGAAGCGCGCGATCGAAGCGGCGCGCGCGGCCGGTCTCCTCGGCGAAACGATCTTCGGCAGCGCGTTCTCCTTCGACATCGAGGTCGTCGAAGGAGCTGGCTCGTACGTCTGCGGCGAAGAGACCGCGCTCTTGCGATCGCTCGAAGGCTTGCGCGGCATGGTGACCGCGCGCCCCCCCTTCCCCGCCGAGAAAGGCCTCTTCGAGAAGCCCACGATCGTGAACAACGTCGAGACGCTCGCGAACCTCGGATGGATCGTGCGGAGCGGCGGCGACGCTTACGCGAAGATCGGGGTCGGAAAGAGCCGCGGCACCAAGGCCGTCTCGATCAACGAGCGCTTCGTGCGTCCGGGCATGTACGAAGTGCCGCTCGGAACGCCGCTTCGAACGATCTTGGTGGAGCTCGGCGGAGGGTTGAAGCGCGGGCGCATCAAGGCCGTGCAAGTCGGCGGACCGCTCGGCGGCATCCTCCCCGATTCGCTCCTCGATACGGCGCTCGGCTTCGAAGAGCTCGACGCGGTCGGTGCGCTGCTCGGGCACGGAGGGATCGTCGCGTGGGGCGACGATGCCGACATGCGCGACGTGGCGGTGCACCTCTTCGAGTTCTGCGACGCGGAGTCGTGCGGCAAGTGCTTCCCGTGCCGGATCGGCGGACGTCGCGGTCTGGAGATCGCGAAGCGGTTGAAGAGCGCGACGGATCGCCGCGCGATCGACGCCGACGTCTCCTTGCTCCTCGAGCTGTGCGAGACGATGAAGCTCGGCTCACTGTGCGCGCACGGCGGCGCAATCCCGATCCCGATCGCGTCGCTGCTGGTGCACTTCAAAGACGAGATGACGCGAGGTGCGCGATGAAGACCAACGGCGTCCACGGGCGAGACGGATCGACCCGCAAAGTCGTCCACCTGAAGATCGACGGACACGACGTCGTCGCCAGCGATCGCGCCACGATCCTCGACGTCGCGCGACGCGAGAAGATCTACGTCCCGACGCTCTGCTACGACCCGAAGCTCGCGGCGTTCGGTGCGTGCCGCGTCTGCATGGTCGGCGTCAAAGGCGCGCGCGGTCCGGTCGCCGCGTGCACGACGCCGGTGCGCGAAGGGATGGAGATCGACACGCGCGACGAGAAGGCGCTGCGCGTCGCGCGCGGCGTCGTCGAGCTGGTCTTGTCGGACTACCCGGAGTCGGCGCTCGCGCGCGACGGCGACCGCAACGAGCTCCGCGACGTCGCGAAGCACTTCGGTCTCACGGCGAGCCGCTACACGGGCGAGCGCCACGCCTACGCGAAGGACGATCGGCACCCGTACATCAAGGTCGACATGAACGAGTGCATCGTCTGCGGGCGATGCGTGCGCGCGTGCGACGAGATCCAAGGGACGTTCGCGCTCGCGTACGCGGGTCGCGGATGGAATACGCGGATCGTGTCGGGGATCGAGTCGTCGTTCGAAGACAGCGCGTGCGTCTCGTGCGGCGCGTGCGTGCAGACGTGCCCGACCGGCGCGCTCGACGAGCTCGCGTTCAAAGCGAAGGAGACGTTCGACAAGAGCGTCACGACGACGTGCGCGTACTGCGGCGTCGGGTGCTCGCTCGAAGTGCACGTGCGCGGCGACGCGGTCGTCGCGATCGATCCCGCCGAGACCGGACCGGCGAACGTCGGGCACACGTGCGTGAAGGGCCGCTTCGCGCACCAGTACGCGCGCTCGGCCGAGAGGCTCACGTCGCCGATGATGCGCCGCACCGACGGGAGCTGGCGAGAGGCGACGTGGGAAGAAGCGCTCGGCTTCGTCGCGAAGCGCATGAACGAGATCAAGGCGGAGCACGGCCCTGACGCGCTCGCCGCGATCAGCTCCAGCCGCTGCACGAACGAAGAGAACTACATCCTCCAGAAGCTCTTTCGCACGGCGGTCGGGACGAACAACATCGACAACTGCTCGCGCGTCTGCCACTCGCCGACGTCGCTCGGGCTCATTCGATCGCTCGGAGAGTCGGGCGGGACGAACTCGTTCGCCGACATCGACATGACCGCCTGCCTGTTGCTCACCGGCGCGAACCCGACCGAAGGGCATCCCGTCGTCGGCGCGCGCATGAAGGAGGCCGTGCTCCGCGGCGCCAAGCTCATCGTGATCGATCCGCGGCGCATCGAGCTCGCGACGCACGCCGACGTCTTCTTGCAGCTTCGTCCCGGATCGAACGTCGCCGTCTACAACGGCCTCGCGCACGTCATCCTCCGCGACGGGCTCGCGGACGAGAGCTTCATCGCCGCGCGCACCGAGGACGGCGAGGCGTACCGCGAGTTCATCCAGCGGTACGATCCCCGGCACGTCGAAGAAATCAGCGGCGTCCCCACGCGCGATCTCGAGCGCGCCGCGCACCTCTACGCGACGACGAAGCCCGCGATGATCTCGTACGGCCTCGGCGTGACCGAGCAGTCGCAGGGCGTCTCCGGCGTGCGCTGCCTCGCGAACCTCGCGATGCTCACCGGCAACTACGGCAAGCGCGGCGCCGGTACGAACCCGCTCCGCGGACAGAACAACGTCCAGGGATCGAGCGACATGGGCGCGCTCCCGACCTACCTGACGATGTACCGCCCAATGAGCGACGACGTGACGCGCACGATCTTCGAGACGAAGTGGGGCGTGACGATCAAGAAAGAGCGCGGGCTGATGATCCCGGAGATGTTCTCGGCGGCGGTCGAGAAGAAGTTGAAGATGATGTACGTCTTCGGCGAGGACATCGCGCAGACCGATCCGAACGTGCACCACGTCGAGGCGGCGCTGCGCGCGCTCGAGCTGCTCGTCGTGCACGACATCTTCGAGAACGTGACCGCCGGCTTCGCGCACGTGATGCTCCCGGGCTCGAGCTTCCTCGAGAAGACGGGGACGTTCACGAACGCCGAGCGGCGGATCCAGCTCGTCAACGCGGCCGTGCCGTGCCCGGGCGCGTCGCGTCCCGACATCGAGATCCTCTTCGATCTGTCCGCGCGCCTCGGGTACGCGATGCCGCACAAGGATTCGTCCGACGTGATGGACGAGATCGCGGAGCTCACGCCGGCGCTTCACGGCGTGTCGCACGCGCGGCTCGGGACGCAGGGGCTTCAGTGGCCGGTGCCGACCAAGGAACATCCGGGGACGCCGGTGCTCTTCGAGGAGAAGTTCGCGACCAAGAGCGGACGCGGCAAGCTCTTCCCCGTCGAGTGGATCCCGCCGGGCGAGATCGCGAGCGACGCGTTCCCGTTCATCCTCATTACCGGTCGCCAGCTCGCGCACTACAACTCCGGCACGCAGACGCGGCGCACCGGCAACGTCGTCCTTCAAGGCGAGGACCTCCTCGAGATCAACCCCGACGACGCCACGCGCCTCGGCATTCACGAAGGCGACTTCGTCGAGATCGAGAGCGCGCGCGGCAAGGTCGAGACCCACGCGCGCGTCACGGTGCGCGTCGCGCCGGGCAACGTCTTCCTCTCGTTCCACTTCCCCGCGGTGAAGACCAACTTGCTCACGAGCGCACACGCCGATCCGAACACGAAGTGCCCTGAATACAAGGTCACGGCCGTCGACGTGCGCCGCATCGTTCAGTCCACCGCGGAGCGCGCGCCGATCGCGAAGGGCTTCCGTCAGGACGCCTTCGACTGAGATGGATCCTGCTCGAATCGCAAGTGAGAGCGTGCGGTCGTTCGAGGTCGATCGCGTCGCTGCAGAAGGCAGGGCGCACGCCGCCGACGAGGTCGTCGTCGAGGAGCCGCTCGAGATCCGCGTCGCGAGCGACACCCTCGCCATCACGATGCGCACGCCCGGACACGATCGCGAGCTCGCCCTCGGGTTCTTGTGGGCCGAAGGGATCATCCTGTCGCTCGACGACGTCGCGGGGATCGCGCACTGCGGGCGGACGAACGACGAAGGGAAGCTCAACACGATCGAAGTGACTCCCGCGCCGGGCGCGCGCCTGCGTCTTCCGGACGACTCGCCCGCGCGACGCGGGACGTTGACGAGCTCGGCGTGCGGCGTCTGCGGACGGCGATCGATCGAGGATCTCCTCGCGCGGTGCGGTCCGCTCTGCGACAAATCCTCAATCACGCGCGCGGCGCTCGTACGCGGCGTCGAAGCTCTCCGCGCGACGCAGCCGGTCTTCGCGCGAACGGGCGGATGCCACGGCGCGGCGCTCGTCACGCTCGAAGGCGCGCACGTCGCGACGTTCGAGGACGTCGGCCGACACAACGCGGTCGACAAGCTCGTCGGCGCGATGCTCCTCGCCCGACGCATTCCGCTCGCGTCCTACGCGCTCGTCGTGAGCGGCCGCACCAGCTTCGAGATCGTCCAGAAGGCGGTCGCCGCGGGGATCTCGATCGTCGCGGGGATCTCCGCACCGAGCTCGCTCGCGATCGACGTCGCGCGCGGCGCGGGGGTCGCGCTGGTCGGCTTCGTACGCGGCGAGAAGTGCGTCGTCTATGCGGGCGGCGACCGCATCGCGTGAGACGTCAGCGCGGTCGCTCGACCTCCGCCATCAGGATCTTGTCGAGCTTGAACGCGCGCTCGGTGCCGTCCTCGAGGTCGGTGCAGAAGAGGAGCGTCTCCGTTCGCTCCATCCGCACCTTGCGAATCTTCACGAGGTGCTTCGACTCGGCGAAGCTCGACGTGAGGTAGCGAATGCGAAGCGGCAGCGAATCGAACCACGCGCGCTCGACCGCGCGCTGCACCTTCGCGTCGACGGGTCGTGCGGGGACGCCGACGAGCTCGAGCGCCTTCATGTGCTCGATGACCTGCCTTTGCGACGACGTCGTGAGCGCGCCTTGCACTTTGTCGAGCGCCGATCGAAGCGTGTCCGCGAACGGCACGAAGCGCATCTGCGCGAGCCAACGACCGACGGCGACGAGGAGCGCAGCTTCGCGCGGCGTGAAGTTGACCGGCGGGAGGGAGTACGCGCGATCGAGAGCGTAGCCGCCGCCGCGGCCGCGTTCGGCGTTGACCGGGAGATCGGCGCCGCGCAGCGAGTCGAGATCGCGGTACATCGTGCGCGGTGTGACGCCGAAGCGGTCCGCGAGAATCGCAGCGGTGACCCCCGTTCGACGGCCGCGCAGGTATTCGGCGATGGCGAAAAGCCGCTGCGTTCGTTGCATGACGGTCAAATATGACATGAGGCTGACAACGCGTCGACTCATGCTGTCGCCCCATGAGCCAAACCCATCCCCATCTGGTCCTGTGCGAGGTCGCCGATCCGGGAATCCCCGGCGTCGAGAGCTATTCCCCCTTCTGCATCAAGGTGCACCGCGCGCTCCGCGCGTCCGGTCTGACGTACGAGCGAAGGCTCGCGACACGGCCCGACGAGCACAAAGCGCTCAACCCGATGGGCCAGGTGCCGGTCCTCGTCGTCGACGGCGAAGCGGTCAGCGACTCGACGGCGATCCTCGCGCGCATCGAGACGCTCGGCGGACGCAGGCTCGCGGCCGACGGCGATGCCGCGACCCGCGCCGAGGCGTGGCTATGGGAGGAGCTCGCCGACACGGCGCTCAACGGGTTCCTCGTCTCGGCGCGATGGGCCGACGAACGAAACTGGCCGCTCGTCCGCGAAGCGTACTTCGGCAAAGCTCCGTGGTTCGTGCGCGCGCTCATCGCGCCGCGTATTCGCGCGAAGGTCGTCGGTGCGATGGTCGCGCGCGACGTTTGGCGGCGCGGTCACGATGCGTGCTGGGCACGCTTTGCGACGGTGCTCGATCAGCTCGAGTGGCGCGCGCCGACGCGAGCGTTCTGGCTCGGCGACGCGCTCTCGGTCGCCGACGTCGCGATCTTCGCGCAGCTCCATAGTCTGCGCACGCCGCTGACGGCGCCGCAGCGCGACGCGCTCGCCGAGCGGACGCAACTCAGCGCGTACCTCGATCGCGTCGATCGCGCGACGCGCTACGGATGCGTGGCGTCGCCGCACGAGGCGACGGCGGCGCAGCCCGCGGCCTGAGCGCAAGCGACACACGTCGACGTCGACGCGATCGCGACGACCGCACGCTTCACATCGACCCCCGGACCCCGATGTATCCGGGCCCCACGACGATCCCCGCGCGCGGCTCCTCGTGCGAGGTCTTCGACGGCATGCTCAAGACGTAGAGCGTCGTGCCCGCCGCGGCGCCGAGGATGCCGAACACGAGCCCGACGTTCGCGATCGTCTGCTGCGTCTTGCCGGAAGAAATCGAGTCGCTCTTCGACGGCGGGCAGTGACCGTTGGCGCAGTCACTCTGCAACCCGCTGTACGTCGAGTTCGCCATTACCCCCGCGACAACGAACGTGAGCAACCCCGCCGCGCCGACGCCACCCGCGACGTACGCGTACGTTCGAAGCGACGCGCGTTCGCTCTTCGGCGCAACGGCGACCGACGTCGGCGTCGCGTCGGTCGGCGGCGTCGCGGCAGTCGTCCCGCCGGCTGCGTCGATCGTGATCGACTGCTTCTGCTTGGACGCGACGGTGACGCTCTTTCTCACCGTCGGACGGCCCGACGTCTCGACGACGATCTCCGTCGTGCCCGGAAGCACGGGCGCGGGATCGCCCCACGCCGCGCGTCGGATCTCTTCGCCGGCGATCGTCATCTTCGAATCGTCCGTCGCGTTCTGCACCGTCACGGTCACGAATCCGATCTTCTCCTCGAGCGCCGCGCGATCGTCCTCGGCACCCTTCGCCGCGTTCGTGTAGCGCGCATCGACCGCCGCGAGCTCGCGCGCCGCGATCGCCGCGCGCCCGAACTCGACGTACGCAGCGACGAGGCTCCCCTTGTCACGCAGGCATCGCGCGATGAGAAGTCGCGTGTTCGGGCTCTGCACGATGTCGAGCGACGCGTGAAGCTCGACGAGCGCCTCGTCGTATTTCTTCTGCTGGTAGAAGCCCTTGCCGCGAAAGAAACGCTGCTCGGCTTGGAAGCGTTGCACGGGCGTCTCGGTGCCCGGCGCGACGCCCGCCGCGTCCGAACGCGACGCCGCGAACGAGGACGCGAGCGACGTGACGACGAACAACGTGGCGAGCCGTGAGCGTGTGCGCATCAGATGCCTTGGGGATCGTACGTCGGTTGGGGTCGCGCCGGTGGCTTCGGCGGCGCGTAGCCGGGGACGAAGGCGGGAGGTCGCGCGGGCGCGGTGTCGGTCGCCGGCGGGATGGCGGGCGGGGGCGCGGTGGCCGATGCGGGATCGATCGCGTGCGGAGTCACGGACGCGACCTCGGTCGGGGTCGGGGTCGGGGTCGGGGTCGCGGTCGCGGTCGGGGTCGCGGTCGGGGTCGAGGGCGCGGTGCGAACGGCAGCGACGTCTTTCTGCGTGGTGCTTGGCGAGAGCGCGCGGCAGCTGCCCCACGTGGTCAGAGCCACGAGCGGCAGAAAGAGCGCCGCGAGGACGAGCCACTTGCGGCGCGACGACACCGGTACGAACGCGGGCTCGTCGTCGAAGAGGGGCGACGCGACGGGCAACGGAGGCATCTCTTCGATCGCCGTGGCAGAAGGCGCGATCGGCGGGGCGATCGACACGGGGAGCGGCATCGCGAGCGGCAACGTGACGGGCGAGGCGATCGGCGCCGCGATCGCAGGGGCGATCGGTGTCGGGTCGAACGACGGGGGCGCGACGACGACGGGCGCGTGGGGCGGTGCGACCGCGGCCGGCGATGACGGTGGTGGCGCGGGTGTCGCCGCGGGCGGCATGACGCCGCCGAGGGATGTCCACGCGCGCGGTGGTGCGATCGGCGGGCGCGCGGGTGCGGGTGCGGGTGCGGGTGCGGGCGGCGCGACGGCGGGCGGCGACGGCTCGGGCGCGGGCGACGTCTGACGCTCAGGCACGGCGTCGAGCGAGTCGGACTCGATCGGGATGTCGAAGCCGTCGTCGTCCGGCGGAGGCGGTGACGTCGTCATCCGGCTCTGCGTCGCCTCGTCGAGATCCGATTCGGGAGACGGCACGATCGGCGCCGAGACAGGCGACGTCGTGACGACCGATCCTTCGTGCGTCACGAGAGCCTCGCGACGCGACGCGATCTTCGCGCCGTACGCCTGCTTCACGAACGCCGCCACGCGCCCCGTCGTCGCCAGCTTCGCGCCCGCGACGCGACGCAGCTCCGCGGCCATCGCCGCCGAGTTCGCGAAGCGCGCCGTCGGATCCGCCGAGAGCGCGCGATGCGCGACCGCCACGAGATCGTTCGCCCACGGCGCGTCCGCCGGTGCGACCGCGCGCGCCACGCGCCCCGACAGAATGTGCGCGACGATCGCGTGAGGCGCCGCCTCGGAGAGCATGCGCCGCCCGGAGAGCGCCTCCCAAAGCAGAACACCGACGCTGTACACGTCCGAGCGCGGATCCGCCGAGCCGTCCGCGAGCAGCACCTCCGGCGCGAGGTAGCCGCTCCCGGTGCGCCCCGGCCGCGTCGCCAGTGCTTGCACTCTGCACACTTGGACGACCCGCGCCGTCCCGTCGACCCCGACCACGACGTTCGCGGGCGTCAGCTCGCCGTGCACGAGCTTGAGCGGTTGGCGCTTCACGTCCCGCAAGTTGTGGAGCGCGCCGAGACCGGTCAGCACGTCGACGAGCGCGCGCAGCACCACGTCGAGCGGCGCCTTGCCGACCGCGCCGAGGCCCGCGAACCCGAGCATCGACTCGAGCGTCTCCCCCTCGATGAAGTCCGACGCGACGACCACCTCGTCCGGCCGAATCCCGACCTCGCGCACGCGCACGATGTTCGGGTGCTCGAGCTCCGCGATGCGCCGCGCGTCGCGGATGTAGTCCGCCGCTTCTTCGTCGCCGACTCGTCCACCGCGTGCGAGGCGCTCGATGACGAAGAGGTGATTGCCCCCGTCTTGCTCATGGAGCGCCGCGTACGTCGAAAGCACCCTCGAGCCGAGCTCGCGGAGCAGTCGATACCGGCCCGCGGTGAGAAGGCCGCGTGTTTCGGGCGTAGTCGAGGCCGCCACCCTAGGGAGCTTACACCCGCCGGAACACCGTATCGAGCAAGCCTCTGGATTCTTGTGGTCTACAGCTTTCTCTCACCAGAAACTACAGTGTGACCTTGGACTTCCCGGCTCCTTTCGCTATGAGAGCGGCGCCGTGAGCAACGTCGACGCCACTCTCACCGCGGCTCATCCGCGCGTCGCACGCTACGCGTGGGCCACGATCGCGTTCAACGTCGCCGTCATCCTGTGGGGCGCCTACGTGCGCGCGAGCGGCTCTGGCGCGGGATGCGGCAGCCATTGGCCGCTCTGCAACGGCGAGGTGATGCCGCGCGATCCGGGAGCCGCGATGACGATCGAGCTCGCGCATCGCGTGACGAGCGGTCTCGCGCTCGTGCTGGTGTTCGCGCTCGCCGTCGTCGCGTGGCGGGTGTTCCCGTCGGGGCATCGCGTGCGTCGCGGCGCGGTCGTGTCGGCGGTGCTCATTTCGTTCGAGGCGCTCATCGGCGCGGGGCTCGTTCTGTTCGAGCTCGTCGCGCACGACGCATCGATGAAGCGCGGCATGTCGATCGCGCTCCACCTGACGAACACGCTGTTTCTCCTCGCGGCGCTCACGCTCACGGCGTGGTGGGCGTCGGGCGGCGCGCCGGTGCGCCTGCGACGTCAAGGGGCCATCGCGTGGATCCTCGGCGGATCGATGGCGCTGATGGTCGTCGTCGGAATGAGCGGCGCGATCGCCGCGCTCGGCGACACGCTCTTCCCTGCGCGATCGATCGCCGAAGGGTTCGCACAAGATTTCTCCGTCGGTGCGCACGCGTTCCTCCGCCTTCGCGTGTTGCATCCGTTCCTTGCGGTCGGCGGTGGGCTCGCCGTCGTCGCCGCCGCGACCTTCGCGCGCGTCCTGCGACCGACGCTCGTCGTTCGAACGCTTTCGTACGCGCTCACAGCGCTCTTCGCGCTTCAAGTCGCCGCGGGCCTCACGAACCTCGCGCTCCTCGCGCCGATCTGGATGCAGCTCGTGCACCTCTTCCTCGCGAACGCCGTCTGGCTCGCGCTCGTGCTGCTCGGCGCGGCCTCGCTCGCCGACGTCGCGCCGACGCCGAGCTCAGTCCGCGCGCCGCGCGAAGAACTCCTTCGCGACGCCGCTCTTCGGTGACGCGAGGATCTCCTTCGGCGCACCGCGCTCCACGATTTTCCCTGCGTCCATCACCCACAGCTCGTGCGCGAGCTCGGTCGCGAAGCGCATCTCGTGGGTCACGAGGATCATCGTCAGCTTCGACTCCGCGGCGATGCTCCTCAAGACCGCCCGCACCTCTTCGCGCATCTCGGGATCGAGCGCGCTCGTCGGCTCGTCGAGCAGGAGCACGTCGAGCGGCTGCGCGAGCGCGCGCGCGATCGCGACGCGCTGCTTCTGACCACCCGAGAGCTCGGCCGGATGCGACGCCGCGCGATCCGCGAGCCCGACCTGCTTCAAGAGCACGAGCGCGCGCTCGATCGCGTGCGCTTCGGTTCGCTTCGAGACGACGCGCGGCGCGAGCGTCAGGTTCTCGAGCACGGTCATGTGCGGGAAGAGATGAAACTCTTGGAACACCATCCCGACCTTCGCGCGAAGGCGCTGGAGCGTCGCGGCGTCCGAGACCGACGGCGAGAGCGCGACGCCGGCGACGTCGACGGTTCCCGCATCGAACGACTCGAGCGCGTTCATGCAACGAAGGAGCGTCGACTTGCCGCAGCCCGACGGCCCCACGACGGCGACGATCGTCCCGGCGTCGACGTCGGCGTCGATGCCGTGGAGCACCTCGTGCGCGCCGAACGATTTAGAGAGGCCGCGGATTCGGATCACGATGAAGCCTCTTTTCGAGCCTGCGCGACAACCGCGCGAGCGGAAAGCTCATGGCGAAGTAAAGCGCCGCGCACACGAGGCCCGGCACGAGCCAGCCTCGCACTTCGACGGCGGCGATCGTCATCCGCTTCGTCAGCTCGACGACCGTGATGACGCTGACGAGCGACGAGTCTTTGAGGAGCGCGACGAAGTCGTTGGTCACGGCAGGCAGCGCGTGGCGAAACGACTGCGGCAAGAGCACGTGACGGAGCGTCTGCGCGCGCGTGAGACCGAGCGCGCTCGCCGCCTCGCCCTGCCCGCGCGGAACGGCGAGGAGCGCGCCGCGATGCACCTCGGCTTCGTACGCGGCGTAGTTGAGGCCGAGGCCGAGGATCGCCGCGGCGATCGGCCCGAGACGAACGAACGGCGCGAGACCGAAGTAGAGAATGTAGAGCTGCAGCAGCACCGGCGTGCCGCGAAACACTTCGACGTACGTCGCCGAGAGGACGCGCCCGATCGTGCCGCCGTAGAGGCGCGCGATCGCGAGGAGGAGCCCGAGCGGCATCGCGATCGCAAACGCGCCGCACGTCAGCCCGAGCGTGACGAGCGCGCCCTCGAGGAAGAGAACGATCTGCGCGCGGTCCAGCGAGCGCGGTGCGGCAGGCGCATCGGGCGGCGCGATCGTGTCCGGTGTGCTCGCCGCGCCGAGATCGCTCTGGAGCGTGCTCCACAGCTTCCATCGCTCGAGGATCGCGCGCAGCTCGCCGTCGGCGATCATCGCGCCGATGGCGTCGTCGATCGCGCGCTTCAGCGCGACGTCGCCTTTGCGGAGACCGACGACGTACGTACCGCGCGCGACCTCACGATCGATGCACCGCACGTTGGCGAGGCTGCATCCGTAGCGATTCGCGATGACGTTCTCGAGGAGCACGCCGTCGAGGCGACCCGACGCGAGATCCGCGTACGGCTCCTGCACCCCTTCGTAGAGCACCGTCTCGAGCGGACGATCGCGCAAGAGCAGGAACGCATACGACTGGTTCAACGTTCCGACGCGCTTGCCGCGCAGATCGTCGAGCGACGACGCCGCGCTCG
>JAYVXB010000724.1:0-11109 GCA_043785585.1 Deltaproteobacteria bacterium | reverse complement strand
CGCGGTGGCGACCGAGCTCCGCCCGCGCAGCTCCTTCGGCGCGGTCGTCGACGAGGTGCGCGCGGCGTGCGCTCGGGGCGAGCGCGTCTTCTTCGTCGCGCCGCGGATCGAGGACGCCGACGACGACGACGACGCGGCCGGCGCGAAGCTGCGGGCCGAGGAGCTCGCGTCGCGGTTGGCGCCGGCGAAGGTGGCGCTGGTGCACGGCGCGCTCTCGGCCGAGGCGAAGCGTGCCGCGATGCGCGCGTTTCGCGCGGGCGACGCGCAGGTCCTCGTCGGCACGACCGTCGTCGAGGTCGGGATCGACGTGCCGGAAGCGACGCTCATGATCGTCGACGGCGCCGAACGTTTCGGCCTCGCGCAGCTCCACCAACTGCGCGGGCGCGTCGGACGCGGCGCGCACCCGGGCCGCTGTCTGCTCGTCCACGACGACGATCCGTCCGACGTCGCGCGCCGCCGCCTCGACGCGCTTTGCAGGCTCCACGACGGCGCCGCGATCGCGCGCGCCGATCTCGAGCTCCGCGGCGCGGGCGATCTCGGAGGCACGCGGCAATCGGGCGCGGAAGAGGAGCTCCTCTTCCTCGATCCGGCGTCACCGCCACCGTGGCTCGCGCGGATCGAAGGCGACGCGCGCGCGCTGCTCGAAGCGGATCCGTCGCTCACGCGCCCCGAGCACGCCGCGCTCGCCCTCGCCGTCGCGCGCTACTCCGCAGCGATCGCCGTACGCGAGGAGGCGGGCTGATGCGCGGCGCGCGCGTCGTCGTCCTGAGCGCTTCGTGCGTGCTCTTCGTGTGGTTTCTCGCGTTCGCGATCGAGCACGTCGTCGTCGGCTTCGCGTTTCGCGAGTTCTTCATCGGGCCTTGGGAGGTGCGCGTCGTACGACGCGTCGTCTTGCCACTCGCGCTCGCGTCGGTGGTGCCGCTCGTCCCGGTCGTCGTCGCGCTCGGCGCCCTCGTCAACGGCGCATCGGACGAGGCCGACGGACGACGGTCGCGCGTCGCGCTCGCCGCGATCCTAGGAACCGCGGCCGGCGCGCTCGCATACGGCGTTTCGTTCGGTCGTCACTTCGCGAGCTGGACGATGCGCGCACCCTTCGTCGCCGCGGTCGCCGGTGCCGGCGTCATCGCGGGCATCTGGTTCGTCCCTGCCGTCGCGCGTCGCCTGCTCGCCGCGCCGTGGACGCTCGCCGTCGTCGGACCGATCGCCGCCGCCGCGTTCTGGAGCGCCGATCTCTTCGTGCTCGCGCGGCTCTACCCGGCGATGCACGTCGCGCTCTGCGCGCTCACGCTCGTGTCGGCCGCGCTCGTCGCGGTTCCGCTCCGCGTCGAGGCCGAACGCCGCGCGCGCGTCGCGCTCGTCCCAGCGCTCATCGTCCTTCTCGCCGCAGCTGCCGCCGTCGCGACCGCGCGCGTTCAAGCCGCCAACCTCGCGCCCTCCGCGAACGTCCGCCTCGCGCTCGTCGAGCACGCGCCGCTCCTCGGCCGCGTCGTCCTCGTCGCGAACGCGCTTCACCCGCCGCCGATCGACGACGATGCGCCCGCGCCCGGCGCTTCATCGCCCGGCGATGTCCCGCGCGCGCTCGACTGGTCCGGCCGCGACATCGTCCTCTTGTCCGTCGACGCGCTCCGCGCCGATCACGTCGGCGCCTACGGCTACGCGCGCAGGACGACGCCGAGCATCGACGCGCTCGCCCGCGAGGGGACGCGCTTCGAACGCGCGTACTGCCCCACGCCGCACACCTCGTACTCGATCACGTCGATGATGACGGGAAAGTACATGCGTCCGCTCCTCGCGCTCGGCCTCGGCGACGACTCCGAGACCTGGGCAGCCGCGCTTCGCCGTTACGATTTCCGAAGCGCGGCGTTCTATCCGCCCGCCGTGTTCTTCATCGACGAGGCGCGCTTCGGCGCGTTCGAAAAGACGTTCCTCGATTTCGAGTACGCCAAAGTGGAGTTCGCCGCGCCGTCGCTTCGCGCGCAGCAGGTCGAGGCGTACCTCGCGGGCGCGCCGACCGATCGCCCGCTCTTCTTGTGGGTGCATTTGTTCGAGCCGCACGAGCCGTACGTCATGCACCCGGCGCATCCGTTCGGCGGCGATCTTCCGACCGACGTCGACGCGTACGACAGCGAGATCGCCGAGGCGGACGAAGGGATCGGGCTCATCGTCGCGGCGGTGCGCGCGCGGCGTCCCGGCGCCGTCGTCATCGTGACGGCCGATCACGGCGAAGAGTTCGGCGAGCACGGTGGGCGCTACCACGGGACGACGGTCTACGAGGAGCAGGTGCGCGTCCCGCTCGTCGTCGTCGGCCCGGGGGTCGCCGTGCGCGCGTCACGCACGGTGGTGCAGACGATCGATTTATTCCCGACGGTGCTCTCCGCCCTCGGAATTCCTCGGCCCGCTCGCGTGCGCGGTCGCGATTTGGGTCCCGTTCTCAAGGGCGCGGACGACGACGGCCTCGCGCTCGCGGAGACCGACGACTACGCGCTCTTCGCACGCGGCGCGGATCGGCTCGTCTGCGCGCGGCGCGCGGCGGCGTGTGCGCTGCATCGCCCGGAGATCGATCCGACCGAGCGTCGCGACTTCTCGAGCGACGACCGCGCGCGCGCGGAGGAGCTGCGGCGAGCGCTCGGTGTCGCGGAGCGCGATCACGGACGCTTCGAGTCGGGGACGCAGTGGCCGGAGGCGCTGCGACGCGGCCTGCAGGGAGACGTCGAGGCGGCGGTCGAGGTGGCCGCGCTGCTCGACGACGCGAGCGCCGTCGTCAGGCGCAAGGCGGCCGAGGTGACGTTCGATCTGCACGCGGCCTCGGCGGTTTCGCAGGTCCGTCGCGCCGTCGCTCGCGAGGAGGACGAGGAGACGCGCCGTTGGTGCGCGCTCGCGCTCGTGAGGATGGGCGAGCCCCCCACGCCTATCGCCGAGCAGCTCTTGCGCGTGCCCGAGCGCGCGTGGCGGAGGCGTGCGGCGCTCGCGCTCGGCGAGCACGGGGACGCGCATGCAGCCGATGAGCTCGCTGCGTGGTGGAGCGACGAAGGCCCGCCGCGTGGCGCGATGGAGTTCGAACGTGCGCGCGAGCTTCTCGCAGCGATCGCGCGCGTGAAGGCACGCGGCGCAGTTCCGGCGCTCGTGCGCTCGCTCTCCGACGTGCGGCTTCGGCCGTTCGTCGTCGACGCGCTCGCGAAGGTCGGCGATACCTCGGCGCGCGGCCCGCTCCTCGAGATCTTCGTCGGCGAGCGGTACGTCTCGATGCGCGAGGGCGAGGCGCGCGCGCTCGTCGCGCTCGGAGCAAGAGCGGAGCTTCGCGCCGCGCTCGAACGGTTCGCGGGTATCCCCGATCCGATGCGCGCGGCGCTCGTCGTCGCGCGCGACGCCGGGTTGCTCGAGCCGAAGAACACCGGCCTCGCCCGCACGCCCCCCGCCGCCGTGGTCGACGCCGTGCTCACGCTCGCCGCGTCGTCGCGCCCCCGTCGCCTGCTCGTGCTCACCGAGAGCGCCGGCTCCATCGAAGGCACCGTCGGCGGGTCGGCGATCGCTCGCCCGACGTCGATCGACCTCGACGCGCCTCGCGCAACACTCCACGTCATCGAGCTCGGCCCCATGAACGCAGGCGCCGTCGCCGTGCACCTCACCCACGCGGGTGGAATCGCGGCGCTCTGGATCGTCCCGCGCGCGGACGAGATCCCCCCTCCGCCCGCCACCGCGTGGGGCGCCTCGGACGCCGGCGCGGCTTCGCCTTGATTGACCGCGGCCCTGCTGGCAAATAGGGTGTGCCGCTCACGAGCGCACCGAAACCGACAGGAGCCGCATCACCGTGCCCGACGACCCCGAAAAGACCGACAAGGCGACCGAAAAGCCCGCGTCGAACGACGACGTGAAGCCGACCACGGCCACGCCCGCCGCCGCGAAGTCCGCCGCTGACGACGCACCGGTGAAGGAAGCCGCTCCGGCGAAGGCCGCGGACGACGAGGACGACGACGCAGACGAGGCGGGGGCCGAGGACGAAGACGCTTTCCGTCCCGAGGCGATCGCGAAGCGCATCGACAAGCTCGGCGGCGAGACCGACGTCGAGCGACAGGCCCGCGAAGAGGAAGCCAAGCTCGCCGAGCGCCGTCGCCTCCAGAAGAAAAAGGGCAAGAAAGGCCTCGAAGCCGCCGCATCGAAGAAGCTCTCCAAGATCGGCGATCGCCCCGTCAAACGCGCTCCGTCCGCGTCGACCGCGGCCGATGCGGATCCGCTCCTCGAGCGCACGGCGAAGCTCAGCGAGTGGATGCGGACGAATCAGCGCGTCGTCGGCATCGGCGTCGCGGCGATCGTGTTCGGCGCGATCGGGTTCGGCGGTTGGACGTGGTGGCAGCAGAAGCGAGAGGGCGACGCCTCGGCGTTGCTCGCGCAGGCCGTCGCCGACGAGCACGGGCAGATCGGCGATCCGGCGAAGGTGAAGGACGATCCGGACCGTCCGAAGGATCCGCGCCCGATGTTCGCGACGGTCGAGGAGCGGCGCGACAAGGCGCTCGCGAAGTACAAGGACGTCGAAGCGCGCTTCGCAGGCACGGGCGCGGCGATGCTCGCGCGCCTGGGTGAAGCGTCGCTCCTTCTCGACAAGCACGACGCCGAGGGCGCAGTCATCGCGTTTACCGACGTGAAGGCATCGCCGCTCGCGCAGGCCGACTCCGAAGTGCGCGGCCGCGCGCTCGAAGGGCTCGGCTTCGCGTACGAGCTCCGTGCGAGCCTCAAGCCGGAAGACAAAGACAAGAACCTCGAGCTCGCGATGAAGGCGTTCAAAGAGCTCGAGCAGACCGACGTGCGCGGGTTCAAAGAGCTCGGCACGTACCATCAGGCGCGTGTCCTCGAGGCAAAGGGCGATCGGCAGGCCGCGATCGATCTCCTCAAGACGCTCTCCGCCAAGCTCAAAGAGATGGCGAAGAAGGGCGACGACGTCTTCCCGTACCTCGACACCGCCGTCGACGATCGCCTCGGATCGCTCGATCCGAGCACGATTCAGCGCAAGCCTCCGCGCGGCGGCGGCATGGGCGGCCCCGGCGGGTTCGGCGGCATTCCGGGCCTCGAAGGAGCGATGGGCCCGGACGGCAAAATCGATCCCGCGATCCTCCAGCAGATCCTGCAGCAGCAGGGGATGCCGCCGGGTGGGGGAGCGCCTCCGCCGGGCGGGGCAGGTGGAGCACCTCCGCCACGGCCGCCTCCGCCGGGGCCGAAATGAAATCACGCCGCGTCGTGTTGCGGCGGCTCGCCATCGCGACGTTCGCCGCGGGCGTCGTGGCGACCGGCTGCGTGAAGCAGGAGCAGTCCAACGACGGCGTCAACCCGGAGAAGCCGCTCTGGGTCAATCGCCCGAGCGGCTCGATGCACGTCTTCGCGCGCCGCCCGCTCACGGCCGCATCGCGGACCGTCGGCGAGGACTACGAACGCGGTCGCGCCGAGATCGACGTGGCGAGCGGTCGGGTGTTCCTCGGCTCGGCCGATCGCGGCCTCTACGCGCTTCGCTCGGGCGACCTCAGCACCCTCTGGCGCTTCGAGACCCTCGGGGTCGTTCAGTCCGAGCCGCTCTACGATCGCGAGCTGGATTATGTCTACTTCGGGTCGCACGACGGCGCGCTCTATTGCGTGAGGGCGAGCGACGGTGGGCTCGTCTATCGCTTCAATTCAGGCGCGGAAGTCGCTAGAAAACCAGTTCTTTTCGGCGAAACGCTGCTCTTCGCGAACGGCGCGGACAACCTGTTCGCGATCGACCGCCGAAGTGGCAAGGCCCGCTGGACGCAGCACCGCACGTCGGCGCTCGGGATGGAAATCTCGGGGCACGCGGGGCCGGCGCTCGACGGCTCGCGCGTCTTCATGGCGTACTCCGACGGGCACGTGCTCGCCTACGACGCGCGCGACGGCTCCGAGTCGTGGCCGCAGCCGATCGATCTCGCCGGTGAAGCGGAGGCGGCCGCCGGAGGCGAGGCCCCGCGGTACCTCGACGTCGACACGACCGCGGTGCTCGACGATCACCCGACCGGCGGACGCATCATCTACGTCGCGGGCTACGCCGGCGGCGTGTTCGCGCTCAGCGCCGAGAACGGCGCGCCCATCTGGAAGAACGAGCGCGCGACCGGCGTCGCCGACCTCACGCTCTGGCGCGAGCCGGCGCACGCCCCGCGAGGCGGCGTCGAGAGCGGCGAGCCGATGGTGCCGGAGCGAAAGATGCTCCTCGCGGCCAGCGCGACGACGGGTCTGTGGGCGCTCGACGTCGTCACGGGCAAGATGCTCTGGCGCGTGCCGATTCCCGAAGGGGGAATCACAGCGCCGATGGCGATCTCGGGCGCGCTGATGCTCGGGACGACGCGCTACGGGATGTTCTTGATCTCGCCGCGCAATGGCAAGGTCATCGATGGCTTCGACTTGGGGAGCGGTTTTTCGCAGACGCCGGCGGTGTTCGGTAACCGTGCGTACGCGATGAGCAACGGCGGGACGATGCTCGGGATCGAGGTCGAGCCGCCGCCCGTCGCGACTGCGGGCAGGTAGACGCCACCACAATCCCGGCGGACTGACTGCGGGAGGTAGAGCCACGGCCACTGCAGTCGAAAAGGGGCGCATTTTCCCCGCGATCCGCGCTCGATTATTCGCGCATAAGATGCATTATGTAAACTAACGCTCCGGGGGAGCCATGCCGAGCGCTTCGGTCACGAGCGCCGACGGCGTATCGCTGGCGACGCACCAGAGCTGGTGCGCGGCGCGCGTCGCTCCGACGTACATCGCGTGGCGCGCTTGCGGCGCGGTCGAGTAGCTGGCCGCCGTCGTCTCGAGGAGCACGACCTCGTCGAACTCGAGGCCCTTGGTCTGGCGCACGTCGGTCACGTCGACGCCGGGCTCCCAGGTGAAGTCTTGCTTGCCGACGCGGCGAACGTTGGGGACCTCGGCGCGCGTGAGCCCCTCGAAGTAGAGCTCGGCTTGCTGCGGGAACCGCGACACGAGCGCCACGTTCGCGTCCGGCTCGTCACGCGCGAGCTGCTTGAGCGCGTCGGCCAACCACGCGACGGCCTCGCCCGGCGACGCGAACGTGAAGAGCTCGACGGGTGGTCCGTCGCGCGTCGCGATCGGCTCGGCCTCGTGCGCCAGCGGTCCGAGGACCTTGCGCGCGAACTCCGTGATCTCCTTCGTTGACCGG
Organism: Deltaproteobacteria bacterium; assembly: GCA_043785585.1. Lineage (GTDB taxonomy): Bacteria > Myxococcota_A > Polyangia > Polyangiales > Polyangiaceae > JBBQXV01. The sequence continues at coordinate 3,947 of JAYVXB010000724.1, read as the reverse complement.
TAGCTCACGCGGAGCGGCTCGATCGTCGCAGCTGCTGCGCCGCCGTCGCCCAGCTCGGACAACAGCGTCGACCAGTCGAACTCGCCCCGCGCGTCGTCGTCCTCGAGCATGCGCTGCGCGACGTCGCCAGCGAGCGTCACGCTGCGCTCTTTTCCAGCCAAATCGATAAGAACGCGCAGCTCGACCGCGCTCGCGTCCTGCACCTCGTCGATGAACATGTGCGCGTAACGGAGCGGTCGCGAAGCCTGATCCGCGGCCTCCGGGAGCGGCCCGCGCAGGAGCTGCCACGAACGCAGGAGCAGCGCTGCGTCCTCCGAGTCGAGCCCCGCGTCCTCGCCGTCGCGCTCGCCGTCCGCGCGGATCCGCGTCTGCTTCACGCACCACTCGTGCACCTGATCGAGCTGCCCCGGACCGAAGCCTGGCTCGTTCTCGCCGAATGCGTCCGCGAGCGCGGGGCGCGACGTCAGCACCTCGTCCCAGATCGACGCGACCGCGCGCGTCTTCTGCCGGAGCTCCGTCCCGAGGCGCTCGAGCGCGCCGCGCGTGACGTCGGGCAGCGTCGATGCCGGTGCGACGCCGTCGACCGAACGTTTTCCGCCGAGCCACTGCGCGAGCGCGGTCACGCGCGCGTCGGGCGCGACGCCGACCGATGCGCCGAGAAGACCGCGCTCCCATGCCTTGACGACGACCTCGCCGGACGGCCACTTGGCCATCACCTCGCGTACGCGCGCGTCGATCCCCTCGGCGACGCGCGCGACGGCGCGTTCGATCGCGCGAAGCATCGCGGGGTGGCTCTTCGCACGCAGCACGACCGGCGGCGTCTCGTCCGAGATGCGCGACGGCAACCGCGGAAACAGCGCCGTGACGATCGGCCGCGCCCAGCGTCCCCACGTCGATACGCGCACCCCTTCGACGCCGAGCGCCGGAAGCACGCGATCGACGTAGTGCACGAGCGCATCGTGCGGCACGACGACGAGCATCTTCTCGGGGCGGAAGCGCGACGGATCGGCGAACGCGAGGTACGCGACGCGGTGGAGGCCGACGGTGGTCTTGCCGCTGCCGGCGCTCCCCTGCACGGCCACCAGGCCGGCACCCGGGCGCGCGATCAGCTCGAACTGCGCGGCGTCGAGCATCGACGCGATCGCCGGCAGATGCTTGTCGTGCCGAATCTCGCCGCTCGAGTCGATGCCGAGGCGCGCGCCCGCGCCGTTGACGCCTTTGCTCGCGGCGCCGCCCCACTTGCGCTCGGTCATCAGCTTGGCCTCGCGCGACGCCGTGCGCCGCCAAGTGCCGTCGCGCCCGCGCACGAACGTCCCTTGCGGCGCGGCCACACGCACGAGCTGGCTGCCCTGAATCGCGACGCTGCGCCGCGCGAGCACGACGCCCTCGACGATGCGGTCGCCGAGGACCTCCTCGTAGTCGTCGTCCTCGGCGTAGCGATAGTAGATGCGGCTCACCGGCGCGTTTCGCCAGTCGACGATGCGGATGCCCGCGGCCGAGTCGACGTACGACTTTCCGCCGATGAGTACGTCGCGCCGCTTGCCGTTCTCTTCGAGCCGGAGGTGGCCGAAGTACGGGCTCTTCCGGTCGATGCTGCCGACCGCCCCCTTCCCTCGCTGCGCCCGCAACGCGCCGAGCGTATGCATCTGCTCGAAGAGCGCCGGCAGGTCCTCGGGCTTCGCCACGGCGACGTCGTCGCGCAGCTCGAGCAGCCGCACGTCGTCCTGGTCCCTCACCCGCCCCGAAGCGAGGCCCGCCGCTGCCGCCGCTGCATCGAGCGCGCGGTGAACCGTCGCCAGCAGGCGCATCTCTTCCGCGACGATGCGCGTGCCGGCCTCGTCGTCCTCGAGGCCACGCACGGGCGTGGGGCTTTCTGCAGCTGGGGTGGTCGTAGGGTGCATGCGCCACGGACCTCGGCCTTCGTCGAGGTTCAAAGAAGGGCGATCTATGTGAGATCACCCCGCGACGCGCGCAAGGAGAAACGACGCGCCTCAAAGAATGTAGTGATCTCCGAGCTGCAGAATCGTCAAATTCAGCCCCTTCAGCTTCGCGCACTCCTTCTCCACCTTCGCCTGAAAGCTCGGCTTGATGTGATAGAGCAGCGTCGGAAGATCCTTCGGCGCCTTGTATTTCTTCATCTCGGGGCCGAGCGTCTGCGGGGTGTGGTGGCCGCTCGCGATCGCCAGGGCCTGCTGCTCGTTCGGGAAGCTCACTTCCATCAGCATCGCGCGGAGATCCTTCACTTCGTCGAGGACCTCCCACAGGCGATCGGTCGGGCCGGTATCGCCGCTGTACGCGAGCGCCCCGTCGCGTCCCTGAACGACGAACGCGCAGCACTCGATGGTGTGGCTGACCATGATCGCGCGCACGGTGTAACCGGCCACCTTCGTCGGGACCTCGGGCTTCAACACGAGGTACGCGATGGCCGGCTTCGCGGGCGTGGGGATCCGCGAGAAGTCCGGCCAGAGGAGATCGTTGAAGAAGTGCTTCTTCAGGATCGCGATCGTCTGCTTCGTGCCCGCGATGATCAGCGGCGCGCAGGCGTTCTGCGCGCGGTTGTCGGCGATCGTCGCCAGATCGCGGATGTGATCGAGGTGCGCGTGGCTGACGAGGCACGCCTCGAGCGCGCACTGCGCCTTCAGCTCCATCCCGCTCGTGAGGGAGCCCGCGTCGATCGCGACGCGATCGTCGAGCACGAACGCGCTCGTGCGATGTCGCGGAGTCTCGCCGCCGTGGCATCCGATGACGCGAAGGTCCATCGCCTACGCCTCCTCGAACTTTTGCGGCATCTCGAGGAACTCCATGAACTCGAGCAGCCGCCCGACGTCGGCGATGACGATCGATCCGAGCTCGTCTTCCCATGCGATGTGAAGCCGCGTCAGGCGACTCAAGACGTCGATGACGTGATCTTCGTCAGTCCCGACCTCGCGTGCGAGATCGACCGCGGACGTGTTGACGCGGACGCCGCCGCCTTTGTCTTCGGGGATCGGCTCTCCCACCGTCTCGGCGTACCGCTTGAGGCCGAGCATCACGCGCGCCTTCGGATCCGGATTCATCAGGATCTGGATCATCTCGTCGGCGTTATCGAGGCGGCGCGCGAGCTTCTTGATGAGGCGCATCGCGATCTCGGGGTTCTTCGTGATCATCGACTCGAGCGTGCGCGCGTCGATGACGAGGCAGCGCGCGTCTTCGAGGACGACCGCGGTCGCGCTTCGCGGCTTGTTGTTGAGGATCGCCATCTCGCCGAGGAACTCGCCGCGTCCGAGCGTCGCGAGCGCGCGCTCGTCGGTGCCGACGCGCTTGAGCACTTGCACGAGACCCGATTGGATCACGTACATCTCCTCGCCGGTCTCTCCCTCGCGGAAAAGCACGTCGCCCGCTTTGAAGTCGCGGCCGATGCGAACGAAGAGGGAGTCGGTCATCCAGTGGCCTTGGCCAAAAAGTGTAGCCCCTTGCGATTTCGGAAGTCAAAAACGCCAATAGCCTCATCGCAAAACGATGAAGGCTATTGGCGTCCTGAGCGCAGCGAAGGACCCCCGACAGTCGGAAGACTCCCTCGCAGCCGCGCGATCATTCCGCCGGCGTCAGTCCATGTCGCCGAAATCGCCGCCGCCCATACCGCCCATACCTCCCATGCCGCCCATTCCACCCATGCCGCCCATCCCGCCGCCGCCACCACCGCCGCCGCCCGATTCCTTCTTGGGCTTGTCGGCGATGACCGCTTCCGTCGTGAGCATCATCCCCGCGACGCTGGCCGCGTACTCGAGCGCCGAGCGAACGACCTTCGCCGGATCGATGACGCCCGCCTTGAGCAGGTCCTCGTAGACCTCGGTCTGCGCGTTGAAGCCGAAGGCGCCCTTCCCTTCGCGGACCTTCTCGACGACGACCGAGCCTTCGACGCCCGCGTTCTTCGCGATTTGACGGAGCGGCTCTTCGATCGCGCGACG
>JAYVXB010000723.1:0-11110 GCA_043785585.1 Deltaproteobacteria bacterium | reverse complement strand
CGGCTTGGAGTCGCCGCCCGCCTGTCGCGACGCTTGCGAAAGCTGAATCGCTTTGGTCGCGTACTCTTCGGCGATCTCGGCGTAGTTGGCGGCGTCGGAGTAGCTTGCCTCGGCGGCTTCGATCTGCGCCTGATGCAGGTGCTCTTTCGCGTAGTAGTACTCGTACGGCGCGAGCTGCTCGGCCCCCTGCGCACGCGCCTCTTCGACGCGCGCCGACGCGGAGCTGACGTGCACTCCGTACCAGGCGCCGCCGCACCCTCCGAGCATCGGGGCGAACGCGACAACCAGGACCGCGCAATAACCAGGGAAGCGGGTCTTCATCGAGCTTCTGAGACGCTACCGCTCGCGACGACGCATGGTCAATGGGATCGAGCGCTGCGGGTGGATGGAAACTAAAGCCGGCGGAAGACGCCGACGACCACCCCGAGCAGCATCGTCGGGCGGAAGTCGGACGCGCGGACGAGGATCGGCGCCATCGTCTTGTTGGCGGGCTGGAAGCGGACGTAGTCCTTTTCCGGGAAGTAGTACTTCACGGTCGCCTCGTCGCCGATGAGGGCGACGACGATGTCGCCGCGCGACGCCGTGAGCTGCTTGCGGACGAAGATGTAGTCGCCGCTGAGGATCCCCGCGTCGATCATCGAGTCGCCGGTCACCTTGAGCCCGAACACCTCGCGCCCGCCCTTGAGGAGGCCGCGGTCGATGCGCACCGTGTCGACGACGTGCTCCTCGGCCAAGAGCGGAAGCCCGGCCGCGACGCGCCCGAGGATTTGCACCTCGACGAGATCGTCGTCGTTCGGGTGGAGCGGGATGACGTTGCTTTCGTCTCCACCGTTCGTGCCGTTCGCCGGGGTGACACGGCCGAGGCCCGTGGGACGAAGGGCGCGCGACTTCATGTCCTCGCGCGTGAGGTAGCCTTTGCGTTCGAGCGCGCGCAGGTGATCGTTCACCCCGTTCGTCGAACGAATCCCCATGCGGGCGCCAATCTCGCGCAGCGTCGGCGGGTAGCCGCGATCCGAAATCGACTGCTGGATGAAGTCGAGAACCATCTGCTGGCGGGCGGTCAGTCCTTGCATAGTGCAGCGAGGTTACTGAACGCTTGTTCTTCCGTCAAGCAAACGGCCTTTACAGTGACGCACAGTGACAGAAGTCCCGTTGTGAATGACCTGTGGAGAGCCGCTCCCCGACGAGCGCGCTCGGCGCGCGCGACGACGTCGGCTACTTCTCCGTCCCCTTCTTCGCCCACGTCTCGAGGAGATCCATATCCATCTCCGCGCCGTGGCAGGTCGCGCAGGCGTGGTCCTTCTTGTCGCGCCTGGCCATCTTGTCGACGTAGGTCGCCTGCATCCACTTGCCGAGCGCCTTCTTGTCGGAGTGATCGAGGACCTTCGTCGTGCCCTGATGGCACGAGTCGCAGAAGACGGGTGAGCCGTCCGCGAGCGCGACGACGCGAACCATGTCGTCCCACATGTGCGAAGCGATGTTCTTCTTCGGCGTCGACTTCGCGTAGTCGTCGGCGTCGTGGCAGTCCTTGCACTTGAGGCCCGTCGCCTTCGTGAAGAGGTCCATCACCTGACGGAGCTTCTTCTTCTCGGACTTGACCATCTTCGCCATGGTCGGCAAGTTCTTCAGGTCGAGGCCGATCTTCTGGATGTCTGCCGCCATCGCGCTGGCGATCGGATCCTTCATCGCGATCTGCGGCGCGGGCGGCGTCGTGCTCGCGGAGGTCGTCGGCGTCGCGCCCGTCGAGGCCGTGGCGCTGACGGTCGGGGACGTGGTGGTCGACGGCGTCGCGGTCGGCGTGAACGTCGCCGTCGACGCCGACGGATTGGTGGGCACGTTCGGATCGGTGGGCGGTGTACCGCCGCACGCGGCCGCAGCGCCGGAGAGAGAGAGAGCGGTGACGAGGAGGAACGAGAGCGATGTTCGGTTCATGCGCCGTGCAGCTTAGGTCAAAACTTGCCGCTGACGGTGAGGAACGTGAGCTTCTCGTTCGTCTCGCGAAGGCGTGTCGAAAGCATGCGCACGCAGTTCCAGAGGACCTCGTACGCGAGCTCCTTGTGGACGAAGAGCAAATCGTCGAACGCATCCTTCGTGATGACCAGCAGTCGGCAGCGCTCGTGGACGCGCGCATCGGCCGAGCGCGGCGACTCGTCGAGGATCGCCATCTCGCCGAAGACGTCGCCCGCCCCGAGCACGGCGAGCGCCTCTTCACCCATCCCCGCGACCTCGCGCGAGATGCGCACCTTGCCGGAGAGAATGATGAAGAGCTTGTCGCCCGGATCCCCATACTGAAAAATCCGCGTCCCGAGCGCGTGCGTCTCCTCGGTCGTGACCTGCGCGATGATCGAGAGCGCCTCGCGCGTGAGCCCGTCGAAAAACGGGACGCGCGCGAGTTGGTCCTCTCGTTCGGCGAGCGACTGAGGCTGCGCGGGCACGGGAAACGGAGTCGGCGGCGTGGCGGCGGACACGGTGAGGAGAGAGGGTACGCCGTCACGAGCGTGGGGGTCCACTTCGCGCGTGCTATGAAAGAGTGAACTTTCGATTGTTCGCGGGGAGTCTCATGAGAAGCAGCGTTCTTTCTGTGTGTCTGGCTGTGTGTCTTGCGTCTTGTTTCTTGGCACTCGGTGTCGTCGCGCAAGGGTGCGGGAGCAGCAGCACGGAAGCTCCGGCGCCGGCCGCCGATGCGGGTGTCGAAGGCGGTGACGACGCGAGCGTCGACGACGCCGAGGCGGGCCCCGAGAACATCGAGCAAGACCCGAACGTCTATCCGTCGAAGCACCACCCGCTGCCGCTCCTCACGAACAAGGGCGGACCGATTCTCTCGGCGCCGAAGACCGTCGTCGTGACGTACGTCGGCGACGCCAAGCGCGATCAGCGACGCACGTTCCACGACGCGCTCACGACCGGAGTGTGGTGGCAGAAGACGATGGCCGGCTATGGCGTCGGCCCCGGAACGAGCGGCGGGTATGTCGAGCTCCCGAACACGTTCGTCACGCCGGCGGTGTTCACCGACGATCAGATTCAGACGCTCATCTTCGACTCGGTGCGCATGGGCGTCTTCCCTGCCCCGACGTCGCAGACGATCTACGCGCTCTACTTTCCGCCCGGCGTCTCGATCACGAAGCAGAACGGAGCGAGCTGCACCGAGTTCAACGCGTACCACTCGGCCACCGCGGTCAACGTTCCCGACGGCGGCACGGTGAACGTCGCGTACGCGGTCATGCCCCATTGCAACTCGCCGGTGGACCCGGCGCAGAACTTCATCCAGGACACGATCAGCGCGAGCCACGAAATCGCGGAAGCCGCGAGCGATCCGCAACCCGGCATCGCCCCCGCGTTCAACCTCGACACGAACCTCGCGTGGATCCCCGACCAGCTGAACGGGACCATCCCCGAGAACGGCGACATGTGCGAGTTCCTCCCTGACTACTACGTCGAGGGCGGGTTCACGCTGCAGCGAAGCTGGAGCAACGGCGCCGCGATGAACGACGACACGCCGTGCGCGCCAGCGCCCGCGGGACGAATCTATTTCGCGGGCGCGGTGCGCACGTCGACGATCACCTTCGCCGGGAAGAAGATCGACGGGTACGTCGCGGTGAAGCGCGGCACCAGCGTCGACGTCGTCATCGACGTCTTCAGCAAAGCCAAGCTCGGTCACGACTTGAAGCTGCTCACGGGGCGAGTGAGCCCTGGCTTCACGAACGGCAACATCATCTTGCCGCCTCTCAACGGGATCAAAGCCGATCTGTCGACGACGACCGCGCACAACGGCAACGGCGTCATCATGACGATCTCCGCGCCGGCGAACGCCGCGGGCGGCGAGTTCCGGATGGTCGTCCGCGCGCTCTACGACACGTTCGACTGGAACGACTGGCCGATCATCGTGCTCGTAAAGTGAACGCGCGCCAAAGCGTGCGTTCATCCTGAGCCGCGCCGCGGCGAAGGATCGGTGCACGCCCGAGCGTGCGGATCGACCTCATCGGCACTGATCGCGCGGGACGCTCGCGCGCTTCTCGTCGCGGTCGGCTTCGGCAACGAAGTCCAAGCCGCGCTCGAGATCCGCGAGCTTGTACCAGAGGCACGGCCCGCGCGGGCCGAAGCGCTCGGCCTGCTCGCGGAGCACGGTGATGCGATCGCGACCCGGCGGCTCCCACACTTGCGCGAGCCAGTGGCGCGCCGACGCGCCTTTGTCGCCGGCCTCTTCAGGCGTCGGCTCGCTGAACGCGGGCAAGGTCCCGAGCACGCACGCGACGGCGACGACGAGCACGCGCGTCGTCATCGTCCACCAGCGCTCGCCGCTCGGCCACAGCGCCGCGACGAGGACTGCGAGCCCGAGGCAGCCTGCAACCATCCACCATACGACGTACGACGTGATCCCGAAGAGCTCGCCGGCGTGGTGCGGTACGAAGCCGGCGCGAGCGAGCGGCAGCGCGACTTGCGGGAGCGCGCGCGTGACGTCCTCGGGGTACGTGTTGAAGACGAGCGCGACGAAGCCGATTTGCGCGGCGCTCGCGATCGCCAAACCGCCCGCCACGCCGCGAGCGAGCGCGCGCGCGAACCTTCCGCGTCGCGCGATCCACTCGAGCGCGCAGAGGGCACCAAACGCGAAGAACGGCGGCGCCGCACCGAAGAAGCGCGGCCCGACGACCCAACCGCCGCGCCAGTTCACCGCGCAGCTGATCGAGAACCAGAGCGTGAACATCATGACGAGCCAGACGATCGTCGCGACGCGTCGATGGCGGCGCTCGACGCGCGTGCCAAACGCGAAGAAGAGACCGCCGAACGGGATCGCGACGAGACCGAGCCACATGAACGGACTCGTCCCGAAAAATCCGTACGAGTGACTGAGCGACAAATTCTTGAAGACGTCGAAGCTCGGCGCGCCGAGGCCGAAGAATCCTTGGTTGTGGTACGCCGCGAAGACCGCGCTCTCCGCCATCTTGTGGCCGGGCGTCAGCGGATTTCCGTAGCACCTCCACTGGTAGAACATCAGCGCGCCCGCGTTGAGGAGCGCGCCGGACGCGAACGCCAGCAAGCGCGTCGGCCGCCAGAACGCCGTGAGCGCGTAGAGCGCGAGGAGGCACGAGATCGGAAACGCGTGGTACTCGAGCAGCGTCGCGAAGCCGGCAAGGAAGCCCGCGAGGAATGCGCGCGACAGGCGGCGCTGGCGCGGCACGTCGTGGAAGCGGAGTCGCTCGCTCGTGATGATCGCGAACGCGGGGAACGCGGCGACGGCGAAGAGCGTGTGGCTCACGAACATCAGCGAGTACGCGAGAAAGTTCGTCCCGAGCCCCGCCGCCGCGACCGCCGAGAGTCGCAGCACCGGATCGTCCGACGTCCTGCGAAGCCATCGTTCGAACCACACGAGGAACGCGAAGCAAGGGAGCTGCACGACGAAGATGCGCAAGACGATCACCGTCGCGCCCATCCACCAGATTCGTTCCGCAGGAGGACTCTCGACCGTCGGCACGGGATGACCGAAGCGCGGAGCGATCTTCGTGAACGCCCAATAGAACGGAACGCCGAGGTAACCGGTCGCCGGCCCCTTGATCGAGAAGTAGTGCGACTCGCCCGCGCCGTCTGGCGTGCGGGCGGGCGCGCGCGCCATGTCGTTCACCCAGCCCTGGCGCTCGACGATCTTGTCGATTTGAAACGTGTGATGCTCGACGATCGCCATCGTCATGAAGACGCGGACGTTCTCGTCGGGGTTGTTGATGCCGCCGATGTACGGGAAGACGCACGTGAAGACGACGAAGGTCAGCGCAAAGAAGACCTTCACCGAGCGTGGCGTCGAGCTCGCCCGTCGAAGGCGCATGGGGACCGTCTATAGCGCGGGTCGTGCGGCGAATCCCGGCGATTCGTCGCGTTCGAGGTCGCGGTGTACGATCGAGATGTGCGAGAGAGCGAGCCGCTGATCGTCCGCGCGGCGCGCTTCGGTCGCGCGCTCGTCGTCGGCAGCGGCGCGACGATCGTCGACTTCTCCGTGCTGACGGCGTGCATCCGTCTGGCGGGGATCGCGCCGTCGAGCGCGCGTCTCCCCGCGCTGCTCTGCGGAGCATCGGTGCAGTTCTTCGGCAACCGCACGTTCACGTTTCGCGCGCAGCGCGGGAGCATCTCGCGGCAGGCGGTGCTCTTCGCCGTGTTCGAGGTCGCGACGCTCGCGATGAACTTCGGCCTCTATCAGCTGCTCTTGCCGCGCGTCCACGGCGTGCCGCCCGAGATCACGAGCTTCATCGGCACGTTCTTGGTGTTCGTTCTCTTCGCGTACCCGATGCGCAAGCTCGTCATCTTCAAGCTTCCGCCCGAGTCGTGAGCGCGCGCGTCAGTGCGGATCGTTGAGCGCCATCCAGCGCTCGGCGTCGAGCGCAGCCATGCACCCCGTGCCCGCGGCCGTCACCGCCTGCCGGTACACGAAGTCCTGAACGTCGCCGCACGCGAAGACGCCGGGCACGCTCGTGTACGAGCTGCCGGGCTTGGCCTTCAGGTAACCGTTGTCGTGCATGTCGAGCTGGCCGACGAACAGATCGGTGTTCGGCGTGTGGCCGATCGCGACGAAGAGCCCTGTCACCGGCACGACCTTCTTCGCGTTCGTCTTGAGGTTCACGAGGCGCACGCCGTTGACCTCGCCCTTCGACACGTCGAGCACCTCGTCGACGCCCGAGTCGTACTCGATCGCTATCTTCGGATTCTTCAAGACGCGATCCTGCATCGCCTTGCTCGCGCGGAACTCGCCGCGACGATGCACGAGCGTCACCGTCTTGCAGATCCCCGACAGGTACATCGACTCTTCCATCGCGGTGTCGCCGCCGCCGACGACCATCACGTCCTGGTTGCGGAAGAACGCGCCGTCGCACACCGCGCACGCCGAGACGCCGCGCCCCTTGAGCGCGTGCTCGCTCTCGATGTTCAGCCACTTGGCCTGCGCGCCCGTCGCGATGATGAGCGTCTTCGCCTGGTGCTCGACCTTGTCGTCACCGACCCAAACGCGAAACGGCCGCTTCGACAAATCGACTTTGTAGACGTCCTCGGTCTGGATCTCGACGCCCTGATGGATCGACTGATCGCGGAACGCCTTCATGAGATCCGGACCGGTGATCTTGGTCGGGAAGCCAGGGTAGTTCTCGACGTCGTTCGTGATCATCAGCTGACCGCCGGGGATTCCCCCCTTCACCATCCCCTCGAACATGAGCGGCTTGAGGTTCGCACGCGCAGCGTAGATGCCTGCGGTGTGACCGGCGGGCCCAGAGCCGATGATGATGACGTTGCGGACGTTGTTTGCGTTGCTCATCGCACTCCCAAACTAGAACCTGTAGGTGGCGCCCACGTTGATCACGTTGACGGCATTGGTGATGGTCCCGAGGTTGATCGGCCAGTTCGTGCGGTATTGCTGCTGGCCCGTCGAGCAGACGCCATTGGGCGCGGGCGTACCGCCGTTGCACTGCGTACCCGCCAATCCATGGACGCCGTCGCTCGTGGGGTTGGTGTTGCTCTGCGTTGCGAAAAAGATGTGCCCGTAACCGGCGTGGAGCTCGATCGCGCTCTTCTTCTCGGCGCCCATGCGGATGCGGTACGTGCCGCCGAGCGCGACGCCGTAGCGTTCGGCGCCGGCGATGTCGATGTTTTGGTATTGCGGATCCTGCGCGCGTGTCTCGAAGAACGCGCCGGCGCGAATCGCGAGCTTGTCGCCGATGACGTTGTAGTCACCGCCGAGTCGCACGCCCATCACGTCTTTGTATTTGTGCGGCACGTCGGCGGTGGGGGGGAGCGTGCCGGGAGTTCCATTCACTGGGATGATGCCCTGCCCGTCGGCGTTTCCAGGAAAGCGCAGCTGCACGTTCTCGAAGACGCTGTTGTTCGCCCACGTCAGGTTGAGCTCGATGTCGAACAGGTCTTGGCTGAGCGGATCGCGGTGATGCTTGCGCAGCGTCGCGCCCGCGCGCGGCTGGTGGTAACGCACGCCGATCTTCGCCTCCATCGGGATGGGCACCTTGACGTTGCCGATGTCTCCAGCGGCGCACGGCGTTTCCTTGCTCCCCGAGATGCCGCAGTTGGGTTGCGACGTGTCGCCGACCTTGACGCCGCTCGTGTTGCCGTTGGCGACCGCGGGCGTGAAGTACGGGAAGTACGTCGTCACGTCGCCCTTCGCATCGACGGGCGCGCTCCACTTGTACCAACCGGCGAGATCGATGTTGTCGCTCGCGCTCCAGATGCCGCCGAGCGTGAAGCCAGGGATGAACAGCTGCTTCGCGTCGATCTGCGCGCGGACGTCGTTGTCCTTCGGCAAAAGACCGTCGGCGTTGTTCGCCATCGACGCGTTCGAAAAATGCACCTTGCCGGCGATGCCCCACTGAAAGCTCGCGCCGAGGCGGAGCCCGTCGATCGGCTCGAAGCCGGCGCCGATCGTCGGCGTGAGCAAGAGGAGATTCGCGTCGATGAGGAGGTAGCGCTGAGGCGCGGCTTGGTTCGGCGATCGCCCGTCGATGAACTCGGGCCAGTTCGCCTTGCCGACGGCGCTCGGGCCGAAGAGCGGAAGGAATCCGATGCCGACGCGATCGCTGAGCCGCCACGTGAACCCGAGCTGCGGGTTGGGGAACGGCGAGATGTCGGCGCAGACCTTGGGGTAAGCGAGGTTCACGTTCGGATCGATGAGCGGATCGTTCGTCGTGTCGTTCGCCGCCTTCACGCGCGTCATGCATCGATGGCTGAGCGAGACGTTCGCTTGGAGCGTGATCGCCGTCTCTTGCCCCGCGAGACCCGCGGGGTTGAAGTACGTGGCGAGCGGATCGCTCGCGCGCGCGATCCACGCGCCGCCGCGGCCCATTTGCTCGGAGCCGTTGTCGGGGAACTCGAGGACGTTGGTCGCGCTGGCGCGCGTCGAGACCAACGAGCACGAGAGCGCAGCCGCCAACGCAGGAGCGGCGATGAAGACGCGCGCGATCAGCGTCGAGGAGTACCGGCGTGACAGCTTCGAGGATCGCATCGCGCTTTCCCTACTCTTTCACGGGCGTCGCCTTGAGCGAGGCGCGCCCTTCTTTGACGTAGACCGAGAACCGAACGCGCTTGCAGCCGTGCCGCTGCATGAGCGCATCGCGATTCTTCCTGAGCGTGTGCTGGAACTTTTCGAACGTGAGACCGTCGGTCGCTTCACCGCACTGCTTTTTCGTGCGGATGAAGTCTTCGTACACTTTGAGCCACTCGCCGGCCTCGACGTCCGCCCTCGACTCGCCGGTCGCTTGCGCGAGGACCTCGGCGGGGATCTGCGCGACCATCGTCGCTTCGTCGTCGTCCATCTCGTCGCCCGGCGGCATCGGCGCTTTCGGCGGCGGAGGCGGTGGCGGCGGTGCGGGAGCCGGAGGCGCGGGGCCACGCGCGGGGACGGGCGGCGGAGGACCCCCGCGACCCGGGACCGGCGGCGGACCTCCGGGTCGCGCGGCGGGACCGGGCGGCGACGCGGGCGCGGAGGCCGCACCCGGCGGCGGGAACGCTTGCGCCTGCGACGCGACCTGCATCGGGACGGGCGGCGTCGCCTTCTGGATCTGCTGCGCGTGGAGCACGGGTGGCGTCGGCGGTGCGCGTCCGGGAACGGACGGCGGCGACGGCGGAGGATTCGGTCCCGATCCTCGCTCGCCGGGCGGCGGAGGCGGTTGACCATCCATCGGGAACGCGAACGCGCTCATCGCAGGCTGCGCGGGCACCGGTCCGAGGATCGACTCGAGATCGGCGGGACGACGCGGCACGCCGCCCCCCTTCTCGACGATCCGCTCGATGCCGCCGTTGACGTTCTGCGCGATGCCGCGGTACGCGCCGCGGAAGCGCGCGATCTGCAACCCGTCGAGCTGACCGACCTTGAGTCGTTCCGCTTGCGCGACCATCTCGCGAAGCGGCAGCGTGTGCTCGAGGAGCGTGAGCGCGATGCCGATCAGCGCCGCGAGGAGCAGCACCGGAACGATGATGAGGTACGGGACGCTCGACGTGTCTTTGTCGTCGGCGCCGCTGATGAAGCCCATCGGGCTCGTGATCGTCACCTTGGGACGAAGCACCGAGAAGCCCGCGTGCAAGTCCCACGCGTCGCCCGGCAAGCGCGCGTACATGACGCCGAGATCGTCGCGGAGCATCCGGACCTCGGAGCGCCCGCCCGCTTCGTACGTCTTGTCCTCGCCGACGCCCTTGCCAGCGGCGATGTCGGTCCCGATGAGCTCGAGCTGGCTCTCTTCGAATCCCTCGGTGCCCGTCGCCGATGCGACGCGCTTGCCCGCCACGTAGAACGCGAGGTTCGTGCGCGTTCGCTTCGCCATGTCGGTCGCGTAGCTGCGGTTGTACTCTTTGAGGCCGACGATCGCGCCGGCCGGCGCAGAGCCCGCCTCGGTCTCGACCGGGCGCGCGCACACGAGGTAGAGCTTGTCGCCGAGCGCCCAGGTGTCGTCGCGCAAATATCCGTGGAGCGCGTCGAAGACGACCGGATAGCCGCCGAGCTCGAAGTCTTCGTTCGCCGCGACCTGATCGTAGCCCGCCTGCCCGACGACGCGACCGTCGCGATCGACGGCGAAGAGCGCGTCCGGTTTGAACTCGGCCGGGATCTGCTCCATCACCGCCTTCAGCGCCTTCGTCGTCTCTTCGCGCGCCTTGCCGGGGACTTTGTTTTCCTTCGAGTTGTTCGAGTCGAGCAGGCTCTTCTGCACCGCGGGGTTCAAGCTCCCGTACGAGAGCTGATCGAGGCGACGACGCGAGTCGATCTTGAGCGCCCACTCCACAGTCTGGCTGTCGGAGGCGAGCCCCTCCTTCATCACGATCCCTTGCCGGCGGTTGTACTGACCGACGGCGAGAAACACGATGTAGAGCGAGACGCCGACCGCGATGCTGAGGAGGACGTACCAGAAGCGCGAGAGCAGCATTATTTGCTCTCCGCGGGCGAGATGTTCCAGTCGGCCTTGAGCGGGACCTCGCCGCCTTTGTCCGGGATGCGGAAGCTCGGTTGCTCTTTGCCGACCGGCTTGCCGTTGAAGTACGCGCGGAGCGTGTATTCGCCGGGTGCGAGCTTGTCGATCGAGAAGTCGCCGGAGCGCGACGGGTAGCCCATCGCGGCGACCTGCGGCTCGACGACGACGAACGT
>JAYVXB010000722.1:0-11129 GCA_043785585.1 Deltaproteobacteria bacterium | reverse complement strand
CGAGAACGCGTTCGTCGTCGGCTCCGTCGGTCGCCTCGTACCGGAGAAGAACTTCCCGCTCCTCGTGCGGTCGATGGCGCCGCTGCTGGGTGAATCGACGCGCCTGCTCATCGTCGGCGAAGGGCAGACACGCAAGGACGTCGAGGCCGCGATTCCCGAAGGCCTCGCGCGCTTCGTCACGCTCGCCGGCGCGCGCGCCGACATTCCCGCGCAGCTCTCGGCGATGGACGCGTTCACGCTGACGTCCGACACCGAAGGCCTACCGCTCGCGATCGCCGAAGCGATGTCGTGCGCGCTCCCGATCGTCGCGACGCGCGTAGGCGCGCTCGCCAGCATCGTTCCGGAGATGGTCGGCGCGCTCGTCGACGCGGGCGACGCGTCCGCGCTCACCGCCGAATACGCAAAGCTCCGCGACGACGTCGAGCTCCGCAAACGCCGCGGCATCGCCGCACGCGCATACGCGCACGAGCGCTTCTCGCTCGAGCGAATGACCGACGCGTATCTACGTCTCTACGGCGGCTGACTAGCCGAGTCGTGAGCGAGGCTGTGTGCGTGTGCTATGCAGCACACGCACCTAGCCCGCGCGTACTTCGCGCGACTTCAAGTCCTCGAACGCACGCGCGAGCCCGTCGGACGTCGACACGATCGGACTCCATCCGAGCGACTTCAGCTTCGCGTTGTCGAAGCGGTTGCCGCCCCACGTCGTCTTCGATTTGTACCGCGAGAAAATCGCCGGGAGCTGCCCCTTCGAATACGCGTGGTAGCGCGACACGAGATCCGACAGGAGAGTTAGCGCCGGATACGGCACGCGCACCGACTTCAGCGGCTTGACGTTCTTCTTGTACATCGCGAGGTACTGCGACGCGGTGACGAGATCGTCGTCGACGACGTTGTAGACCTGTCCCTCGGCGCGCGCCGCCTGACCGGCGACCACGATCGCGTCGGCGCAGTTGTCGACGTACGTGAGCGGCAGCACGTTGTTCCCGCCGAGATGGAGGAAGAGCCCGAAGAGGCTGAGCCCCACGCGCGTCGAGAATGCGCCGCCCGCGGGACCGTAGATGACACCGGGGCGCAGCACGACGAGCGGGACCGCGTGCTTCTGGTGGTAGTCCCACGCGAGCTGCTCTTGCCGCAGCTTCGCCTGCGAGTACGTGTCGCGCCGCTCGAGGTGCGTCTCGAGCGGCGTGTTCTCGTCGACCATCGATCCGCGCGGCTGCTCGGCGACGCCGTAGACGCCGAACGAGCTGACGAGCACGACCTTGGGGAGGTTGCCGTTCTTCTTCTTCGTGACGATCGCCTCCATCAGGTTGCGCGTCGTCACGACCGTGTTGAGGAACATGTCGGCCGGCGCGCCGCCGAGCGCCGCCGCGAGATGATAGACGACGCCGCATCCGACGATCGCTTCGGCCGCCGCGTCGACCGACGCGAGGCTCCCCGTGAAAAACTCGACCTTCGCGTCCGGATATTTGCGGATGACCGCGTCGAGGCGCGCGCGCTTGCTCCCGGTTCGCAGGAGCAGCCGCAAGTCTTTCTCGCCGCGCGCGAGCAGACGATCGACGACCGACGCGCCGAGAAACCCCGAGCCTCCCGTGACGAGGACCTTCATTGAGCAGCCTCCGGTCGGATCTGACGGAAGATCTCGTCGAGCGTGGCCGAGACGCGAATCATGTCGCGGTAGCTGATCGGCAGTGGAGCGTCGTGCGAGATGCTCGCGTAGAACGCGCGGAACAAATTGTTGATGCTCGTGAAGAAATGAAAGTCCGACGCCGCGAACTTCCCGACGTTCTTCACGCCGGCCTTCGCGAACGCAAGCGCGTTGTCGAACGCCGGCATCACGCGACCGATCGCGCTCGGGAGCGATCCGCTCGGCTCGAGCGTCACCGTGCGCGCGTTGTAGTCGACGTGGGCGATGTTCTTCGTGCCGTACACGCGCATCATCTGTCCCGCCGGACGAATGTGTGACGAGAACGTCCCGTAGACGCTCGTCTTGGCGCCGTGGATGAAGAGGCGCAGCTCGTCGGGCATCGCGTCGCGCGCGTCGCCGAACTTGGGCGGACGCCGCACGTACGCGTAGGCCATGACCTTGGGCGTCTCTTCGTCGACGAACTGCAGCGTGCGACAGAGAAGGTGATCGATGTTGTTGTGAAAGAGCTGACCCGGGAGCTTGAGCACCCAGTGGTTCGGGTCCGCGAGGATCGCCGAGCCGTACGGACCGGAGAGGCCGTAGCCGTACATGCTCTCGACGTGGACGATGTCGCCGAGCGCACCGGATCGAACGAGATCGGCGATCTCGAGCGCCGCCGGATCGAAGAGATAGTTGTAGCCGATCGTGACCTTTTTCTTCGCCTTGTCCGCGTACGCGAGGAGCGCCTTCGTGTCCGCGAGCGAGAGCGTCATCGGCTTCTCGACGTAGACGTGCGCGCCGGCGTCGATGCACATCTTCGCGAGCGGGAGATGCGAGCCGGGAGGCGTCGTGATGTGGACGACGTCGGGCTTCTTCTCGGCGAGGAGGCGCTCGATGTTGTCGGTGTGGTAGTCGAGCCCGTACCGCATGGCGATTTGCTCCGCCATGATCGGTTCCTTGTCGCAAACGCCGACCACGAGCGCGAGCTCGGGCATCTTTTGGATTTCTTCGACATGACCGTCTGCGATTTTTCCGCAGCCGACGATGCCGATCTTGAGCGTCATGCGCGCGACCATAGCACAGCGAAAACGACCCGCTACGCCGCGGCCCTCAGCTCTCGATGACGTCTGCGAGGAGGTATGGCAACGCCAGCATCGAGCGAAACGATGCGTCGGATGCGTCGATGTCGATCGCGAGCCGTCGCGCGTCGAGCGGATCGAAATCCCAGCGATGGTTCGTCCCGCTTCCGTTCGAGAAGCCGAGCTCGTACCCCGCTTTCTTCACCGCCGTTCGGATCGTCGGCGACAGGTGCAGCGGCTTGCCAACCGGATACGAGATCGCGCGGACCGGCTCGCCGAGCTCGCGCTCGAGGACGTCGCGCGACTCGACGAGCTCGCGCTCGAGCGTCACTTCGTCGATCGTCTGCAGGACGCGGTGCGTGCTCGTGTGCGACTGCACGTCCATCCCCGCGCGGCGCAGCGCGCGAACGTGATCCCACGTCATGAGCTTTTCGTCCGCGATGCGCCGCTCTTCGTCGCGCGAGAACGTGACGCCGGCCGCCGCGGCGAGCTCGACGAGGAACCGTTCGAGATCGAGCCCGTAGTGACTCTTCACGATGCGGAGCAGCCGCATGCGTGCGCGCACTTTCGCGCCGGGATCGGCGAGCGACAACGAACACCGCGTCGGGTAATCGAGCTCGATCGACGCGCGCGTCGATCGGTTGACCAAGAGCGCGATCTTGTCCCACCAAAAGAGGCGTCGCTCCGAGATGTAGTGCGTCGCGATGAAGAAGGTCGCCTTCACTCCGTGCTTCTGGAGAATCGGGAGGACCACGTCGTGGTTGTCGAGGTACCCGTCGTCGAACGTGAGGAGAATCGGGTTCTTCGGGAGCGAGCCGCCGCGGCGGAACGCGAAGAAGTCGTCCATCGCGACGATGTCGAACCAACGCTTCATGTACGAGACGTGTTTGTCGAGCTGCTCGGGCGTGACGTCGACGGTCCCCGGATCGAGCTCGCCTATGTCTTCGGGGCGCCCAGCGCGGTGGTACGTGAGCACCGTGAACCAGGGCGAGCCGCCGATGGATCGAAGGCCGAGAAGCAGAGAGGGAAGCTTGGCGCGATCCATCACGCGCGCGATCATCGTGCGGCTCATTCGAGCCAAAGCATACTATGCGTCACGAGGACGGCCCGCCGAATCGGCTGCGGATGTGCTCCGTGAGGAGCTCGTGCAGACGGTTCTGCGTCGAGAGCGGTGTGAATACGTGGTCCGCGCCTTCGATGATCTCGAAGCGGAATCGGTCCGCTTTCCCGAGCGCGGCGAGCGCGTCGGTCGCGTGCAGAGCGAGGTAGTCGAGGCCAGGATCCCCCGCGCTGAAGACCATGAGCTCGTCGATCCCGCGAGCGACGATCTTCTTCATGTCGCGCGAGACGTTCTCGACGTCGTTCTTGCCGACGCCCAGCGCTACCAAGACGCGCCTCACGCGCGCGGACGCGATCATCTCGACGCGCTTTTTTGCGACGCCGAGCGCGCGGCGCAAGTCGACGTCACCGCGGACGAGTTTCTTCCAGCTCTCGACGCGGAGGAGCGAGCTCTCGTAGTGCTTCGCGTCGTTCACGGTCTTCGAAGGTGCGACCTCGAGCGTGTCGCCCTCCTTCCAGTAGAACGTCAGCGGGTTGATGAGCATCGCGCCGACGACCGGCCCTCCGCGCAGCGCCGTCTGAAACGTCAGGTACGCGCCGGAGCAGAGCCCGCTGAGGACGAATCGATCCGCGCCGGTTCGGTCGCGGAGTGCGCGCATGGCACGCTCGACGTCTTCGACGGCGAACTTCGAGTAGCAGACGTTCTCCTCGTAACCGGGCGCATGCGCGCTGTCGCCGATGCCGCCGATGTCCATTCGCAGGACGCGGAAGCCGAGCGCGGCCCAGGCGCGCGCCAGCGTCACGTTCATGCGATTGACCGCGATGCGGTGCACCGAGCCGGAGTTCAAGAGGATGATCGCTGGGGGCGCATGGCCGGCCGCAGCGGCCTTGGGCTGCGTGAGGATGCCGAAGAGTCGATCGCCCTCGCCGAACGAGAAGGGCTCTTCGCGGATCGCGACGGGCGCGTCGGTCGATGGGGCTGCGTGCGGGGCCGTCGTCGTCGCGACGAGATCGAGGCCGGCGGCGCCGACGATGGCGGCATCGCGCGGAGGCGTCTTCGCAGGTCCGTGCGACGCGAGCAACCAAGCCTCGATCTCCGAGAGCGCAACTTCGGGCACCGCCGTGTCGTGCGGCTCCGCCATCATCTCGGCGAAGCCTGGCGGGTGAATCAACGTCGTCGCGACACCGAGCGCTTCGAAGCTGCGAACGAGCGCTTCGTCCCCGCGCGTGTCGTCGCGGCCGACGATGAGCGCGCGCGCCGCCGGTTTCGCATCGAGCGCCATCAGATCGAGCTTCGAGAGCGCCGCCGCCGTCTGCGCGGTGAGCACGAAGCCCGCCGAGTCGATGTCGTTCTCGTCGCCGGTCACACCGGCTCCGCGCTCGAGCGATCGCTGATCGGATGCCATGCCGCTGAGCGCCTTGACCCCGCGAACGTACGCGCGCCCCTTCGCGCAAGGGGCCCACAGGACGAGGCTCGTCGCGCGTCCGCGCTCCGCCGCCGCGACCGTCGCGAGCGTTGCGCCGAGCCTCACGCCGAGGAGGCAAACCTCCGTCGCGCCGCTTCGCTCGACGAGCTCGTCGATCGCGTCGTGGATCGTGTCGAGCCACGCGCGGACCCGATCGGGATCGCGGTCCGAGCCAGACGAGTCGCCTGTGCCGTGGTAGTCGAACCTCAGCGTCGGGAACCCGGCGGCGGCCAGTCGCTCGGCGGTGTGTCGCATCCCTCGGTAGGCGCAGAGGCCCTCGTACCCGAGCGGCGCGCAGACGACGACGCCACACGCGCGTCGCTTCGCTTGGTGGCCGGCGTCGTAGAAGCCGAATGCACGCGCGGACGCCGCCCCGAAATAGATGGGCGTCGCCTTCCCTTGGACCGAGAGCTCTCGAGAGGACTCTGACGACATCACGTCCACGACGTACACCAAGTCATGGCGTCTTGGCGATTTGGGCGGCGAGGAATCGTTTCAGAGCGCGGAGGACGACGAGAGGCGTCTCGTGTCCGCCGTCGAACGGGAGCCACGTCAACGCCACGCCCGCTCGGTCGAGATCGTTCGCGAGCGCTTCCGCTGCTTCGAAGGCGAGGTCCGCGTCGCCGCGGCCGTGGCTGATGAACGTCGGGAGTCCGCCTCTACGCTCGAGGAGCGACGCCCACTCGGTCGCGGTCACGCGCGCGCCGGAGAGCATCACGAGCCCGGCAAGCTCGCGCGGCGTGCGGAGCGCCACGTCGCAAGAGAGGATCGCCCCCTGCGAGAAGCCGCCGACGACGAGCGCCCGCGGGGCGTAGGTGATCTCGATGTGATCGAGGAGCGCGACGAGCGCAGCGCGCGCCGCAGGAAGTCCCGCCGGGCTCGCGGTCGAGAGATCGCGCCGCTCGCCGCGCCTGACCGCCTCCGCGCGCGCCGCCGCATCGATCCGCCACCACGCGCGCCCGCCGCGATCGCTCGCCGTCAGCTCGACGAGACCCGCCGGGAAGACGAACCGTGCGGGCAATCCAAACGACGCCGCGAATGGCGACAGATCGGATGGGAACCCATCGTATCCATGCAAGAGCACGACGACCGGCACGTCGCGTGGAAGATCGTCGCCGACCGTCTCGACCTCCAGACCAGCCATCCTGCGCCTCTGCATCGGAAGCTGCTACCGCGCGATCCGCGACGAAGAAAGCGCTTTTCGCCCGACTCCGCTCGGTCGTCGCCGCCCGTGCCCGCTTGACACCCCCCCTCTTCCGCGTAGATCCACGAATCGTCGTGCAGGTAAGAGCCGCCACTCACGCGCCGCGCATCCAGTCGTTGGACGGGCTGCGTGCGGTGTCGATCATGCTCGTCCTTTTGTGCCACGCAGCGGCCACGGTGGACGGTCCACATTGGACGTCGCACGGCGGCCAGGGCGTGCGCGTCTTCTTCGTCATTTCGGGATACCTCATCACGACGCTCCTCTTTCGAGAGCTCGGCAAGACGGGGTCGGTATCCCTTCTGAAGTTCTACTACCGACGAACGCTCCGAATCTTTCCGCCGTTCTATTTCTACATCGGAGTGGTCATGGTCCTCGCCGCGTTCGGCCTCGCGCAGATCCCGCGCGCCGATCTCGTCCACGCCCTCACGTACACGGTGAACTACCGCGCGAACCCCGCGTGGGAGGTCGGGCACTCGTGGTCGTTGTCGGTGGAAGAGCAGTTCTATCTGCTCTGGCCATTCGTCGTGCTCGTGCTCGGCCGCAAGCGCGCGATCGTCGCCGCCGCGCTCTTCGCGGCCGTCGTGCCGCTGATTCGCATCGCGACGTACTACCTACTTCCGTCGCAACGCCCGCTGATACAGACCGCGTTTCAAACGGTCGGCGACTCGCTCGCGATCGGATGCTTGCTCGCCGGCGTGCGCGATCGCCTCGCGAGCATCTCGCTCTACGTGAAGTTCCAGCGCTCGCCGCTCTTCGTCCTCGTGCCGTTCGGTGCGGTCGGGTTGGTGTTCATGAGCAGCCACACCCGCTTCGATCTGCTCATCGGTCAGACGTCGGTCGACATCTTGATCGCGCTCATCATCGACTGGTGCGTCACTTATCCCGGCGGTGTGGTCGGCAAGTTCCTCAACACGGCTCCCCTCGTGTTCCTCGGCCAGATCAGCTACTCGCTCTACCTCTGGCAGCAGATCTTCCTCAATCGCTTCACGACGTCGTGGTACGCGCAGTTTCCTCAGAACCTGGCGCTCTCGCTCGTCGCCGCGGTGGCGTCCTATTACATCATCGAGAAACCATTCTTGAGGCTGCGCGAGAAGCTCGAGCCGCGCATCTTCGCGAAGCCGGTCGAGCGCGCGACGTTGCCCGACTCTGCGTGAGCGGCGACGCGGGGCTCGCGTCTCAGGGCGCGACGGGCGGTTGGAACGTCGCGAGCGGCGGCACGGATGGATCGGTCGACCAATACCCGGAGAGCCCCACGAAGAAGACGTGGCGCGTGAGCGGGAGCGTCGCTTGAGCGAGCGCGCTCGATCCGGTGAGAGACGAGTAGTGGGCCGTGTAGCCTGCGGTGATTCCGAGCCACGTTGACGTCGCGTAGCGAAGCTGCGCGGACGCTCCATAAGAGTTGAGCGTCGCGGACGGACCGACGCCGGTGGAGATCGTCGCGTAGCTCGCCGATCCGGCTCCGAGGACGCCGAGATTTCGCCAATGACCGACCGGGTAGGGAATACCGACGATGACAGCGCCTGCGGTCACCCCGGGTCCGGTACCGAGGCGCGGGTTCAGCGTGCCGTAGGCATATTGCGCGGTGATGGTCGTATACCAAGTCTCGCGCGAGTAGTTGAGCTGGTCGACGAACGTGGGCGAGATCACGAGGTGCTGATCGTGATCGAGCGGCGGCGCGCTCGCGATCGATGCGCCCGCGCCGATCCTGTTCACGAGGCGCGGCGTGAAGGTGTACGTGACCGCGGCCGTCGCGGTGCCCGACAAGAAATTCGCCGCCCCGAGCCTGTTGGCTGGGTTCGCGAGATCGAGTCGGAACGCGCTGTACGTGTCGCGCACGAGCCACCGAACGTCGCCAGTCGTGCGCGGCGTGAAGACCTTGGCGGCCGTCGTCTCGCTCTCGAATTGCATGTAGTCGATGCCGGCCGGCGCAGGTATGGCGGTGCTCCCAGCGGTGAGCGGCGCCGATTCGAGCGTCCCCGACGTCACGAACCCCAGGCGCTGAAAGACGGTCCACGAGGGGGAGAGGTCGTGCGCGACCGAAGCGTCCGTCGTCGTGAGCCAGTAGGTCCGGCGCAGCACGGTGGGATCGACCAAGTAGAGCGTGCCGTCGGAGATATGCGACGAGTTGAGCGACGTGATCGTTCCGGACGATCCGAAGATCAACCGCGTGCGATTCGACGTCGCGAACTGGCTGGACCACGAGGCGAAGATCGAACCGTCGTCCTGCTGATCCTTCGCCATGTAGTGCTGCGCGCGGCCACCGAACCGAAAATCGTGCCGGTCGGGATCTCGGCCAGTGATGTGCGCCTGCACCATCCCCTCGATTCCCGTGAAGAGGGACGCGTGCCGATGACCGACGCCGTCCGCGTCGATCGATTGGTAGACGTTCGTGTTGTAGCCCTCGACGATCGCCGCGCGCGCGGTGTAATCCGTGTAATCCGCATGGATCGGCGGGAGACCGAAGAGCATTGGAGAAAAGCGGTTCTAGTAGAAATCGGGCCGCGACGCCCGGACAATGCGCCCGCTCACTGCTTCGAGCGAAACGCCTGGATGAGCGCGACGCGCGATTTCACCCCGAGCTTCGCGGCGGCGTTCGACAAGTGCATCGCGATGGTCGAAGCCGAGAGGCCGAGGGTGTAGGCGATGAGCTTGTTCGACTGGCCCATCGCGGCGTACGAGACCACCTGGCGCTCGCGTCGCGTGAGGATGTCGGCGGACGGCGTGACGTCGGGATCGTTCTTGCGCGCGACGACGTAGCGCCTGCCGTCGTGATCGAAGTGATCGACGAGCGTCCATCGTCCCGAGACGAGCGCCGTCCAGATCCCGAGCGCCTCGGCGGGATCGCTGCGGCGCAGACGGCCGCGCGCGCGATCCATGTCGCGCGTCGCCGCTTGCAACGCTTCGCGCGCGTCGCGGCTCTTCGCCACCTCTTCGGCGTGCTCGATTCGACCCGACGGCGAGAGGATCGCCTCTGCCGCCGGCGGGATGTCGGTCGATCGCGCCGTCGCGCGAACGCGTCGCAGGCGCGATCCCGCCGCGATGTGCGCGGCGATTCGGTTCCAGAGCGCGGCGTCGCGTCGGGTGACGTGCGCGAGGCTGGGGAGCGGCGCGCCGATGAGGCAGCCCGCACCCGACGGATCGGTCGCGGAGACGCTGACGAAGTCGAGGACGCCGAGCGGCGCGAGGAGCTCGCGGTGCAGCGGCTCGTCGAGCACGCGACGCCCGATGCCGAAGCGCTCGCTCAGCGTCGCCGACATCGCCGTCGGTCGATACAGCTGGCGCGCGAGATCGGTCGGAGCGCTCGCGTTGAGCGCGTAGAGCGCTTCCATCGCGCCCGGCGGCGTCCCGAGCAGCACGGGCGCCCACACGCGCATGTCGTTCGGATTCGACACGTCATAGAAGAAGCCTGCCGCGCCGAGACCCTCGTCGAGCGCCGGCCGCGCGAGCTCGACGATGCGCGTGAGCCACGCCGTGTCGTCGTCGTCGCCCTCTTCCGCGCGATACGCCGACTCGAGGATCGCGACCGGATCGACGTCGCCGCTCGGCACACGCCGGCGTGTGCTCACCTTGCGCCGCTCGTACCGTCGCGCAACACGGCGCACGTCGCGACGAGCTCGGCGCGCGATCCGACGTTCAGCTTTCGGAAGAGGCTCGCGACCTGATTCGCGACCGTGCGCGTGGACGTCCCTCGTTCGCGTGCGATCTGCGCGTTCGATTTCCCGGCCTCGATCGCGGCGACGACCGCATGCTCCGCGGGTGTCAGCGCGTCGCGCGCCGTCGCCTCGTCGATCGGAAACGCCAACACCATCATCTCGCCGTCGAGCGCGTCGAAGCGTGCGACCTCGAGATCGCGCGGCGGCACCGGCGGCGCGGCGTTCGTGTCGGTTTGCCCCGGCCCACGTCGTCCGCGCGTCATCACCGGCATTTCATAGCATTCCGCGCGACGCGCCGGGGAGCTCGCAGGCGCAACAGCATAGGCTGCTACGCACAAGTGCGAACGGCGTGTCTCATCGAGTCGTGAGTAATTTCTCTACTCCACGAACTCGATGCGTGCGCGCCGCGTGAGCGACACTATGGTCATCATCGGATGCAAGCGCACCGTCGACCCGATCACGAGCGACGTCTCTCGCCGGTGGCCCCTGCGCCCGCGACGACGTTGACCCGTCCGGCGAGCGTGACGGGCATCACCGACGTGCTCCGACGCTTTGCGTTTCAAGATTGGTACATCGTCGGCTTCTGCGTCGCGATCCTCGTCGCCGTGCTCCAAGGCAACGGTCCCGAGCGCGACAAGTGCATTCGGTGGGCGACGTTCGACGTCGTCGCCGCGGTGGTCTCGCTGCTCCTCATTCGCGGGCAGATCGTGCGCGGCTTCTTGGGCGCGCTCCTCATGCGCTTCACCGTGTGGGGCGCGATCCTCGGCGTGTTCTTCCAGCTGACGTTCATCTTGCCGGAGGTGAGCACGCGCGTCATCGACGCGGACATCCTCGCGTTCGACATGGCGGTCTTCCACTACGAGCCCGCGGTCGCGTGGGATCGCTTCGTGACGCCCGCGACGACCGAGTGGTTCTCGTTTTTCTACTACGGCTATTTCTTCCTGATCGGGCTGCATGCGTTCCCGTTCACCTTCATCGCGCGAAAGAACTCCGTCGCGCTGAACGAGTTCGGCCTCGGCGTCACGCTCATCTTCTGCACGGCGC
>JAYVXB010000721.1:0-11143 GCA_043785585.1 Deltaproteobacteria bacterium | reverse complement strand
CTCACGTGTCGAGGATCATGCAGCCGCGAAGATTGCGGACACCGATGCGGACCATCTCACGGGCGACCTCGTATGCGTCTCCGGCGGCGACGGCCGCGCCAATGTCTTCGATGACCAAGGTGTCGCGCGTCGCGCGGTACCGGAGGCCGCGGATATCCATGAAGGTGAAGATCCTTCCGCCGAGCAAGGCGGCGGCGAGTGCGAAGACTTGATCGGACAGCACGCCTTCTTTGTCGGTTCCTCCACGAGCGAGTTGCGCGAATTCGTCCGTGCGCTCGCACTTCGGGGCAGTCGGGGCCCCAACGCGAGCGCCGCGCCCGCGGAGAAGAGAGATCGTTCCTTCCTCCGTGTTGACGTTTTAGCATTCGGTGTAATGATGTGGACCCATGAGCAGGGCGGCATCCGCGACCGACATTTTCCACGCTATCGCCGACGGCAATCGGCGCTCGCTGATCGACGCCCTCGCGCGCGGCGAGCTTCCGGTCGGTGACCTCGTTGCTGGTTCGGGGCTGTCGTACTCGGCCGTCTCGCAGCACCTCGCGGTGCTCCTCGACGTCGGGCTCGTGCAGCGCCGGCACGACGGGCGACAGCGTTTCTACCGACTCGATCCTGCTCCGCTCCGCGAGGTGCATCGGTGGACGAGTCACTACGAGACCTTCTGGAAGGGCAAGCTCGCGCGGCTCCGCCGCGTGCTCGAGAAAGAGGACACATGAAGCTCGATCTCCGATTCGACGAAATCTTCGAGATGCCCGTGGACGCCGTGTGGCGCGCGATGACCAATCCCCAGGTGCTCGCGCGCTGGCTGATGGAGAACGACTTCGCGCCGCGCGTCGGGCACAAGTTCACGCTCCGCGATCCGCCGTCGTCGACATGGCGCGGCTGGATCGAGTGCGAGGTGATGGAGCTCGACGCTCCACGGCGGATGGTTTGGTCCTGGAACGGCGGCATGGCCGGCGAGACGGTGACGCGCCTGATCTTCGATCTGAGCGCGGACGGACAGGGCACGCGCCTCGTCCTTCGTCATGTCGGCGAAGCGAGCGCGGAGCAGGGCGAGGGTTTCCGCGGCGGATGGACGCGCAGGATGGGCGCGCTCCGACGCGTGCTCGGGCCCGACTACGCGCGCCGGGTGGCGTTCCACGCGCCGCGCGAGCGTGTCTTCGACGCCATCGCGACGCTCGACGGACTGCGCGGATGGTGGACGACGCTCGTGAGTGGATCCGCGAAGGCGGGCGGCGATGTGCGCTTCGACTTCGAGGGGATGGACGAGCACATCATCATGCGCGTCGACACTGCGAAACGTCCGTCCTCCGTGAAGTGGACGTGCCTCGTGCACACGGACATCGAAGACTGGAGTGGCACGAAGGTGACCTTCGATATCGTCGATCGCGGATCGTCGGAGGCGTGCGAGCTGAGCTTCCGGCACGTCGGCCTCTCACCGGCGCTGGACTGTTTCGACCACTGCGAGATCGGCTGGGAACACTTTCTCGCGAGCCTCGTCGCGTACGTCGAGCGCGGAAAAGGAACGCCGTTCGGCGCCCCGAAACGCGCGAAAGCGCGCGGGAACGAAAGGAGCACGGGATGACCATGGAGATCCAATGTCGCTGCGGGGCGGTCCACGTCGAGCTCTCCGGCGAGCCGATGGCGCAGTTCTATTGCCACTGCGACGACTGCCAAGCAGTCCATGGCGCCGCGTACATCGCGGTCGCGATGTATCCGGCCAGCGCCGTGAAGGTCACGCGCGGCGCGACGAACGCGTGGAAGCTGAAGACGACGCCGCGAACGACGTGCGCGACGTGCGGGACACGGATGTTCGCCGAGGTGCCAGGGTTCGGCGTGCGCGGCGTGAGCGCGTCGCTCTTGCCGGCGGGGCAGTTCAAGGCCGCGTTCCACATTCAGTGCCAGCACGCGGTGCTGCCGGTGAGAGACGAGCTGCCGCACTTCAAAGGGCTTCCGACGAAGTTTGGTGGGTCGGACGCGCGGGTCGAGTGGTAGCGATGCCTTCCACGCGCGCGAGGACGAGGACCCAGAAGAAGTCCCCACGCGCGCCGGATGACGCGGTACGAATCGCGGCGCTCATCGAGGCGTTCCGTTCCGATGCCGAGCTCGCTCCGATCGTCACGGCGTTCGCGGACAGCGCGAAGGTCGAGCGCGGCGCGAAGTTCGGCTCGAACGGCCTCAAGGTGAACGGGAAGCTCTTCGCGCTGTTCACACAGGGCACGATCGTAGTGAAGCTCCCCAAGGAGCGCGTCACCGCGCTCACCGCGTCGCGAGTCGGCGTGCAGTTCGATCCCGGGCACGGCCGGCGGATGAAGGAGTGGCTCACGGTCACGAGCAAGAAGGCGTCGTGGGTCGACCTCGCGAAGGAAGCGCACGACTTCGTGAGGGGCGGGCCGCGCAGGGAGGGGGGGTCGTGAGCCGTTTCGCGGGCGATACCTGGCGGGTGGCGACGTAAGGTAGTATATATGATTCATATAGCGTTCTACGGCCGCATCTATGAGTCATTACTATGCGCTCCTCCGTACACGACGTTCTGCCCCCGAAGGTCCGACGATCCCTGAAGAAGTTCGGCGCTGACCTCGCGCTCGCGCGTCGCAAGCGCCACCTCACGGCCGCGATGATGTCCGAGCGTTTGGGCGTCGCGAAGAGCACGTACGTCCGCGTCGAGAAGGGCGACCCGACCGTCTCGATGGGCGTGTACGCGATGGCGCTCTTCGCGCTCGGATTCGGCGACGCGCTCGGCGACTTGGTCGACGCGAGCCGCGACGAGCATGGGCTCCTGCTCGACGCGCAACGCGTTCCGAAGCGCGTGCGCGCGACGAAGGAGCCGACCTCGCTATGAATCGCGCCATCAAGGTGTTCGTCGGCGACGAGCCTCGCCTGATCGGCGTACTCCGCTACAACGCCGACGGCGCGCGTGAGAGCGCGCTCTTCGAGTACGACGCCGGTTGGATCGCGGCCCCCGACGGGTTCCCGATCGATCCTGCGCTCCCGCTGGTGCCCGGCGCGCAGTTTCACAAGAAGACCCGAGACGGATCGATCTTCCACTCCGCCATCGCCGACACCGAGCCCGATGGATGGGGACGGCGCGTCATCCTCCGCGATCACGCGAAGCGCAGACAGGGCGCGCGTCGCGCCGGAGCGAACGTCGACTCGCGTCCCCTGGCGCATCTCGACTTCCTTCTCGCGGTCGACGACGCGAGCCGTGTCGGCGCGCTTCGGTTTCAAGATGAAGAGGGCGTCTTCCAGCGAGCCGCCGAGCCGGGCCGCCGCTCGGCGCCGGCGCTGATCGAGCTCGCGCAGCTCGCCGCCGCCAGTCGATCCGTCGAGACCAATACCGAGACCGCCGCCGATCTCGCGTACCTGCGCGGGCGCGGTACATCGCTCGGCGGACTGCGACCGAAGTGCACCGTGGTCGACGCCCAGGGGCGCCTGTCGATTGGCAAGTTCCCGAGCGTCGCGGACGAGCGTGCGGTGACGAAGGGAGAGGTGCTCGCCATGCGCCTCGCGCGTGCGGCGGGGATCGATGCAGCAGAAGCACGTCTCGTCGACAGCGAGGGCGTTCCCGTCGCCCTCATCCGGCGATTCGATCGGCCGAAAGGTGGCGGCAGGTTGCTCTACGTATCGGCGGCGACGATGCTCGGCGCCGAGCCGAGCGATCCCGACGAGCACGACTACACGGAGATCGTCGATGCGCTCCGCACCCACGGCGCCGACGCGCAGCACGACATCGACGAGCTGTGGCGTCGGATCGCGTTCTCGATCCTGATCACGAACGTCGACGACCACTTGCTCAACCACGGTT
Organism: Deltaproteobacteria bacterium; assembly: GCA_043785585.1. GTDB lineage: Bacteria > Myxococcota_A > Polyangia > Polyangiales > Polyangiaceae > JBBQXV01. The sequence goes on along the minus strand of JAYVXB010000721.1, from coordinate 7,341 downwards.
TTTTGCACGCCAGTCACGGGCAGTGGAGGCTCGCTCCGGCCTTCGATCTCAACCCGTTCCCCGATCGCGTTCGCGAGCTGAAGACGTGGATCTCGCCGGACAGCGGCCCGGAAGCGACGATCGACGCGCTCCTTTCCGTCGCGCCGTACTTCAAGATCCCGCGTCCCCGCGCCAAGAAGGTGGTCGCCGAGGTCGAGCGCGCCGTCGCGCGCTGGCGCGCCGAGGGTCGTTCGATCGGCATGACCAACGCCGAGCTCGAGCCTTTCGGTTCCGCCTTCGAGCACTCTGAACGCAAAGCGGCACGGTGACGGTACGACGTGCGCGGCGTCTCGGGCGTCTTGGTGCGAAAGGCGCGCTTAGCCCCCATAGGTAGAGGGGCACGAACGGCCGAAGGTTCCGGCGCCCGCGACGGCTGTGGAGCCGACGTCGTCCGAGCCGTGGTCGGTATGGTCCAGCGTCGTGCGCCAGAATCCCGCGACGGACCGTCCACGTCTCGAAATCGGTAGGGTGCAGCCGCTCGCGGGCCGCACGCCGTCAACGCGGGGGCCGACCGCCGCCGATGGCATGCCCGCCGCGCTCGACGAACGTGATCGCCAGCTCGGGCTCGGAGCAGACGCAAGAGCGAATGCGGTCAGACGCCTTTGGGGTAGTCCTTTGTGTCGCGCGGATTCGCATTGATCTCGCTCCTGGCACGAGCTTGAACCCGGCGGCCTCGATCTGATCGATCGTCCACTTCTCCGGCAGAGCCGAAGGCGCACGCAAAACAGACTATCCGGATGGCGTACGCGTCAGGCGCCGACGAACGAGGCCAGCCTTGAGAGCACGGCCGCGACGATCCGCAGAACTACGAACGCTACAATCCATTTGCCGGCGAGGGCCCACTTGGACGAGAGCCACGCGCGGCGACCGACGTAGATGACGCCGGTCGCGAGGGCCGCATTCAGGCACGCGTACGCGATCCCGACGAGCGGGTCCGTGAGGTTGAGCGTCGTGCGTGCGGCGTCTGCGTAGAGCGCGGCGGAAATCCCGTAGGCGGCGGACGCCGCGATGGCGCCCATGAGCAGGCCGACGTACGACGGGATCGTCGAGGCGAGCGTTGCAACGAAGGGCCACGCTGCCGACAATCGCGGTCGCTCGGGACGCTCCTTCGACGCGGCGTGATGGAGCGCGCGGACGCCGAGGAGCACAACGGCGAGGGCAGCGGGGCCGCCCGCGAGCACGCGCGTCGCGGCGAGTGCGACAATCCGAGGGACATACTCGAGCCCGCCGAATCGGCGCAGCCCGAACGCGGAGTTGACGACAAAGATCGCGCCCGTGAACACGCCGAGCGCGAGGGCGAGCAGGCTCACGCTCCACCATCGTGGCGCCATCACGCGTTCAATGTCCGATTCCACGGCGGCGTTCGATCGAGGTGCGTTCGCCACTGCACACCGCGACGCTGGTAATGGGCATAGGCCGCGGCGGCGGCTTCCCCGCCCGACGGTCTTGCGCAACGGGTATCGGGCTCTGCGGCGTGAACGACCGGATTCCCGTCCCAAGGAGCACGTACCTGAGGCCCGACTCGCGGTGAACAACGATGATCGCCATCCCTCTTTGTGCGCGGATATTCCGGAAGAAGGCAAGCGCGTCGCGGGCGCTCGTCTCTTCGAGACGGCGGGGACTCAGGAACCAGTAAGCACACTCTATTGTGCCGCCCTCCCACGGAGCAAATACGCCCGCAACGATCCCTTACCCTTCAGCTCGATCGTCCCGCGTTCCTCAAATACGAACTTGTGGCGCAATGCAGAATACGTGACCTCGCTCACCTGGATCGCGCCGGGCATCCCGTACGACTCGAGGCGGCTCGCAGTGTTCACGGTATCGCCCCACAAGTCGTAACTGAATTTGCGCTTGCCGATGACAGCGGCGCCCAGTCGTTCTTCTATCCCGCGACGAAGCGTATGACGTGCGAGCGTTGGTCATCGTCGCGCCCGCGACGACGACGATTCGCGGCTACGCCGTCGAGGTGAAGGTCGGGCGGCGCGAAGGCTTCCCGCGCGAGTGCGTCGTCAACTGCGATTGGCTCGTCACGGTTCCGAAAGCGGATCTCGAAAGACGCATGGGCGTGCTGTCCGCTGCGAAAATAGGACAGATTGATGACGCGCGTTGGGGTTTGCGCACGGTCTCGAGTAGTCGCCGATTGTCAGCGGTCTCGCGCAAAGCGATGGTCGGCTTCTTCGCGGCACGCCGCCGATCCCCTGATGCGCGAGCCTTACGCTTGGCGGGCGAGCCCGGCGACGACGTGCGTCAGCTCGGCCGGGTCGAACGGCTTCGCTACGAACGCGTCGAAGCCCGCGCCGAGCGTTCGCCGGCGATCGTCGTCGCCCGCGAACGCCGTCAGCGCGACCGCGGGGATCTTCGTACCGCTCCGCGCGGTCAGCGTGCGAAGCTTCAGAATGAAGGCGTAGCCGTCTTCGCCGGGCAAGCCGATGTCGGAGAGGACGACGTTTGGTTCCGCCGCGCCGACGATGTCGAGCGCCGCGGCGGCCGTCGACGCGACCTCGACCTCGGCGCCCGCGTCACGCAGCACGACGGCGAGGAGCTCGCGCGTGTCGTCGTTGTCCTCGAGGACGAGCACCCGCAGGCCCGTGAGGTCAGCGCGCGCGGTCATCGCAACCGTCCTCAGCGTGCCGGCGAGCTCGGCGTTCGACGCGGGCGCGGGCACGGCGGTGGTGCCGAGGGGGAGTCGCACGAAGAACGACGCGCCGCGCCCGACTCCTTGGCTCCGCGCTTCGACGGAGCCGCCGTGCATCTCGACGAGATGCCGCACGATCGCCAAGCCGAGACCGAGCCCTCCGTGCGCGCGCGACGATCCACCTTCGGCCTGACGGAAACGATCGAAGACGTACGGCAAGAAGTCTGGCGCGATCCCCGGGCCTTCGTCGGCGACCTCGATCTCGACGAGCGCGCCGGTGCGACGCAGCGTGACGAGCACGCGCGAACCGGGTCCCGAGAACTTCACCGCGTTGCTGAGGAGGTTCCAGATCACCTGCCGGAGGCGATCGACGTCGGCCTGGATGGCGGGGATCTCCGGGTCCATCTCGCTGTCGATGCGAATGTTCTTGGCGAGCGCCCCCGGCCGCACGCCCTCCATCGCCCCTTCGACGACCTGCGCCAACGTCACGGGCGCGACGGCGAGCTGGACCTTGCCCGAGATGATCCGGCTCACGTCGAGGATGTCGTCGATGAGCTTCGCTTGGGCGGTCGCGTTGCGCTCGATGGTCTCGAGCGCGCGCTCGCGCTTGTCCTCGCGGACATGCCCCGAGCGAAGCATCCGCGCCCAACCGAGCACGGCATTGAGCGGCGTCCGAAGCTCGTGCGAGACCACCGCGAGGAACTCGTCCTTCGCGCGGTTCGCCGCTTCGGCTTCGGTGCGCGCCGCTCGTTCGCGCGCGAGGAGCTGCGTTCGCTCCTCGTCGTGGCGCCGCTGGGCGGTGACGTTGCGAAACGAGATCGTCGTCTCGGTGGTGTCGCTCTCGGCAAACTTGCGGAGGGCCGGGGCGTACGTCATCCCTCGGATCTCGACGTCGGCGAAATCGGACTGACGCTCCTCGCGTCCGGCCGGCGCGATCACGTCGGCGGGTAGCCAGTCGCGCGCGCTCTGACCGACGAGCTGGTCGCTGGTCGCGCCGAGCATCCGCTCCGCTTCTTGGTTGACGAACGTTATCGTCGCATCGTCGGCGATCGACACGATCGCGTCGGGCAGGTGCATCAGCATCGCGCGCACCGACCGCTCCGCGCGCTCGGTCCGGTCGCGAAGTCGCTTGGACCGCACGAGCGACGTCACGCGCGCGACGAGCTCCGCGGTGACGTAAGGTTTCGAGAGAAAATCGTCGGCGCCGGCGGCGAGGCCTTCGACGAGATCGCGTGTCGCCTGTTGCGCCGTGAGAATGAGAATCGCGATCGATTCGGTCGCGGGCTGTCCGCGAAGGTAGTGGCAGATCTCGAGCCCACTCATGCCCGGCATTTGCCAGTCCACAATGAGAATGTCGGGCGGCGACTTGGACGACATTTGCTCGAGGAGGGCGGCGCCATCGTGAAACACTTCGACCGCGAAAAAATCGACGAGCGAGCGTCGCACGAGCTCCGCCTCGAGCGGGCTGTCGTCGACAATCCAGACGCTCGGTCGCGCAGTCGCAGCGGCGCGAAGTCGGATGGAGTCGGGGAGGGGCATTCGGACGTCGAATCGCTATCCTGATCCCCTCGGCTCGAATTGCAAAGGGGCAATGCGCCACATCGGCCTTGATTTCGCGGCCCTCCGAGTCGCCTTGCGTTCGCGAGTTCGCGAACCTAGCGTTCGTAATGGAGCCGCGTTTTGATCGAAATCCTCATCGTCGACGACAGCAAAGTCATGCGCGACATGATCGCGGCGTGCCTCCGTCCGCGCGCCGATTTCGCGTTCACGCAAGCATCGAGCGGTCTCGAAGCAATCGAGCGTTTGTCTCTGAAGGCATTCGACATCGTCGTGCTCGACCTGAACATGCCCGATATCGGCGGCGTCGAGGTCGTCGAGTTCGTCCGCGCTCAAGACAAGCTTCGCGCGCTCCCCATCCTCGTCGTGACGACGCGCGGCGACGAGGTCTCGCGCCAACAGGTGCTCGCCGCCGGCGCGTCGCGCTTCTTGGCCAAGCCGTTCGCGCCGGATGTCATCCTCGCCGAGGTGGAGGCGCTCCTGTCGGAGGGCGTGCAGCGTGCGGCGCCTTTCGCGGGCGGCGCGGGGTGACTCCGCGCGTCGACCTGCACGAGTTCCGGGCCGCGTACATCGCCGAGGCCGACGAACAGCTTGCGATCGCGAACGCGAAGCTTCTCCTAGCCGAAGCGGCGCACCGCGCGAAAAAGCGCGATCCGCGCTCAGTGCGCGATCTCTTTCGCGCGCTGCACACGCTGAAGGGGCTCTCGTCGATGGTCGGCATCGAGCCCGTCGTCGCCATCGCGCATCAAATGGAGACCGTGCTCCGGACGGCGGATCGTTCGGGCGGCGCGCTCGGCGAGGCGGCCATCGACACGCTTCTTCGCGGAGCGCGGGCGATCGAGCTGCGCGTGCGAGCGCTCGAGCGCGGCGCGCCGGTCGCTGCAGCACCGGCGGCTTTGCTCGCCGCGCTCGCGCAGCTCGAAGATGGGAACGACGCGACGGCTCCGTCGCGCAGACGATCGCAGGATCTCGACCTCGACCCCGCGCTCGCCGCGAAGCTGGCCTCGTTCGAGAAAGACCAGCTCCTCAACGCCGGCGACACCGGCATGCGTGCGCTCCGCATGCAGTTCGTTCCGTCGCCCTCGAAGGCCGAGGCGGGATACACGATCAACACCGTGCGCGAGCGCCTCGGAGCGCTCGGCGAGATCGTCAAGGTGCTTCCTCTCTCCGTCGCGAAGACGTCGGAGGCTCCCGGTGGGCTCGCGTTCGTGATCCTCCTCGTCACTCAAGCGCCCGACGATCAGCTCTTCGCGGCGACGGGCGTGGAGGCGACGTCGATCGTCGACCTGCTGCCGCGCAACGCGGACATCGTCCCGGTCGACGGCGCGGCCCTCACCGAGGACGGCGAGGAGGCGCTCGGCCCCTTGCCGATCGAGGAGAACGAGCGGCGCGGCGTCCTCCGCGTCGACGTGGCGCGCGTCGACGACGCGATGGACCGACTCGCTGCGCTCATCGTCACGCGCTCGCGCATGTCGACGGCGATCGCGAAGCTCGCCGCCGCCGGCGTGGACACGCGCGAGCTGTCGCAGATCGCGACCGAGAACGCGCGGCAGCTCCGCGATCTGCGGAGCGCGATCCTGCAGGTGCGAATGGTCCAAGTCGCCGAGATCTTCGAGCGCGTCCCGCTCGTCGTCCGCGCGGCGCGGCGCCAGAGCGGCAAGCTCGTTCGCCTCGATCTCGACTCCGGCGGGCAGGAGCTCGACAAGGCGGTCGCCGAGCGCGTGTTTCCCGCGCTCGTTCACATCGTCCGCAACGCCGTCGACCACGGGATCGAGACGCCCGAGATCCGCCGCGCGCGCGGCAAGCCCGAAGAGGCGGTGATCCGCGTCGCATGCACCGAGCACTCGAACACGCACCTGACGCTCACGATCTCGGACGACGGCGGCGGCATCGACCGACTCGCGGTCGCGCGTAAGTCCCAACGCGAGATCGGCGAGAGCGACGCGGCGCTCCTCGACGTCATCTGCGAGGCCGGCCTCTCGACGCTCGACGAGGTGTCGACGACGAGCGGGCGCGGCATGGGCATGGACATCGTCAAGCGCGTCATCGTCGATCAGCTCGGCGGAGAGCTCTTCGTCTCGACCGAGCTCGGACGCGGGACGACGTTCACGCTCCGCGTCCCGCTGACGATCGCGATCATCGACGCGTTCACGCTCGAGTGCGCGGGGCAGCGCTTCATCGTGCCCGTGAGCGTCGTCGAGGAGATCATGGAGATCGAGGCGGGCCGCACGATCGCCATGCCGGGCGCATCGCGCGCGTCGCAGACGAGCGCCGTCGGCGTCGTCGAGCGGAGGGGTGAGGCGATGGTCGTCCTCGATCTCGCGCGCGTGCTCCATCTGAGAGGCGGAGACGACGCGCGCAAGGCGGTCGTCGTTCGGCACGGGGGCGAGCCGGTCTGCTTCCTCCTCCATCGCGTCGTGGGCCAGCAAGAAGCGGTCGTCCGTCCGCTCGTCGACCCGCTGGTGCAAGTCCACGGCGTGCCCGGCGCGACGGATCTCGGCGACGGCCGCCTGACGCTCGTGCTCGATCTGGTCGCGCTCGCCGCGCAAGACATGCGACCCCGCGCGAACCTCATCGAGGGACGCGCGCTCGGGCTCCTCGGCGCGCGAGCGGAGACGGCATGAGCACCCTCCACGTCATCTTCAAGGTAGGCGACGCCGAGTACGCGATCGCGGCCTCGGACGTCGTCCAGATGGAGTCGTTCTCCGGCGCGACGCACGTCCCGGGGAGCGCGGCGTACGTCGCCGGGATCATCCAGGTGCGCGGCCGCGTCGTACCGGTCGTCGATCTGCGCGCGCGGTTCGGGCTCGATCCCATCGCCGCCACGCTCGACTCGCGCGTCGTCGTCGTCCAGCACGGCGAGCGCACCGTCGGCCTCTTGGCGGACAGCGCGCGCGAGGTCATCAAGCTCGGCGACGAGCAAATACAAGCGCCCCCGCGAATGCTCGGCGACGGATCGTCGGGGTACGTGAAAGCCGTCGCTCATGCAGGAAAGCGCATTCTCATGATGATCGACATCGTGCAGGTGATTGGAGAGGAGTCGCATCATGTCCGCTGACGAACGCCATCTCGAAGTGCACGCGCGCGCCAACCTTGCCATGCAGTCGATG
>JAYVXB010000720.1:0-11148 GCA_043785585.1 Deltaproteobacteria bacterium | reverse complement strand
TCCAAACGACCGATACCTGCCGCGTCGAGCTCGTAGGTCATGCACCTCGAATCTCATGCCTCGGGGCAGATGGAAAAGTTTCCTGCAGTAGTGCTAGGCCCGGCCTTCCCTACGACGAGCGTGGTCATCGTCGCCACCAATGGAGAGTACACCTATAACTATCCGTTGAGCTTGACGGGAATACCGTGCGTTCCCAACCCCGACGCGTGCAGGTTCTTGGGCTGCGGATACATCGATGACCGATGCGGCGGAGTCAGCTGTGGCTCGTGCGGGTCGAATGAGACGTGCCAAAACAATCAGTGCTTCGCGGGGAACATTGACTGCTTTGACGGTCAGGGTAAGCCGGTGATCTGCAACTGACGAGTATCGCCCTTTCGTAGCGACCATTTCACTCCTCGCCCTCTCCGCCGTCGCTGGCCGCAACGGCTGCGAGCAGTGAGTTGACGGCGGGGCCCGACAAGTCGTTCAAAGGCCGATCATCCGTTCATCCTCGCGAATTCGCGACGAAGCGACCGGCACGCTGCTCTTCGTTGGGCGCGTCGTCGATCCGAGCCGTTGAGGCGCCGTGTTCGAAATGGTCTCCGTCCGTACGGCGCAGCAGATCATCGAACGACGCCATCGTAAGCTTCACCCGATGCGTCGAGCGGCATCCGTATTTGCGATGGTGGTGGGTTGCGGCTCGCATACGCCGCTCTCCAGCGATACGGACGCGGGCTTGGGTCAGGTGAGCTTCGATTGCTCGGTCGTGTGCGGACCGATCGACGACTACGCCGGCCGTCCAGTGCCCGTCCAGCAGATCTCTGGGGGAAAAATGAGGTGCATGATCCCTCAGATTTGCGGGCAGGGGGGCGGCAATCCCAGGGTTCAGGTGCTGCGATCGGTCGGCTTCATGCCAGGCGGACCTGCCTCCGCCGGCAAGCTGTCCCTGATGCGGACGCGAACTCGGTTCGCGCCCCGATCGAGCTCGGGTTCGAGACGCATGTGGGGATGTATCGTCGGAAGTGCAGTCGCGAGAGGGCCGCGGTTCGGGTTCGATACGGCGCCGCGCTCCGTTGCGACCGTGAACTACCGTCCGATCTAGAGTGAGCGTGTGCAGACTCGCGGGCTCATCCCCTTCGTAGTGGCCTCGGCGCTCGCGAGCGCAGCGGCTTGCCGGGACGCGGATCCGATACCCGCGACCTGTCCACCACCGCGCAACGACAACACGCCGTGCACGCCGGGCGACTTCTGCCGGGATCCAGCGCGGCACGGCGACGTCGTGCCCGTTCGAGGCTCGAAGGCGTGTGCTGCCTCTCGACCACGGGCGCGTGCAATGGAGGACTCGCGTTCATGGCGGCGGCGGCGAAGCGTGCGCGCGCTTCTTCTTTTTCTTCCTGTGCCCCGCGACGTCGGCGCCCTGATTGATCTTGTATTGCAGATAGAAGATGCCGAGAAAGAACGTCCCGAGGCTCGACACCGAGAGCAGGCGCCCGCTGCGCGCGAACTCGGATCGCAGGATGGCCGCGACGCGGAAGTTCGTGACGAGGGTCACGATGCCGCCGGCCAGCGACAGGAAGCGATCGACCGCGATGACCTCCGGGGATTGCGTCGCCCCGCCGATGAACGCGACACCGAGCGTCGCGACGTAGAGGAGAATGAGCACCGTCGGCCGCCAGCCGAGCTTCGCGTCGGCGCGCAGCGAGTCGAGGAAGCGCTGACGCCGAATGAGCCATATGCCCGAGTAAAGGCCGCACGTCACCATCGCGAGGAGAATGCAGACGAGCACCGGGCGCCGCTCGTCCTCGAACGGGTTTCGCCGCGGCAGGCGCCGCTCGGTCTCTTCTTCCCCCGCGGCCTCTTCTGTAGGGGGCGCGTATGGATTGACTTCTTGCGGCATGCGGCCATCGTCGGCAAAACCGGGCGGGACCGCAACTACGACGTGCTCCTCGCGAACCGCCTTCGTCCGAACGGGAGACGAGGCGTTCGTGTCGCGATCGCCGCGCTCACATCGGATCGTACCGAAACCAATCGAGCGTCAACGTCGCATCGTGCGCGGGTGCGGCGGCGTTCGTGCCGGTGGACCAGTGATTGCCGGGAGCCCAAATGTTGAAGTGCTGCTCCATGGGCAATTGCGGAATGCGCGTCGCGTCGGTTGCGTCCCAGAGCGTGAGCTCGACTCCATTGCTGACGAGGAAGTAGCGCAAGTGATTGGGCGCCCACGTCCACCCGAGCTCGTAGAACGCACCGGCTTGCGGGAAGCCGGGGATGGCGAGCTCGGGGTGGCTCTCCGTGCCGGTCATGTTGCCCGCTCGGTCGTTCGCGAAGACGCTGACGGTGCCGGTGCGCGTGTCGACGACGCGGCTCTGGTTCTTCACGTGCTGATCGTCGGTGTACTCCGTCCAGATTGTCAAGTTGATGAGCCACGGCTCGCCGCAAAGGATCTCGATGTCGACCTCGCGATTGACCACGAGGCCATCGGGGGCGAGCGTGCCGTCATTGTGGTAAGCGAATGGCCCGTTTACGACCTCCTCGCTCGACGCGCACGCGGCGAGGCTCAGGCGAAATCGAAACGTCCCGAACGAGAACGAGCGCTTGCTCACGATCTCCTCGGCGCCGGCCGTCCCGGTGGCCGTTTGGCCGCCCGTTCGCGTGAGGAGTGCGACGTTGTTGTCCGACGCGGAGCCACTCGGCGCGCCGAAGGTGACCGTGCCCGTCGTCATCTCTTGCTGCGCGAAGTCGAAGTTCGTCGTGCGATCGCCGGCGACGAATTGGACGAACAACCCACCGTCCGCGAGCGGGCCGAGGCCGCCGTCGCGCGATGCGTCCGAGACGCTCCCGTCGGAGGCAGCGCCCGATGCGTCGGAGCCGCTGGACGCGTCGCCGGGCGACGCGGCGTCGCGCGCGGCCTCGGCATCCGGCGCGCCGCCGTCGTCGGACGGCGAGAGCGTCGACGCGGACGAGCACGCGACCGCGGCGAGAGCGAGGAGAACGGCGAGGCGACGAGGCGTCATTCGGATGGCCAGCATTGTAGCGCGCAATCAAGTCGCCATCCGCGCGGCAGATCCCCGTCGACGTCGCGCGCGTCGCAGGTCGAGTTGACCGAACCGGTGTTGGACGAAGCCGCTCGCGAGCGGCGCGCCGTAGTCCCCGTTTGGGGGACAAAGACGTCTCGTCGCGACGAGTGCCGCGCGTTCGGAAGCGTGGCAGAGCAAACAAACAATCTTACAAGGAGCTTGCTCGTGAAATCCACGATGGTCTTTCTTCTCGCGTCGGTACCGCTGATTCTCGCAATCGTCGCCTGCGCCAGCGCTTCCGGCGAGTCATCGTCTTCGTCGCGCGAAGACAACCTGACGACCACTCAGCAGTGCGCGCAGAAGTGCAACATGGCATACACCGCGTGCTCGACGACCGCGGATCCTTGCGCGTGCTACCCGGACTACCAAGTTTGCATGAAGAGGTGTAAGGCGACCGGCGGCTTCGAAGCTCCGGACTGCACCAATCCGCCAGGAACAGTCGACCCAGGAATAGTCGACCTCTGCCCGACGGGTCAGTCGGTGTGCTTTTGCCCTATCGAGGGCACCAAGAGGTGCGTGTCGGACTGCAGAAGCCGTCAATCTGCGGCTTGCAACACGACTTGCGACCAGGACGCGGGCGTATGCTTGTGATCACGCGTTCCCGGGGCGCGTCGGAGCAGACACGCGCCGTCGACAATCCGGTCGCTAAAGGGCGCTTCCGTTGCCACGCGCGATATTGCGCACCCGAGGCCGGGGCGGACGTCGACAGCGGAGATTGAACGCCAAGTCGGCGCGTGCGCGCGCGCCTACGTCCGCCGCTTCTCGAGCAACTTCACATCGAGCAAGTCCTTGTCGCGCCCCGCTGCCCGCTTTTTCTTCAACAACGCGTCGCGCCCAATGATGTGCGCCGGCTGCGTGCCGAGAGTCGCGCTCACGCGCGTGCGCCACGCTTCGTCGAAGTCGACGCCGCTGATCTGCGTGAGCAGATCGATGCGTCTCGGCGGCAGCCCCATCTGATAGACCGTGCCGGGCGTCTCGAAGTCGGCCTCCGTCAATCCGTGCGCCTCGATGGGTGCACCAAACCGCTTCAGCGCGCGGACGACGCGCCGCGCATTCTCGCCGTTCGGTCGGACGAAGACGTCGAAGTCGCCCGTCGCGCGCGGCACTCCGTGCACCGCGAGGGCATGCGCTCCGACGACGACGTAGTCGACGCTCTCCTCGTGCAGCGCGGCGAGGAGATCGACGAAGTCGTCGCTAAGCTCCGGAGCGCCCATGTCCGTTTCGCACGACGCGGCCCGGCATGTCGGCGCGATCGTAGCTCGGCCACGGCATGCCCGAGCTCGCCCAAGCGTCGCGCGCGAGGTGCGCCATCATGGCCAGTCGCTCGTCGGCGGTCGTGGTGTCGCTCAGATCGTCCGCGTCGTCGTCGAGCGTCGTTCGGCGAATCGGCCAGCTCGCACGCGCGCGAGCGCGAGCGCGACGGGCTTCGTCGGGCGTCGGTTCGGAGCGGGCCATGTCGGAAGGATAGCATCGGCGCCGCGCGCTCGTCGCGGGCGCGGCGTCGCGAAGAGGCTCGCGTCGCATCCGGAGTCGGATCACTGAGACGCGGATGCGTCGTGCGCGTGTGCTGGAAGAAGAACCTCGAACCGGACGGCGGCGATGCCGCCTCGTTCGGGGCGGGTGGCGCGCTACGGTTAACTGTGAGGTCGTTAGCGCTCGCCTTCCTCGCCGCTGCTGCATTGGCGGCGGCGTGCTCCGCGACCGACGCTGCGGAGCCGTGTCCGCCCTCCGACCCGCGAGGCCGCTGCACTCCCGGTGACTTCTGCACGCAGGCATCGTGCGGCAGCGCGACCGCTGAGGTTCCCGGCGTCGCGTGGTCGTGCTCATCGCGCGGCTCTTGGGGGACCGAAAACATTCAGTACACGTGCGGCGCGTCGCGGCCCAGAGACGGAATGTGCGGAGCGAGCACGTGCCCCTCGAGCCAATACTGTTTCGACATCGGCGGTTCCGGCGATGCCGGCGTGAGCGACGCAACGTCGGGACCCCCATCGCCGTACGCGCCAGGTCAGTGCAACGACCTACCGGCCGCGTGCGGAAACGAACCAAGTTGCGCGTGCATTTTCGCGAGCGCGGACGCCCCGAGTTGCCACGCGGATTGCCACCAGTGGTCCGGCGGCGTGCTCATCGTCTGCGTCGGTCAATAGCATCGCGCCTCAGGGGATCACATCGCCTGGTACGCCAGTGAAGCCAGGCAGCTCAGTCACTTCGCGCTCTTCATGATCGCGTTGCCGTTCACGCGGTTCCACTTGACCCAATAAAAGCTCTTCGCATCGAGGACGACGTCGCTCGCCCCGCCCGGACTCTCGGCCGCCGCGCTCGGTCCGCTCCCGCCGCCGCCGATGGTGCACGCCATGACGGCGCCTGGCTGGGGCGGTGCGCCGCCGTCGACGGCCGTGTCGAGCGTGCCGAGGTTCGTCCAGTAGACGCTCACGCCGTCGGTTGCGATCGACGTTGGATTCGGTTGGTTCGCCGCAACCACCGCCATGTCGCCGTCAGGCCGCTGACGGGCCGTGGTGAAAGGCGGGGAGCGCGCGAGGCATGCATCGTGCTCGGCAACGCCCGATGGCCACGCGCTGCTCGATCGTTCACGCACAATCCCGCAAGGTGTACTCGTGCTCCGACCGTATCTATTGCTGACAATGTCTGCCGCACTCCTCGGCGCGTCTTGTTCCAACGTCGACGAGCACGCCGGCGCGGCGACCTCGTTCCCGGTGCCGACGCGGGTGTACATCACGCCGGATGACCTCACGACGCACGTCGGCGTCACGCCGATCCGACTTTCGTTCAGCGATGCCCCCGACGACGAGAGCCTCGCGGGTCTTCGCGCGAACGTTCAGTTGCAGACGTACCCTGATCTCGTTTCCGTCCCGATCTCGACGACCGTGCAGATCGTCACCGACGACGGCCAGCCCGCGACGAGCGCCACTCCGCTCGTCAACAAATACGTCTTCGTGACACCACGGGTCGCCTTGCCGACGGGTGCTGCGCGCGGCAGCGAACAATGGTTCATCGTGTCCATCAAGGCGCTCCCGCGGGGGTTCGCTTCCGGCAACCCGATTCCGAATCCGAGCCCTCTGTCGGCTGCGCAAGTATCGCGCTTTGGAATGGGATCCCAACCCGTCATCCGAGAGGTGAAGCTCGGCGCGAGTGGCCGCGTCGAAATTCCGCTATCCGAGGGCGTGCTCGTGGACCCGAAGACGATCGGATCGACACTTCGGATCTCGTCCGTGGACGGCGCAGCTTGTACGTTCGTGCCCATTCCTGGCGGGTCACGCGAATATACGACGATCGATTTCGACTGCGCAGCGTCCGTCTGGTCGACGATGGCGATTCACATCGAGCTGCAACCTGGCCTCCGCAGCGCGACGGGGATTCCGCTCGGCGTCATCTGGGATCGTCCCTGCGTGGAATCGGGGGTCTCCGATCCGAGTGGCTTCTCGGGTGATGTCGACTTTGCGATGCGTACGAGCTGCGGAACCAACTGTGTAGAGACGACTCCCATGAACGCGTCCCCCTGCCGTGCGACGGTCGGCAACCCGTGATCAACGCTCGCCGTCTCCCGACGATCGTCCGATCCGTCGCGCAAAAAGGACTGGGAGCGAGCGCAGTCGTCCTCGGGTGCGCGATCCTTTCGTGCGGCGGACGCTCCTACGTAGACGCTTCCGCCGCCGATGCCGGCTCTGTTTCGCGCTGCCCACGCGGCGCGACGCCGGCTGTCGTCGCGCAGGTGTTCGCGTCCGCATTCCTTGCCGACGGTGACTCGATCTACTTCGCTGCCGAAGCGACATTGCAATCAACGCTGCTCCGGCGGGTCTCGAAAGCGGGCGGCAGCGCTACGACGATTGCGATGGACTCGGGAACAGTCGGCTGGTTAGCCATCGATGCGACCCATTTGTATTGGCTGGTCTGGAGTGTGACGGACGGATCGCCGACGTTCGCGGTGCGCGCTGCACCGAAGACGGGCGGGGACGCGTTCACCGTCCTGACGTTGACGCACGAGCCGCATGGCCTTGCCGTCGACGATACGTTCGTTTACGTCGCGCATCCGACGATGGGCGAGCTGCTCGCCGCTCCAAAGGCAGGTGGCGGCCCCTCCGTTCTGCTCGGGAAGGTTCCGGGCGCGCGGTTCTTCGCGCAAGACGCGGCGAATCTCTATACGTCGGGACTCGGTATTTGGGTAATGCCGAAGGACGGAAGCGGCGCGCGGCGGCTCAGTCTGGACTCCGCAAAGAGCGCCGTCGTGGATGCGAACAATCTCTATGCAACCACGGACTCGACCACGAGCTTCTCCGTGATCGCCCTGCCGCTCGACGGAGGTAGCAAGATCGTGCTCGGCACCGGGCAGCAGAACGCCTTCCCCATCACTCTCGACGAGAAGTCCGTGTACTGGATCGACTATGGATCGATGGGGAGCGTCGCGGGCACCGTTCGGAAGGTGTCGAAGCCCGGCGCACGAACATCGGACGCGGGACCGACTGGGGACGGCGGTGGAGGCGTCGTCGAGATCGCCGCCAACGCTTCGCTGGAGTCTGGGATCGCGGTCGATGACGAATGTGTGTACTGGCAGAGCGGAGGCAGGCTCGACGGTCTCCTTCTCCGCGCGGCAAAGTAGGGACGCGTCCTTCTCGGGACGACCGAACCCGTCGCGCTACGGACAATACGGATGATCGCAGAAGCGCGGCTCGCTGCTCGGCTCGTAGCAGACCTGCTTTTTCTCGCAGCACGCTGAGGGCGCTCGGCAGTTCAGGACGAGGGCGTCCGCTCCGAGATCGGCGTAGCAGACGAAACGGCCCTGCGGCGCGCTTCCGTCCGGACCCGCATCGTAGGTTTCGGGCGGATCGCAGGGGGCCGTGGCGTCCATGGCGGCGCCGTCGGCGACAGCGGCGTCTGTGGCCGCATCCGTGGACGCGCTGGGAGCGCTCGACGTCGAGCAGCCGGCAAGAGCTGCCGCGACGACGATGAGGAGTAGACGCGCGCGGGGCTTCAAAGCGCAGCGAGGATGCCGCAGCGACGACCCGTCCGCAAGCGAGCGAATGGCTCTGCCGAGCAAGGACAAGGGGAGCAACGGCCATGCCGCTGCGTCTCCGTTGATATCTGTCGTCGCGCGCTCACGCCGACCGATTGCGCGTCCTCTGTTTCGGGCGGGTTGCGTTTAACGAGGTATGAATGCCCTACTCATCGAGCTCCGCCGTGCATGCGCCTCCGCTCTCCTCATCGCGTCCACGGTTCCGATCGCGTGCGGCGGAGGCGACTCGCCCGCTTCTCGCGGCGGCGACGGAGGAGCGGGGACGCCGTCCGACTCCGGCGGCGACACGTCCACGGTGGACGCCTCGCCGGACGCATCACCCGACGGCGCGGCGCACGCTCTCGACATCAGCCCGAAGAACGCGCTGCTCATGCTCGATACCGCGAAGGCATCGGCGGCCGCCGTCTCGCAGGTCTACGCGGCGACGCTCGACGGCGCGGACGCGACGGCCGCGACGACGTTCACGGTGAGCGATACCGGATACGGAAGCTTCTCCGGCGCAAAGTTCGTCTCGTCGGTGAGCCTCCCCGGCCTCGCGGTCGCGGGCACCATCGCGGTGCAAGGGACGAACGCGGGCGCGAACGCGACGACGAACCTGACGTTGATCGCGCTCAAGCTCTCCGGCGACGACCCCGACCCGTTCGACGTGTTGCCGTACATGGGGACGACGACGACGCCAACAGCTACCGTGAAGCTCGTCGGCGATCTCGGAACTCCCCAGACGACGGCCGATCTGCACACGACGCTGACCAACGGTCCGTCGAACGGCGCCGCCGACGCGACGGCGTTCGTGCGCTCGATCACCGCGATGGACCAAGGTGATGCCACGCTCGGTTGCCCTGCACACGCCGCGAAGGACACGGGATCCGGAGTGCTGGATACGTTCCTGAACGTGGTGTCGAATACGCCGGTCTGCTTCAAGATCACCTTCAAAGACAACGCGTCCGTGCCCGCGAAGCGCTCCGTTCAAGTTCTAGAGCTCGTGGCCACGCTGATCGCCGATCCCGGCGCGAGGACCATCACGACGAAACGCGTCTACCTCTTCGTTCCACCGGTGCCGTAGAGGCGACATCTTCGCGCTCCCCGCGTTCACCGCCGCTTCCAAAGCGTCATCGGCGCCGCCGCCGTATCCCATTCGGCGAGCGATCCGAAACCGAAATCGAGCTCCTTCACTCGCACGAAGCGCCCCTCGATCGACTGCGGGAGCGAAGCCTCGATAGGCCGACCCGTGAGCACGACCCACGTCGCTTCGCTGTTCGCCAGCGCATCGGCGTACGTCACGCCCACGCCGAGAATGTTCGCTTCGAGATGCGCCAAGAGGATCGGCTGCGTCGCCATCTTTCCCGCGCGCACGGCCGCGAACGCATTCGTCGGGACGACCGCTTCGCCGTCGAGATCGCGAAGCAGCGCGTCGAGCTGCGCCGCCTCTTGCTTGCGCTTCGGCGAGGGGACGAACTGCGTCGGCTCGTACTCGAGGAGCGCGAGCAACACCGCGCCGCTCGCGACGGCGCCCCACTGCGCGCGCATCTGCGCACGCGGCGACCGGAGGCCGCGCAAGAGATCTCCCACCAAGAGAAACGCGACGGGCCACGCGAGCACGGAGCTCGGCATGAGCACGTTGTACCAACCGCCCGCCTTGACGGCGGGCACGAGCGACGCGACGAGCCCGGCGGCGAGCATCCCCGTCCACTTCGCCGTCGCAGGTCGCAGCCATCGTCGCCGCACGAGCTCGAGGATCAACGACGGCAGAAGGAGCAAGAACGGCGCGTTCGTCAGAATCCGTCCCACGGCGTCCGCCCACATCGCGCCGTGGAGCGCGTGGTGGCCCGCGCTGAAGAGCCACACCCAGAACCATCCGTTCGTCAGCCAACACAAGACGGCGAGGAGCGCTCCGCTCGACGCGAACGTCGCCGCCGCGACGAACGCACCGCCGCGGCGATCGCGCGCGACGACGAATCCGATCAGCCAGACGACGAAGAAGACGCCAGTCTGTTTCGCGTAGAGCGTCGCGGCGAGGAGCACGGCGAGGAGCGCGCCTCGACGCAACGACACGCGTCCGTCGCCCGCGACCGCGGCGGCGAGCACCGGCACGAAGATCGCGAGCGAGTCGACGCGGGCGATGTCGTAGCTTCCGCCCGTGCCCGGAAATCCCGCGGCGATCCCAGCGAGCGCGAGCGCGCCGAGAAGGAAACCGACGCGTCGCCGTGGCGCGCTTCGCACGACGGCGCCGACGAGAATGCATGCGGCGCCGCCGATGCAGACGACGGAGACCGCGCGGCCCGCGGCGTAGTCGAGCCCGAAGACACGTCCGACGATCCCGACGATCGCCCAGTAGAGCGGTGGATACGGGAGCGTCGCGAAGCCTCGCGCGGGATCGCCGTAGAGGTACTCGCCGTGAATCAGACGGTGAGCGTGGTAGAGCATGTTGCCCTCGACCCACTCGAGCTCGCCGGGAAACGTGAGACGCGCGCGGATCACCGCGACGATCGTCCGCAGGTGCCACGCCACGGGGATCGACGCCGCGACGAGCGCGACTCCCGTGAGAACGAGCCGCGCGACGTGCGCGACGTGCCGACGCGCGCCGCCCACGCGGACACGTCCGTCGTCGAGAGCGCCTGTCGTCATGGCTTGCGAGCGAATCCGGCACGCGGCATTTCGCTGAGATTCTCCGGTCGGCGGGCGGACGTTCAAGGAATGTGGGACCCGCGTGGGAAGTGGGTAGTTCCCGAGCGGGTCGCACGCCCCGATCTACTTCACCCGATCGACGTCGAGCCGCATCGGAATGCTCGCCGTCGGCTGCGCCGCGGTCACGTCGTTGACCCAAAACGCAAAGCCGAGCGCCGGGATGAACACGTAACCGACGGTACCGAACGTTCCGACCTTGCACTTCTTGGTCGAGACGCACGTCGTGCCGGCGGGATCGAGCGCCATGCCCGGTGCGAACGTCGCGACGATACCTCGGTACAGCTCGTCGACCTCCGCCTCGAACGGCGCACCGGTCCAACCCGTGTCGAGCGTGAACCCGCTGCCGTTCTTCGAGATCTGACGGAGCACGCTGATCGAATACGA
>JAYVXB010000719.1:0-11173 GCA_043785585.1 Deltaproteobacteria bacterium | reverse complement strand
GCTCGGCCGCAGCGAGCGCGACCGCTGCGCCCACGCCGGCGTCGCTGTCGACCTCGGGGATCGTCCCGCATGGCGACGCGAGGACGAGCCATAGCTCGCCTTGGCCGCGCTCGATGCGCGTGCGACCGTCGACCACCGGCGAGTGCCACGCGACCGTCGCGCGATCGAGATCCGCACGGATGGCCGTCGCGCGCATCGCGAGCGCGTCCGTCGGCGCGGTGTCACGACTGGGCGAGAGTCCGATCGCGATCGCGTAGGCGAGCGTCGGCGCGCCGTCGCGCGGTGTGCTCAGCGTCCACCACGCCGCGCGCTCCGCCGCGTCGCGTGGATCGCTCGCGCGCGTCGCCATTGCGCGCGCCGCCGACGCGTCGCTCGGCGCTTCGGTCACCTCGACCGCGAGCTCTTGCCGTGCGAGCGCGACGGCGGTCGCGATCCGACCGGACGCATCGCCCGCGAGCTCGCGCCCACCGATGTCGATCGTCACCGTGACGCACCCTCCCGACGCGTGCGCCGCCGCCGTCACGTCGCGGACCCGTCCCGGCGCATCGAGCGCGCCGAGACGCGACACCAGCGGCCCGTGCGGATCGCCGAGCGCACCCGCCGCCATCACTGCCTGCGCCGCCGTCGGCGTGCGGACCACGATCGTCGCTCGCACGCCGCCGGGCGCCACCGTCCCCGTCGCTTCGTACACCTCGGCGCGCGCGTCCGTCGGCCATGGCTCACGCGGGATCGCCGCCGCCGTGGGCCATGCGTCGGCGCGCGCGATCGCCGCGCTCACCGCCTCTGCGAGCTTGTCGCCGCCGGCCGTCGCGAACGCGACGCGCCCGAGTCCGTGCGCCGCTTTCCGCCACGCCTCGAGCTCCACGGCGCTCGGTCCGTCGGACGCCTTCGCGAGACCGAACGCTTCGCCGGTGCATCGCGTCGCCTCGAGGAGCGCCGGATCGGGCAGCGGTCGTCGCGCGAGCGCCGCGACCTTCTTCTTCGCCGACGCGAGCGCCTGCGCGTCGCCCTCGATCGTCGTGAGCATCGCCGCGCGCAACGCTTCCGTCAGCAACGCGCCGTCCGCATCGCTCGCGACGAGCGCGCGCACGCGGTACCCGTCCCACCCGCCGACCACCGTGGCGTCGCGAATCCCTTTGGCCGCGAGCCGTGCCTCGATCACGCCGGCGAGCGCGACCGCGGCCTCGGCGCCGCGCTCCGGAGCGATCCCGCTCGTCGTCACCGCGACGCTCACCGCGCCGCGCGCGTCACCGTCCCGCGCCACGACCGCGAGCGGCGGCCGATCACGCGCGACCCGAACGTTCGTCGCCCCGCGCCCTCCGCGCCCGTCGACCGCCCGACCCGGTACCGAGTTCGTCGCGCACGCCGTGCCGGCGAGGCACGCGGTGCCGGCGAGCGCCACCGGCACGAGCGCGCGAAACCTCATTGAACCAAGTCGTCAGGGGTGCGCGGCGCGACGTGGTAGCTGTAAAACCACGTCACGATCCCCGTCACCGACTTGAACTGCGTGCCGGCCGGGTACTTGTCGAACTTGAGATCGTACAGCTCGTTCGAGATCGATCCGGCGCCCGTCCCGGCGCTCATCGCGTACGTCACGCGGCGTCCGCTGCTATCGAGCTGCCCGCCGAGCACCGTCACGTCTTTGATCGTCACGAGCATCCCCAGCCATTTTCGACCGGTGTCGTAGGCGTTGAGATCGACGCTGGTGATGACGGCGGGATCGGGGACCTTGTACTCGTAGCGAAACGTACCGACGGGGCCCGAGAGCTGCGAGAGCACTTGCGGCACCGGGAAGTGCGCGGAGCCGATGCTGTTGCGCTCTTGGTACGGACCGGCGAAGTCGAGGATGTCGCCGGGCGCGACGCGGAGATCCGCGGGCACGTAGGCGGGAGAGAAGATGCCGATCCCCGAGTACGGCGTCGGGTGATCTCCTTGCGGCCCGATGTCCTGGACGAAGAGCGTGCCGCGGCTCTTGCCGTCGCCCGTCTCGTCGAACGTATCGTTCCAGAGCACCGTCGCGCCGGTCACGTGCGTCTGTTGGTTCACGACGACGCCGCCGACGGGATTCGGGGACGCCTTCGGGTGCGTCGCGAGCGTCGGGTCGGTGATGTCGCGAATGCGTGCGCCGTTACCCAGCGGATCGGGCGTCACGATCGAATGCGGGTCGCCGCTCTGGGAGCTGCAAGCGACGGCGAGGACGGCGGTGACGGCGGCGAGGGGGAGAAAGCGGAGCTGCGGCATGGCGTAGCGTACGCCCTTACTACAAGGACGGCCCGCCGGGAACGGCGTGCGTTTCCCGACCGGTCGCGCTCGCTCCGGCGCGCCCCGCTTCGGCCCTCACGCCGCGCAGGCGTCCGCGCCGAGCATCGCCTCGAGCCGCGACTGGATCTTGTGCTTCTTCGAGTAGACCGTCTTCACGCTGATGTTCATCCGCGTCGCGATCTGCTCCGGCGCCATCCCCTCACCGAAGTAGAGCGCCGCGAACGTGCGATCGCGCTCGCTGAATCCCGCCATGACCTTCGCGGCGATGTCGGCGCGCTCGCGCTGCGCGGTCTGCTCGTACGGATCGGGCAAGTCCGAGCACATGTCGCTCGCCTCGGTCAGCACTTCCTTCTGCGGCTCGCGGCGCATCCCGCGGAGGTAGTCGTACGCGCCGTGGATGGCGAGAAGCCCGATCCAGCTCGAGAAGCGGTTGCCGCGCTCGGGATCGAAGGTGCGAAGCTTGTTCTTCTCGTTCGAGAGGAGCGACACGAGGAGCTGCGCGTAGATCTCGCGGATGTCTTCTTGGCCGACGCACGCGAAGCGCTTGGTGACCTTGGTGATGCAGCGGAGGATCAAGCGATCGTAGCGGCGCTGAAACTCGCGCCAGCCCTGCGCAGAGTTCGCGATCATCGCATCGACGAGACCCGCCTCGTCGAGCTCGCTGGCCGGGACGCGCGGGAGGGCGATCTTGAAGATGCCGCTGTCGTGACGCTGCTGCGGACGCGCGACCGAAACCGAAACCGCCAAAGCTGCCTGACCCATCGTGATGCTCCCGTCTGCATGTCGGCGCGACGCGCGCGCCTCTTCGAGAAGTGCCAGGCAGAAACGCGCTGGCGACGGGCCCTAGAGCAGCCGCCGTGCCAGAAGGTGCGACACCGGGGTGGACCCACGAACGTCCACGTTTCTGGCGGGTTTCCGCTCGGGCGCGACCATTCGTTCACGGGTGTAACAGCGTAACGATCGGCGTAACGCGCGACCGAAACGGCTCGTTGTTACGCGTGCGTTACGCCTCGAAAGCGATCGAATTTCCGGCCACTTCCGCGTGAAGGCGGTGTATCGAGCCGCATGCTCTCGATCGATCTCAAGGGGAAGCGGGCGTTCGTCGCGGGGGTCGCGGACGACGGTGGGTTCGGGTTCGCGATCGCGCACGCGCTCGCTGAAGCGGGTGCGTCGGTCTGTGTCGGGACGTGGCCGCCGGCGCTCGGGATCTTCACGACGTTGCTTCGCCGCGGGAAGCTCGACGAGTCGCTCGCGATGGCGGACGGAACGAAGCTCGCGTTCGAGAAGGTCTACCCGTTCGACGCGGAGTACGACACGTTCGCCGACGTCCCCGCCGACGTGCGTGAGAGCAAGCGCTACAAGGAGCACGGCGACGTGAGCATCGACGGGACCGTCGCGCGGCTCCGCGCCGACTTCGGCGAGGCGCCGTGCCTCGATATCGTCGTGCACAGCTTGGCGAACGGGAGCGAGGTGAAGAACCCGCTCCTCGAGACGAGCCGCAAGGGGTACCTCTCGGCGGTCGGCGTCAGCGCGTACTCGAACGTCGCGCTCGTGCAGCGGCTCGGGCCGCTCGTGCGTCCAGGCGGTTCGTTCGTGTCGCTGACGTACCTCGCGGGCGAGCGCGTGATCCCGGGCTACGGCGGCGGCATGTCGAGCGCGAAGGCGGCGCTCGAGAGCGACACGCGCGTCCTCGCGTTCGAAGCGGGGCGACGCTGGGGGCACCGCGTGAACTGCATCAGCGCGGGGCCGCTCGCGTCGCGCGCGGCGAGCGCGATCGGGTTCATCGGGACGATGATCGAGTACTGCAAGGTCAACTCGCCGCTGCCGGAGGCGGTGACGGCGCGCGAGGTCGGCGCGACGGCGGCGTTTCTCGCGAGCTCGCTGGGGAGCGGGATCACGGGGACGGTGGTCTACGTGGACAAGGGGTACCACGCGATGGGGAAGGCGCTTTAGGGCAACGCTCCAACGGAGCGATCGCCGCTCGCTCGGGACCACGTGCTCGCGGCGGCGGGTCCTCCCGCAGGGTCGACTCGGCGCTTCGCGCCGACGGCGTACGAGACAGGGGCGGGTCCTCCCGCCGCCGCTGCGCGCGCGGTCCCGATCGAGTGGCTCTTCTGCGACGGACATGCGCGAAATGACGTAATCGGAATCATCGCCACGCGAGCATTGGCGCGTAGTCGGCGCGTCGCGCTCGCCGCCGGTGGCGCGGTGACGCGATTTCATCGATTCCGCGCTATCGCACGACACGCGGTCGCCAAAATGCGCCCACCTCGCGTTCGCGCTTGCGCGTCCGACGCCACAAACGCTACAAACGCGCCATGGCCACCCCGAAGAAGAAGAAAAAGAGCGGCGTCAGCGTCGTTCCCGCCGGCGCATCGGCAAAACGCGTCCTCGGTTCGATCGTGATCGATCGCTTCGCAGGCCAAAAGGTCCCCTCCGCGCTCAAGGCGCCGCTCGCCGCGTTCGGAAAGGCACACTCCGCGCTGAAGGCGGCGACGACGGCGGTCGAAGACGCGCACAGCGAGCGATCGCACGCCGAGGAGCAGGTCATCGGCGTCGACAAACAGCTCACCGCCGCGGTCCTCGGGCTCGCGAACGCGATCGCGGGGGCGAACGTCGGCACGCGGCAGAATCCGTTCGCCGCGTTCTCGAAGCACACGCCCGCCAGGCTCGCGAAGCTCGGATACGCGCGCAAGGTGAAGGAGTCGCGCGCGCTCGCGAAGAAGCTCAAGCCGAAGCGCGTCGCGGCGGCCGTGAGCGCGGCGACGAAGACGCTTGCGCAGCGCGCGGACGCGGTCGCGAAGGCGCTTGGTGCGATCAGCAAGCCGGGCCTCGTCCTCGGCAAGGCGCAGCGATCGCTGGAGCCGGTGGTGCTCGCGTGGGACGAGTCGTTCCGCCGCCTGAAGACGCTCGCGGCCGCGGCGTGGATCGACGAAGAGGAGACGTTCACCTCGGTCTTCGCGAAGCCGGCGAAGGTGCAGGCTCCGAAGAAGGCGCGGAAGAAGAACGCGGGGGCGACAGGGAAGGGCGGCGCGGGGGGAGATGCCGCGTCGACGAAGCCGGCGCCCACCGTGACGCCTGCGCCGACCAAGCAGTCTTCCGGGACGTAGCGCGCGTCGGCTTCGCGAGAGGGAGATTTACAGAAGGTGGGAAGATCAGAAGGGTCGGAAGTTTTGATGAATCCTTCCCCACCTTCCGATCTTCCGATCTTCTGTAAAAATCTCCAGCGTTCCCTATGCTGGTTCGATGCGCTCCGCAGTCGCCGTCGCCCTAGCGCTCGCAGTCGTCGGTTGCGTGCACCGCGAGTCGATCACGAGCGATCCGTCGACGATCCCGACCAACGCGACCGAAGCAGAAGGCGAGGGCCGCGCGCCGCGCGACGCCCCTCCAAACGAGGGCCTCGCGACCTGGTACGGCAAGGAGCTCGCCGGCCACAAGACCGCGAACGGCGAGCGCTTCGATCCGTCGGCGATGACCGCCGCGCATCGCACGCTCAAGTTCGGGACGTGGGTCGACGTCACGCGCGTCGACACCGGTCAGAGCGTGCGCGTGCGGATCACCGATCGCGGCCCGTGGGGCAACGAGCGGCGCATCATCGACTTGTCCCGCGGCGCCGCCGAAAAGCTCGGAATGCTCCGCGCGGGCGTCGTGAAGGTGAAGCTGACGATCGTCAGCGTGCCGTAGAAGGTGGTTGGACCGCCAAGACGCGAAGACGCCAAGGAAGGCCCCGCTTGGCGTCTTCGCGTCTTGGCGGTCCAACCTCCCGCGGATCGCACTCACGACGCGCTCCCCGATCCGACTGCCTCGAGCCGCTGCGTCGTCCCCGAAGTGCACGCGGACCCCAAGAAAAAGAGCCACTCGCTCGCGACCACGCGCGCAGCGGCGGCGGGGGGACCCGCCCTGTGTCGTACGCCGTCGGCGCAAAGCGCCGAGTCGACCCTGCGGGAGGACCCGCCGCCGCGAGCACGTGGTCGCGAGCGAGTGGCGATGCCTACCCGATGACCTTGCACCCGCCGCGAAACGCGCGCGCATACTCGACGTAGACGCGGCTCGCGTGCCGAATCCACTCGAGATCCTTGTCGCTGATCGCGCGCTTCACCTTCGCGGGGCTCCCCAGCACGAACGACTGCGCAGGAATGTGCGTGCCCGGCGTGACGAGCGATCCCGCCGCGACGAAGCAGTCGTCGCCGATGACCGCGCCGTCGAGCACGATGCTCCCCATCCCGATGAGGCAGCGATCGCCGATGGTGCAGCCGTGGATGATCGCGGCGTGCCCGATCGTGACGTCGTCGCCGATCCGCGTCTCGGCTTCGTCGGCCGTGATGTGGACGACGGAGTTGTCTTGGATGTTCGAGCGCGCGCCGACGTGAATCGGGTAGTAGTCGCCGCGGAGAACGGCGCCGAACCAGATACCCGCCTCGTCGCCGAGGTGCACGTCGCCGATGACCGTCGCGTTGGGCGCGACGAAGACATCCTTGCCGAGGACGGGCCGCACTCCGCTGAGCTCATAGATGGGCATCGCGCTCTCCTAGCGCATGGCGCGAGATCCAGAAACCAGAGAGAGATTTTTTACAGGAAGGTCGGAAGATCGGAAGGTTTTGTCGGACCAGTCAGAACCAATCTCATCCTTCCGACCTTCTGATCTTCCTGTAAAACCCCTCTCGTTCTCCCGTCAGTCGGTTCGCGCGAGGAGCGGCAGCATGCGTCGCGTCGCGCGTTCGACGTTCGAGATGTCGCGCGGAAGAGCCGCGACCGCATCCGCCGTGAGCGCGCCTTGCAGCGAGTGCTTGTTCGCCGCGACGATGTCGACCTCGACGACGTTGCCGACGATCGATCGGTCCGGTGGTGCCGCGACGTGGACGATCTCGCTCCGCTCCGTGCGCCCCGTCACCATGCCCTCGCCCGTCTTGCTCGGCCCCTCGACGAGCACGCGCTGCCGCGTCCCGACGAGCGACGCGAGGTGCGCGCGACCTTGCGTCTCGATCGTCTCGAAGAGGCGCGCGAGCCGCTCGCTCTTCACCGCCTCGATCACGTCGTCCTTCAGCTTCAACGCCGGCGTCAGCGGGCGCGGCGAGTACTTGAAGCCGAAGAGCGCGGTGAAGCCCATCTCGCGGACGAGCGAGAGCGTCGCGTCGAAGTCGTCGTCGGTCTCGCCCGGGAAGCCGACGATGACGTCCGTCGACATCGTCATGTCGGGACGCGCGGCCAAGAGCGCGCGCGCACGCTGCACGTACTCGGCGCGCGTGTAGCGCCGGATCATCCGCTTCAAGACGCGATCGCTTCCGGACTGCACCGGCAGATGCACGTGGCGCGCGAGGATGTCGATCTCGGCATGCGCCGCGACGAGCGACGGCGTTGCGTGCCGCGGGTGCGGGCTCGTGTAGCGGAGGCGCGCGAGCTTCGGGACTTCGCGCGCGATCATCCGGAGGAGGGAAGGGAACTGGCTCTCGTCGGGATCGTCGCTGACCGGCGGCGGCAGCGATGCGTCGCGGTAGCTGTCGACGGTCTGACCGAGCAGCAGCACCTCGCGCGCGCCCGCGTCGACCCAACGCCGCACCTCGCCGACGATCTCCGCCGCCGGCCGGTACCGCTCCGGCCCGCGCGTGTACGGCACGACGCAGAACGAGCACCGCTCGTCGCATCCCTTCATCGTCGTCACCATCGCGGCGACGGGCACGCGCCCCGGCTCGGGCGCCGACGGAAGAAAGCGCGGCGTGTCGACGTCGAAGACGGTGCGCGCCGTCGGAGGCGAGCCGCCGAGCTGCGCCATCACGAGCTCGGGAAGCTCGGCCGCGTTGTCGGGACCGATCACCAAGTCGATGTGCTTCACGCGCGACAGGAGCTTCTCGCCCTCTTGCTGCGCGACGCACCCCGCGACCGCGACGACGAGGTCCGGCCGCGCGAGCTTCAGCGGCGCGAGCTTGCCGACCTCGCTGCGGAGCTTCTGCTCGGCCTTCTCGCGGACGCTGCACGTGTTGAAGACGATGAGATCCGCGTCCTCCGCCGTCGCGACGGACTGCCAGCCGTGCGCGCGCAACACCTCCTCCATGCGATCGGAGTCATGGACGTTCATCTGGCAGCCGAACGTCTGGACGAGGTAACGGAGCGCCACGGCGCTGCTCATAGCACCTAGGCGTCGCCGGCGCCCTCGGTCACCCACTCGGTCGCCTCGTCCGACGGGCCGACGAGCGACGCGACGAACGCGCGGACCTCCTGGTCTTTGATCGCGGGGACGAGGCGACGGAGCACGCGCGGCGAGAGGCGATCGAGCATGTCGTACAGCGGCTCGATCTCCGCTTCGGTCGCCGTCGCGACGAGGCGCGCGACGTGCGGCGCGATGCGGCGCGTGGGGCATCCGCGGATCCAGAGATCGTGGAGGAGCGCGGCGCGCGCGGCGGGGTGCGCGCGATCGGCGACCTCGAGGAGGCGCGGATCGGTCCGGGAGATCGGCGGGCGCGCGAAGAGGAGCGTGCGCGCCGCTTCGACCGCGGCCGCGCCGTCCCGCGCCGTCGACGCCATGAGCCGCTCGAGGTGAGGACGCCAGCGCTTCGTGCGCACGCGCGGCATCTGCACGGCGACGCGGAAGCGCAGCGTCTCGGGCTCGGCGAGCGCCGCTTCGAACCAGGCGTCGTCGAGCCGCCCCGACTCGTCGAGGATGCGCCCCGCCTCTTCGAGCGCGTCGAGCTCGTGCTCGTCGACGTCGTCGGCCGCGCGCCCGTCGCTGATCCCCTCGAAGAGCTTGGTCGCGGCGTCGAACGCGATCGGGAGCTCGCGCTTTCTCGCGACGTACAGGATCGTGTCGAGCGTCGCGTGATCGCCCGCGGCGAGCTTCTTTGCGATCGCTTCGGTGAGGCGTCGATCGAGCTCGGGATCGCGCTTCTCGCCGATGAGCGCCGACGGCGCGCGCCACGCGGAGGGATGACCTTCGAGGAGCATCTTCAAATGGAGATCGCGCAGCTCGATCTTCCCGAGCGTCTTCTCGAGCACGTCGAGCGCCGCGTGCGCCGACACGTCCGCGTCGAGGAATCGCTTCGCGAGCCGAGAGAGCGGACCCGCGTCGCGTCGCTTGATCGTCCCGTCCGCGAGCAAATCGTGAAGGACGTAGAACCAACCGTAGATTTCTGGGTGCGGGTAGCGCGCGCACAGCTGGCAGAGCCCTTCGATCGCCGGCGCACCGAACGCCGACACGAGCCGCCGTCCCCAGCGCCCTTCGTCGTACGGCAGACGCCGCCCGTGCCCGCCGCGAAGGAGCGCGTCGTCCGCGAGCGCGAAGAGCAAGAGCACGAGCGCTTCGCGATCCGGCGCCTCGCGCAGAAGCACGTCGACGAGCGCCGCGCGCGCCTCCACCGAGCCGCTCTTCAACGCCACGAGGCGCGACAGCAGCTTGTCCGACGGCGGCGGCGGGGGCGAGCCGAGCAGATCGGTCATCAGGCCCGCGGTCTCTTCGACCGGGCAGCGCGTCGCGGTTCGATCGAGCCAGCCGTCGCGCGCGCGCTCCGCCACTTCGGGCGAGCCGTCCGCCGCGAGCACGAGGAGACGCGGGCGCGCGTCGTCCCACGGGAGCTTGAGCGTCGCGTCGACCGCCGTCTTGCGCTCGTGGACGCGCCAGCTCTTCGCGAGCTCGTCGATCGCGCCCATCGCGTCGGCCGGGTACGCCGCCGCGAGCGTGCCGAGCGCCCAATCGCGATCGAGCGCCTCGCGCCAGCCGTGGTGGTGATCGGGATCCGCGATGCGGAGGAGCGGCCACGTGCCCCCCGGAGGCTTGAGTCGGACGACCGCCGCGGCGAGCGCTTCGGCGTAGTCCAAGAGATCGATCGCCTCGAGATCGTCGTCGTCGGAGGAGACGCGCCGATCGACGTGATCCTCGAGCAAGAAGATGACGTCGTCGGCGTCGAGCGCGGGCGGCGAGAGATCTTCCAGCGCGTGGAGCGCGCGCGAACGAATCTGAATGTGCGGCAGACGGATCGCGCGACGCAGCACCGCGCGAACGCCCGACACGTCGCCTGCGGAGATCCAATCGGCCGCGAGCTCGCGCACCGTCCACGACTTCGCCGTGTCGAGGAGCTCGGCGAGGCGCAGCGCGAGGCGCCCCTTGTCGAAATCGACGGCTTCGAGCGCCTCGTAGCTCATGCCGATCGCCGACGCGATCCGCTCGTTGCCCGAGCGCACCATCTCGACGATCAGCTCGCCGAGCTCGGCGTGCCCGAGCTCGACCCAGAAGCACGCATCGACCGCCCCCTTGCGCCCCGCGCGCGACAGCTCGTGGTAGTGGCGCACGAAGAGGCGCGCCATTCGCACCCCCTCGCGCCCCTCCATCGCCGAGAGCTGCACGTCGACCTTCCCGGCCTGCCGCGCGATCTTGTCCGTCGCCGCGACCTGCGCCGCCACGTCGGTCAGGTGCCATGCGTGCTCGACCATCACCTCGATGCGCGCGCACACCGCACGCGCCTCGGCGCGCACCTCGACCTGCTCGATCGTGGGGGGGCCGTCGTCGACATCGTCGTCCTCCCACGGCGCCAATTTTCGCCCCGGCGCCTCGTCGGGCGCCTCGAGATCGATGGTCTCGTCGGGTCGCACGAGTCGCCACGCGAACTGGAGTGCCTTCGCTTTGTCGAACACGTCTCCCATGCCGCATCTCAGTCTAGTCCCTTCGCCCCCAAAGCCCCAGAGAGTGGACGGCGGAAACGAGACCGGACGCCGCGGTGCGTTGACATCGTGCGGCGCGGTTCTACTCTCGCGGATCATGGCCTTCACACCGCGGTTCGAAACCCTGACGGACATCTACGACCACGCGATCAAAAGCTTCGGTCATCGCGAGCTCTTCGGCACGAAGCGCGGAGGGAGCTGGCAATGGACCAGCTACGCCGACTTCGGGAAGCAGGTCGAAGCGTTTCGCGGCGGGCTCGCGTCG
>JAYVXB010000718.1:0-3477 GCA_043785585.1 Deltaproteobacteria bacterium | reverse complement strand
GTGGATCAGCCGGGCGGGTGCCATCAGATCGGCGAGAAGTGCACGACGGGCGCGGACTGCTGCAACGCGGGCGCGGGCGTCGATTGCGTCGCGGGGGTTTGTCAGAAGACGCGGGTGAACTGAGGGCGTGGGCGTGCGCGTGCGCGTGAACGTGGGCGTGAACGTGGGCGTGCGCGTGCGCGTGCGCGTGCGCGTGAACGTGGGCGTGCGCGTGAACGTGGGACAAGGTCTGGATGCGCGCCGTTCGCGGGCAGTCGACAAAATGAAAAAGGCCCGCTCTCGGCGGGCCGTCTCCGCCGTGTCGACTGCGGCGGTTGGGTGAGGCTATTCAGTTGTGGGTGCTACGCCGTCACGCACGAGCGGCGCCCGCAACGCCATCCGGCGCGGGCGCCGGCGGCGTTGTGGGCTTCGTCGTCGCCTTGGTCGACGCGCGCACGATGCGCGCCTCGCGGTTCGCGACGGCGCGCTTCGCGCTCGACGTGCGCGCGGTCACGAGGCTCTTGAACGCCAAGAGCTCGTTCGAAAACGCAGGATCGCGTGCGCTCTCCAGCGCGAGCGGCACCTTCACCGCCTCGAGCTGGCCGAATGTGAAGGTCCAAGCGAGGACCGCTTGGTGCTTCGCGAACGCGAGCCAGGCCTCGGCGGCGGCGACCTCACGGCTCCAGTGAGCCGAGAAGTCGAGCGCGTTGGCGATGTCGCCGGCGGGCGGCACCTTCGAGCCGAGGAAGTCTGCGTACGCGTGGGACGCGCGCAGCTCCTCGGCAGCGGAGGTCGCCTGGTCCACCTGCGCCTTCAGCGGGGGCGCGACCTGGCGGCTGCGTCCGAGCTTGACGGGGATCCAACCGATGGGCGGCGTGGGGACGCCGACCGGCGGAAGGGGGTGAGCCCCGCCCACCGGGGCGAGAGCGACGTTGACGATGCGGGACTTGCGATGCTTCGAACCGGCCATGATGAGACTCCGTGTTTCGTGATCCGTGTTTCGTTGGTGCTCCGCGGGAACCGTTCCTGCGTTGGAGAGACACTACGGGCTTGCTATGACAAAACCTGACAGACATGGCGCCCCGTAAATCCAGCTCGAAGCTCGCGAAGAGACCCCCGAAGGACATCGAGTACGCGCCCGCATCGCGCCTGCTCATGCTGCAGTCGATCCTCAACGAGACCGGCGGAGCGACCGTCTACGATCTCGCCGAGCGACTCGACTGCTCCGTGCGGACGGCGATCCGCTACCTGCGCGCGACCGAGGCCGCGGGCGTGCCGCTCTACGAAGCCCAGGACGGACGGCGCAAGATCTGGCGGCTGATGCCGAGCGCGCGCCACGAGTCGGTGCGCCTGACGACGCAGCAGATGGTGACGCTCTTTCTGTCGCGTCGCGTGTTCGATTTTCTTCAGGGGACGGGCTTCAAGGAAGATCTCGACGCGGTATTCGAGAAGCTCGAGGCGATCCTGAAGCGCAAAGATTTTCTCGCCGCGAAGAACCTCGACCGAAAGTTCTTCGACGTGAACGAGGCCGCGTACGAATACGAAGGCAGGCTCGACGACGTCGATCAGCTCGTCACAGCTCTCCTGCGCGAAGAGAAGCTCGACTGCGTCTACGTGGCCGGACGTGACGGAAAGAAGACGCGCTTCGTCATGCGCCCGTACTCGCTGATGGTCTTTCGGAAGGGCCTTTACGTGGTCGGCATCGACGATGCGAACGGGCCGGTCCGACCGTTCGCGCTCGATGGGTTCAAGAAGATCGCGTGGCGCAAGGGCGACGCGTTCGACTACCCGCGCGACTACGATCCCTCGAGCGTGCGCGGCCTCGCGTTCGGGATCATCCGCGGAGTGAAGACGCGCGTGCGCGTGCGCTTCGACGCAAAGGTGGCGAAGTTCGTTCGGCGGCGGCGGTGGCATTCGACGCAGCGGTTCGCGCGCCGGGACGACGGCGGGATCGTCGCGACGATGACGGTCGAAGGCACCGAGGACGTGAAGACGTGGGTCCTCGGCTTCGGCGCGTTCGCCGAGGTCATCGAGCCCGCGTCGCTGCGTCGCGCGGTGCACGACGAGGCCGTGGCGATGGCGCGGCGACACGCGGGGACGAGCTCGGACGAGGTCCCGACGAGGTCGCAGTAGCTCGCGGGCTACACCGAGGAGGTCCGGAGCGGGTCGCAGTAGCTCGTGGGCTACACCGAGGAGGTCCGGAGCGGGTCGTAGTAGCTCGTGGGCTACACCGAGGAGGTCGCGACGAGGTCGGCGATCGTCGCGCGCGCGAATTGACATCGCGATGCGCGCGCGTACATCGGACCGATGCGCATCCTCGGTCCCGTCGCCCTCGCCCTCCTCACGATCCTCGGCTGCGCAGGCGGCAACGCCGCCAAGCCCGACGCCCACACGGGCGGCGAAGAGGGAACGCCGTCGGAGCCGCCGAAGAAATCCGGCGCGCCCGACGTCGAGGCCTCGCACCGGCGCTTCGTCACCGGCTGCGCGACGACGCCGGATCTCGGCGCGTACTGCGAGTGCGCGTGGGGCGCGATGGCGAAGATGTTCACGCCAGAAGAGCTCGCGAACGACGAGAAGCCGAGCGAAGAGACGATGGCGAAGATCAAGGCGGGCGTCTCGAAGGCGTGCTCCGACAAGATGCCCGAGGCGACGCTCCGCGAAGGATTCGTCAACGGGTGCAAAAAAGGCGATCCGCAGCAGCTCGAAAGCTACTGCGTCTGCATGTACACCGAGCTCCGCAAGGTCCTCTCGCCGGCGGAGTTCGAGCAGCAAGAGATCACGCCGAAGCTGAACGGCGCGATACGGACGGGCGCGAAGGCGTGCTCGTCGAAGCTCTCCGCGACGTCGATGCGCGCGGGCTTTCTGAAGGAGTGCACGCAGAAGCCCGGGAGGGACGCATTCTGCGCGTGCGCGTGGAAGTCGATCAGCACGCGCGCGAGCCTCGGGGAGATCCAGAGCACGGGGGACTCGCCGGAGATGAAGCCGATCTACGAGGACATGATGAAGGAGTGCCGGAAGCATTTGCCGGCGGGAGGGTGAGGGGCGGCTGGGAGGGGCACGCGACGGCCGCGCGCCCGGGCACGCGCACGCTGCACGCCCACGCTGCACGCGCACGCGCACGCGCACGCCGCACGCGCACGCCCACGCGCACGCCCACGCCGCACGCCCACGCGCGTGAACGTAAACGTGAACGTGAACGTGCTGCGTGAACGTGCACGTGAACGTGCTGCGTGAACGTGCTGCGTGAACGTGAACGGGGCTCGCTCGGGAGTTTCATCTTGCCGTCGTGCTCGACCGCGTCAATGCCGAGCCGCCTTCGGCGGTGCTCGCTGCGCTCGCAGCATTGACGAGGTCTGCGCTCGACGGCTCGGTGTTTACGCCTCTCGCGAGATCACGCGGGGGTGAACCACGGAGAGCACGATGCTTCGAATCTACGATGTCATTCTGGAGGTGCTGCGGGAGCTGCGACCGGTGCTGGCGCGGATCGAGAATCAGGAT
>JAYVXB010000717.1:0-11185 GCA_043785585.1 Deltaproteobacteria bacterium | reverse complement strand
CGGGCGCGAGCGCGGTGATCTCGGCGGCGAGCGCGGGGGCGTCGGTGTTGTAGGCGCGCACGGAGCCGTCGGCGCGGAGGACGAGCGTGTTCGCGGCGCCGCAGACGACGGCGCTCGCGTCGACGGCGTCGACGTGATCGAGGATGCGTTGCTTGTGCGGGACGGTGACGTTGAGGCCGGCGAACTTCCCTGCGCGCAGACGCGCGACGTAGCTCGCGAGCTCGTCGGGCGTCGCGCGGATCGCCTCGTAGACGTGCGGCATCCGCAGCGCCCGGTACGCCGCTGCGTGCATCGCCGGACTCTTCGAGTGCGCGACGGGATCGCCGAGGAGCGCGAACCTCTTCGCGGCGTCGCTCACGCGTCGCCCGCGTTTCGGCGACTCGCCAGCTCCTCGACGTCCGTGACCTCGGCGTCGAAGCGCCCCCCATCGACGCGCACGTGCACGCGATCGCCCGCGCGCACGTCGCTCGCGCCGCGCACCGCGCGCCCATCGGCCGTCGTCGCGATCGCGTACCCGCGCGACAGCACCTTCAGCGGGCTCAACGCATCGAGGCGCGCCCCCGCCGCGCCGAGCGCGCCCGCACGCCGCTCGATCGCGCCGCGCATCACGACCGCGAGCCTATCCGACACGCGCACGAGGGACGCGCGATCGCGTGACACGACGGCGCGCGGGTGAACGTACGCGAGGCGTTCTTGTGCGCGCGAGAGCACGTCGTGCCGCTTCGCGATCGCAACGCGCGTCGTCTTCTCGAGCCGCGCGCCGAGATCGTCGAGCGACTGCTGGTGCGATGCGATCGCGAGGCGCGGATCGCCGAGCTTGTTCTGGATCTCGCCGAGCGTCACCTTGCCCTCGGTGACGAGGCCGCGGATCGCGCGTGCGAGCCGTGCGCGCGCCTGCGCGAGGCGCTCGCGTCGCGCGCGCGTGTCGGGGACGAGGAGCTCGGCGGCTTGCGACGGCGTCGCGGCGCGCGCATCGGCCGCGAAATCCGTGAGCGTGACGTCGACCTCGTGACCGACCGCGCTCACGACCGGCACGCGGCAAGCGGCGACCGCACGAACGAGCGCCTCGTCGTTGAACGCGGCGAGGTCTTCGCTCGATCCGCCGCCCCGCCCGACGATGATCACGTCGACGTCGGCGACGCGCTGGAGCGCGAGGAGCGCACGTCGGATCGATTCGGGCGCCCCCACGCCCTGAACCAGCGCCGGCGCGAGAAGGATCCGCGCGCCTCCGCGCCGAAACGCGACGCGGCAGACGTCGTGGATCGCCGCGCCGCTCGCGCTCGTGACGACGCCGATCACGCGCGGCTCGATCGGCAGCGTCCGTTTTCGCTCCGCTGCGAAGAGCCCCTCCGCCGCGAGCTTCGCCTTGAGACGTTCGAGCGCTTCGAGCAGCGCCCCCTTCCCCGTCGCGTCGGCGCGGTCCGCGACGAACTGCAGCTTTCCGCGCGGCGGCCAAAAGGTCGGACGCCCGCGGAGGCGCACGCGCGCGCCGTCGACGAGGAGCGCGCGCATCCGCGGCGTCAAGCTCGTCTTGTAGAGGACGCAGTCGACCGTCGCCTCTTCCTCTTCGTCCTTCAGCGTTAGGTAGATGTGTCCGCTCGGCGCTGCTCGCGCGCCGGTGACCTCGCCTTCGACGAGCGTCGAGGGCGCGAAGCTGCGCTCGAGCGTGCCGCGGATCGCGCGATCGAGCTCGGCGACGCTGAACACGCGCGGCGCCGCGTCGTCGGGCTTCTTCGCGTCGTCCTTCGCCTTGGGAGCAGGCTCCGGCGGGGGCGCGGTGAAGTCGAAGGTGAGGTTGCGATCGGCCATCGGGGACTCGAGAGTGTACGCTTTCGGCGTGTCCGTCGTGAGCGCAGAGACGTGGTTCGGTCCGCTCGAGCGCGTGCGGCGCGTC
This sequence comes from Deltaproteobacteria bacterium, assembly GCA_043785585.1. Lineage (GTDB taxonomy): Bacteria > Myxococcota_A > Polyangia > Polyangiales > Polyangiaceae > JBBQXV01. The sequence goes on along the minus strand of JAYVXB010000717.1, from coordinate 9,291 downwards.
GTGCTCGCGACCGTGGCGCGAATCGGTCCGGCGTTCGTCGCGAAGCGCGAGCCGCGCGTCGCGCTCTACGCGACGGTGCTCCTCGTCGCCGCGTTCGCAATGACCACGATCGCGCCGCTCTGGCTCCTCTTGCTCGGCCCGATCGTCCTCGGCGTTCCCCACGTCGTCAGCGACGTTCGCTACCTCGTCGCGCGCCCGCGGCTGCATGCGCGTTGGCCTGTCGTCGTCTTCGTCGGCGTCCCGCTCGTCGCGTGCTTCTTCGGCGGCGGCGTGCGCGCGGGTCTCGTGGCGACGTGCGGCGCGCTCGTGGTCGCGCGCGGTCGCGTGGTCGTTCGCGCCCTCGGCATCGCGGCCGCCGTCGCGCTCTTCGCGGTTGCGTGGCGCGTCGGCGACATCGCAGACCTCGCGTTCGCTCACCTCCACAACTTCGTCGCCGTCGGACTCTGGTGGGCGTGGCGACGGCGCGACGGGAAGCTCCACGCGATCCCACTGATGCTCTTCGCGATCGGTTGCGCTCTTCTGTTGTTCGGCGTCGCCGCGCCCGACGTCGCCACGATGCCGTACCAAGTCGGCGCCGGCATGGTGCCGCTCGAGATCGCGACGTTCGGCGGCCGCCTCGTCGCGCTCTACGCGTTCGCGCAAGCGATGCACTACACGGTGTGGCTGCGCCTCATTCCCGAAGAGGATCGCGATCGACCGACGCCGCGCACCTGGGCTGCGTCGTTCCGTGCGCTCCGCACCGACGTCGGAGCGTGGGGCCTCGGCGCCGCCGCGCTCGGCGCGATCGGCTTCGGCGCCTACGCGCTCGTCAACCTCGTCGCCGCGCGCGACGCATACTTGAACGCGGCGATCTTCCACGGCCACCTCGAGATCGCGGCGTGCGCTCTGCTCTTCGTCGAACGGCGATTGCCCACGCGCTGACGCCGCGGGCCCAGGTCAGGGGACGAGGTTGATGTCCAAGCGAAAGGGAATGCTGGCCGACGGCTGCGCGGCGTTGATGTTCAGGATCCAAATCGCCGCGCCGAGGCTCTTGAAGTAGACGTACCCGACGTCGCCGAAGCTCCCCATCTTGCACGCGTTCGTCGTCGTGCACAGCGTACCGACCGCGGGCTGCGGAGTCCCCGGCGCGTACGTCGCGAGCATCGCGCGGTAAAGCTCGTCCATCGTCGCGCCGAAGCCCGCGCCGTGCCAGTCGAGCACGAAGAGCTGCCCGTCCTTCGTCAGCTGTTGGTTGATCTGCGCGACGTACGTGTGCGCCGAGTCGGGGCTATGGAACGTCATCCTGCCCAGGTACCCGCTATACGCGACGAAGAAGCGCGCCTTCGTCGTCTGCAGGTTGTAGTCGAGCCACAGCTCGGTGCTCTCGCCCCAGCTCATCACGCGCGTACCGTCGCCGAAGAGATCGCCTAGGTCGTCGCCCGGACAGAGCGCCGTCTCCGCTTCGAGCAGCGTGAGCGGCTGCATCGGCGCGCTGAACAGATTGAGCCCGCCGGCGCTCGCGAGCGGGACGAGCGGCTGCACGATCGCGTGGGCCGCGCGTTGCGTGCGCTGCGCGGTCGTGCACGGAGGCGCGCCGACATCCGGCGCCATGCCGCCGTCGATCGGTGCGTCGGGCGATCCATCGGGCAACGCGTCCGGCGAGGCGTCGCTCGGGGTGGTCGGCGTCGCGTCGGCGTTCGAGCCTGCGTCGATGCTCGAGTCGCTGTTCGTCGTCGCGCCATCGGCGGCGCTCGCGTCGGTGGAGGCGCCCGCGTCGGTGGAGGCGCCCGCGTCCTGGGGCGTGCCCACGACGGTGCCGGAACATGCCGCGATGCCTGCGAGCGAAGCCGCGCCGCCCGCGAGGAGCGTCGCAAGGGCGAGCGAAGAGAAGTCACGTTTCATGATCGCGTCAGACGCACGACACGCCGCCGAATTCGCGTTGTCACCCCGATGGATGACCGGGGGAAGATCCGCGCTCAAATGTTCCGCACCCACTTCAACCAGAGCTCGCTCGCCTGCCCCGGCGTCATCTTCGTCACCGCGGCGAACGCGCGCGCGCCGGTCGGATCGGTCGCGACGTTGTCGCGCCACGCTCGATAGAACGGCCACAGCTCGCCGCGCGCGTCGAGCCACTGGCAGACGTAGCGAGCGGTTGCGTAGTGCAGGCGTTCGTTGTCTCCGCGAAAGCGCGCGTCGGTCATTCCGAAGAGCGCGTCGAGACGCGACTCGTCTTTCTCCTTGGGCGAGGCGAGGCCTGCAAGGAGGCGCGGGTGTCGCCAGTTCTTCGCGCCGTGGATCTCGCCGGCGCGCGGCATGACGGGCGCTTCGAAGAGCGACGCGATCCCTTCGTTGATCCACGTCGGCGCGCGCGGGAAATCCGTCTCGACGATCGGGTGGACGAGCTCGTGGCTGAGCGTTCCGATGCCGGGGCCGGCGTTCATCACGATGATGCGCGGATCGGGATGGTAGAAGCCGTACGGCGAGAGACACGGCTCGTTCCAGCGCTTCTTGCAGTACGCATCGTAGGGCGCCGCGGACGCGAACATGTAGACGCTGACGGCGCGCGCGGGGCGCTTGTCGAAGCGACCGTTGAAGTACGCGGCGAGGGTATCGCGGATGAACTTCACGGTGCCTGCGGCGCCGGGGCCGGCGACGACGAAGACGTCGGCTTCGACGGAGGCGGGGGTGGAGTCGCCGAGCTCGCGTTTGGCGTCGAGGAGACGGGAGGCGAGGTCGGCGGCGAGATCGTACGTGGGCGCGGGCGTGGGCGTGGGCGTGGGCGGGGTCGGGGTCGAGGTCGGGGTCGAGGTCGAGGTCGAGGTCGAGGTCGAGGTCGTGCTCGTGCGCGCAACGGGCGGGGGGCGCTCGCAACCGATGCCCAGAACGACGACGGCGAGCACGACGAGTCGCATCCTCATGCGACACCATCGTGCGACGCCGCTTGGCTGTGACAACGCCGGTCGATTTACTTCACGCGACGCGCTTCGGGGCCTCGCTCGGAATCGCGTCCACGTCGATCCCTGGCAGGTCACCCCGACGCGCCGCGCTCGTCACCGCGACGGCGTCGTCGGCGCTCTTCACGCGCACGGCCCAGCCCGGACCGTGCACCGGCGTCGGCTGACCTCGCTTCTTCGACGCCGCGCCCGCGACGCCGAGAGGCGCACGCATCAGCCGCACGGTGCCGCCGCTGACCTTGCGCACCAACGCGGGCGGCACGTCGAAGAACGCGACGACGCCGAAGGGATTCGGCACCGGCACCATGTACGTCAAGTCGCCATTGCCGATCATGTCCGCAGGAATTGCGAGGATGGGACGGAGCGCGCCGATGCCCGCGCGGCACGCCGCTTCACGCGCGCCGAGACGCGTCGCGTCCTCGCCGGCGACGACAATCACGTCCGTGCCCTCGCCGTACCGCGTGCCGACCCACTCCGCGACCTCGACACTCGCAGCATCATCGCCGACTTCGACGATCACACCGTCGACGCCCATGCCGAGGAGCCATTCGATCTGCCACTCGATGACCGGGCGTCCCGCCACGCGGAGCATTCCCGGCGTGACGCGCTCGGGCACTCGGTGGATGACGGCGAACACGGCCTCTCGCATGCGCTTGGGTCCTCGACCCTTCCTATGCAAACCTTCGTCCCAGCCCTTGGCCCCGACCTGCGAAAGACTCATGGGAGCGCCCTCGTCGTCGCGACCCTTCGTTCTCAGCTACGACGACCGCGCGGGCGCGGATCGCTTCAGGCGTCGATGATCGCGGTGTGGCTGCGTGAATCGGCGGTCGGAAGCTGGGTCTTCGCGTTCACGTTGACGCAAGCGGTCGAGGTTCCGATCTGGATGCGCGCGCACACGAAGCCGCTCCGCGTCGTGAAAGCGTTCGGCGCGAGCGCGATCACGCATCCGCTGTTGTGGTGGATCTTCATGCCCATGTGGCATCACGGCTACTGGAGCTCTGTTGTCGTCGGCGAGGCGCTGGTCATCGCGATCGAAGCGGCGTACGCGCGCGCGCTCGGCGTCGAGCGTCCGCTCGCGTGGTCGTTCGCCGCGAACGCCGCGAGCACCGCCGTCGGCTTCGCCGTGTACTACGCGCTCGGTTGGATCTAATAGTCGTCGTCCATGCCGCGCTCCTTCAAGAAAGTCCTCATCGCGAACCGCGGCGAGATCGCCGTTCGCGTCACGCGCACGCTGCACGAGATGGGGATCGCCGCCGTCGCGGTCTACTCCGACGCCGATCGCGGATCGCTCCACGTGCGCGTCGCCGACGAAGCGCATCCGATCGGTCCGCCGCCCGCGGGCGAGAGTTATCTCCGCGTCGACAAGATCGTCGACACCGCGAAGAAGGCGGGATGCGACGCGATCCATCCCGGCTACGGATTCTTGAGCGAGAACCCGCTGCTCCCTGAGGCGTGCGAGAAGGCTGGCATCACGTTCATCGGTCCGCCCGCGAGCGCGATGCGACAGATGGGATCGAAGACCGCCGCGCGCCAGAAGATGAGCGACGCCGGCGTGCCGATCGTTCCGGGTGCGATGTGCTCGACGTCGGACGAAGCGACGGCGGCCGCGACGAAGATCGGCTTCCCCGTGATGCTCAAGGCGTCGAGCGGCGGCGGCGGAAAAGGAATGCGCCTCGTCGAGAGCGCGGGCGAGATGGCGAACGCGTGGGAGCGCGCGCGGAGCGAAGCGAAGAAATTCTTCGGCGACGACACCGTCTACCTCGAGAAGGCGATCTTGAAGCCGCGCCACGTCGAGATCCAAGTGCTCGGCGATCGCGACGGGAACACGATTCACCTCTTCGAGCGCGACTGCTCGATTCAACGTCGCAACCAAAAGGTCGTCGAAGAGACTCCGTCGCCGGCCGCGCCGCGCGATCTCGTCGAGAAGATGGGCGCGATCGCGGTGAAGGGCGCGAAGGCCGTCGGGTACTTCTCCGCCGGGACGTTCGAGTTTCTCCTCGCGCAAGACGGCAGCTTCTATTTTCTCGAGATGAACACGCGCTTGCAGGTCGAGCACCCGATCACCGAGCTCGTGACGGGGACGGATCTGGTGCGCGAGATGGTGCTCATCGCGCAGGGCGAGAAGCTGTCGTACGAGCAGAAGGACATCGTGACGCGCGGCGCGGCGATCGAGTGCCGCGTCTACGCCGAAGATCCCGCGAGCGGATTTCTTCCGTCGCCGGGCGTCATCGATCAGCTCGTGACACCCGCGGGTCCGGGCGTGCGCGACGACGGCGGCGCGTATCCCGGATGCACGATCTCGAGCTTCTACGATCCGCTCATCTCGAAGCTGAGCGTCTGGGCGCCGAACCGCGAGCGCGCGGTGCAGCGCATGCGTCGCGCGTTGAGCGAGTACGTCGTCACGGGCATCCGCACGAACCTCGCGTTCCACGACAAGCTCTTCGCGCATCCGGATTTCGTGGCGGGCAACTACGACACGGGGTTCCTCGAGCGGAACAAGGACGTGCTGCTCGGGTACCCGGCGGTGCCGGCGAGCGATCGCGAAGCGGTCGCGGTCGCGGTGGCGATCGCGGCGGCACGGATGGAGCGCGCGACGGGGCAGAAGGAAGCGAGCGTCGGGGAGACCGGGTCGCGGCTCGCGCCGTGGGTCGCGCATCATCGGGCGCGGCTGAACGCGCGGTGACTCTGCTCCGCGTCGTGAACGCCGAAATCGGTGTGACTCACACCGATTTCACTGTTCGGAGATAGCACCGCGCTGTCTTTCACACCGATTTCAGCGTGATTCACGCGGATCTCGTCATCCGAGAGCCACTGCCGCGTGCGCGTGATTTCACGGCGCTGGCGCGTCGAGGGGGGTGTCCCGGACAGCGGACCGCCTGTCCGGGGACACTCACGTCACGCTGCGATGTCTCCGACTACGGCAACGAACGAATCAGCCGCCGTCGTCCGGCGCGTCGCTCGCCGCGTCGCGGCCGCCTTCACGTCCGCCGTCGCCGAGCGAAATCCCGCACGTCGCCGCGCAGGCCGGAGCGCACGCCTGGAACTCCATCTGGATCGTCATATTGCTGATGCCCCCGAGCGTCGAGATCGCGCAGTTGATGAACGAGCCGCCCATCTGGGTGCACGAGTTGAAATCGACGAACGCGGTCTTGCACTCGCAGTCCATGTTGCACTGGGCAATGGCCGTCGCGCAGCGCGTCTCCACGCAAGCGATGCACGCGCCGCCGTCGGCGCCCGCATCGATGTTGAACTTCGTGATGTCCGCGTCGACCGCGCACATCGGCGCGGTGTCCATCGCGGTGTCCACGGAGGCGTCCACCGTCACCGCGTGATCGACCGTGACGTCGGCCGACGCGTCCGGCGTCGGAGTCACGTCCGACGATCCGCCGCAGCCTGCTCCCACAGCGCCGATGATGATCGCCGCACCCGCTGCGAACCCCAAAAACATTTCTCTCGCGCGCATGGTTGCCTCCTAAGACTTGCCGCAAATTCCCGCCGCTCGTACGCCGGGCCCCACCCGCGGTCGGCACGATACAGAATCCTTCGCATGTGAACAATCCAGGAATGTTGCTAAATCGTTCTCATGCTCTCTCGCTTCCTCCCCCCCCTCCTCTTGGCCGCGGTCCCGTCCGTCGTCGTCGCCGTCGGCGCGTGCAGCTCGACCAGCAGCAGCAGCACGCCCGCCGCAACCGCAGGCCCCGTCGCACGCTTCGCGTTCACCGACGGAGCGACGCCCGACTTCATGGAGGTTCCGTTCCCGAGCGACGTCTACAGGAACCCGACGACCGGGCACCTCGTCGAGATCCCGAGCATGAAGAACGTCTTCAAGGTCGGCTCCGAGTTTCTCTCGCACGAGCTGCCGCGCATGGACGGCTTCTCGCGCATCGCGATGTCGCTCTTCTTCGTCGACGATCCGACGGCGCCGCTGAACGAAGAAGGCGAGATCGGGGCAGCGACGATCGATCCGAAGTCGCTCCCGTTCGACGAGAAGGCGTGCCTCGCGGATGGGAGCGCGGTCTTCGTGATCGATCTCGCGGCGACCGATCCGGCGAAGGCGCGCATCCCGTGCCGCGCGGCGTTTCATCACGACCGCAGCTTGAAGGTGCGACCGCTCGTCGCCGTCGGCCCCGCGCGCGGCATTGTGCTCGAAGAGGCGCACGCTTACGCGACCGTGATGACGAGCCGAGTGAAGGACGCATCGGGGCACGCGGTGGCGGCGAGCGCGGCGTTCAAGGCGTTGCGTGATGGGAGCGCGGCAGGCGTGTACCGGCAGCCGCTCGATGCGGCGAAGACGCTGCTCGCGGCGGCGCTCGCGACGGACAAAGCGGAGATCGTCGCGATCGCGCCGTTCACGACGAACGCGATGACCAAGGAGCTCTTCACACTTCGCGAGCAGCTCGAGGACGCGCCGGCGGCGACGCTGAAGTGGGACGCGACGTCGATGGCGCCGATGGGCGCGGTCAAATTCGCCGCGCCGGTCGGCGGCAAGCTCCCCGCGGGATTCACGGCGTCGCTCGACGATTGGCTCGGCGTCGTCGACGCGGCGGCGAAGCTCCCCGACGGCACCGACGATCCCGACGCGCTCCTGCCCGTTCGCGCACACGACAAGATCGCGGCGCTCGGCACCGGCGTCTTCGACGCGATCAACTACCTACAAGTGAAGAGCGACGGGTACGGCTCGCTCGACCACGCGACGTTCGCGCGCGACGGTTCGGGGAAGATCGTCCCTGCGCCCGAGAAGCCGACGTCGAAGATCTGGATGACGATCGCGCTGCCGACGGCGCCGATGCCGGCGGACGGATACCCGGTCGTGATCGTCCAGCACGGCCTCAGCGGGTCGCGTGAGTTCCTCGTCGTCATGGCGAACGTCTTCTGCGCGGCGGGCTTCGCCGTCGTCGGGATCGACAGCGTCACGTTCGGCGCGCGCGCGCCCGAGCCGCTCTACCAAGTCGATGCGAACAGCGACTACGAGAAGAAGCCGGGCGCGAAATACAAAGGGCCGGACGGGCTCGCCGACGCCGACGGGCAAGGCAACCGCAACGGGAGCACCGATCTCTTCGGCACGCTCAAGAACATCGGTGCGCTCCGCGATCAGTTTCGCCAGGCCGAGTTCGACACGGCGCAGCTCGTCAAGCTCGTAAGGTCGAGCACGCTCGATCTCGCGCCGCTCCAGACGGGCGCGACCGCGCCGAAGCTCGACGCCTCGCGCATCGCCTACTTCGGCGATTCGCTCGGCGCGATCCAAGGGACGGTCGCCGCTTCGTTCGAGCCAAACGTGAAATACTGGGGGCTCAACGTCGTCGGCGGCGGATTGCTCCTCGAGCTCGGCGCGCACTCCGCGTCCATCGGCGCGCTCTTGAACCTCGCGGCGGGCGCGAACTTCGGCTTCACGGAGAACTCGCTGAACGAGTCGCACCCGCTCACGAACATCGTGCAGCTCATCGCGGACCCGGGCGATCCGATCAACTACGCATCGCTCCTCATCACGCACCCGCGCACGATCAAAGGGACGCCGGTCCCGCCGCGCAACTTGGTGCAGATATCGGTCCTCTACGACGAGATCGTTGCGACCGAATCGAACGAAGCGCTCGCGCGCGCCGGCGGCTGGGGATTCGCGACGCCGAACGTCGGATCGAACTCGGGGATCCTCGACCTGAAGAACCTCGCGAACAACCCGGGGCGCGTGACGTTCATGGACATCACGCCCGACGCGATGAAGCTCTTTCACGACACGCCCGTCATGGGCACGACCGCGATCGCGATCCAGGTCTCGCCCGCGCAGCACGGCACGGACATCACGTCGTCGCTCGGCCGGCACCGGTTCGGCATCCCGTACGCCAACTTCGATGGTCCCGAGCCGTTCCCGATCCTCGACTTCGGAAAGGACTTCACGGTCCGCCAGCCCTACCGCGAGATCATGGCCACGGTCGTTCAGTTCTATGCCGAGGGATTCGCTGGAAAGGTGCCTACCGTGAGCGTCCGCGTGCCGCCCATTCGCGATTTCGACGACGACGGCGCAACCGACGACGTGGATGCGGATCCGGCCAACCCACACGTCAAATGAGCGTGAAGTAACGGCAGACTCTTTGGAGACCAGGCCAAGGCTCGAGACGGGTGCTACTTAAAGAAGGAGCATGGTCGAGTCTGGCAAACGTACGTCGAAGCTGCCGCTCGGCCCGACCGAAGAGCGAACCCGTTCGCCTCTAGGGCAGGCGGCCGCGGCGCTGCTCGTGATTCTGGCGATCGCCGTTTCGCTGACGCCGGCGCCGATGAGCGTGCGGCTCGTGCTGGCGGCGGCGCTCGTCGTCGGGGCGTTCGCGATCGCGCGGCTCACGGGGCGGCGCGTGCTTCCGCCGCG
>JAYVXB010000716.1:0-11195 GCA_043785585.1 Deltaproteobacteria bacterium | reverse complement strand
CAAGCGCGGCCGTCAGCGTCGTCTTCCCATGGTCGATGTGACCGATGGTGCCGACGTTCACGTGGGGCTTGTTGCGTACGAATTTCTCTTTCGCCATGGTGGGTCTCCGAAGCTGAATATGTGCGCGTGCGCGTCGAGCGTGCCGAGAGTGCGGTGTCTTATCGAGCCCACCACGGGGCTTGAACCCGTGACCTCTTCCTTACCAAGGAAGTGCTCTACCACTGAGCTAGGTGGGCAATGATTCGTGTCGAGTCAGAGTCGAGTCCGTGTTTGTGAGGTTCCTTCGAGCGGGAGACCGGATTCGAACCGGCGACGTTCAGCTTGGAAGGCTGACGCTCTACCAACTGAGCTACTCCCGCGTTGTTCCGGGCGTTTGCTTGGCGGCTTGTTTTGATGCTGTCGGTCTACGTGGAGGGTGATGGATTCGAACCATCGAAGGCATAGCCGGCAGATTTACAGTCTGCTCCCTTTGGCCACTCGGGCAACCCTCCGGATATTGGGTATTTGGTGATTCCTATTCTGTAGTTAGCGAGGCAGGTGAGTCGGGTGCCAATGGGGTCGAAGCGGGGCGACGGAGCTAGCGAGGGGACTTGAACCCCTAACCACCTGTTTACAAAACAGGTGCTCTGCCAGTTGAGCTACGCCAGCGGGGGCGCGAAGAGTAGTCCCGGCTGGCCACCAACGCAACTAGCGCATCTGCAATGTTGGCGCCAATGCAACACAAGTAACTGATTTTGCTGAATAACTACTGCGCAACGAGGCGGGCGCCGAACAAAGTTCTACTGTGGGGCCCGTCGCGAAGGGTGCGCAGCCGTAGCGCGAGGTACGCAGCGTGTCAAGAAGCGCCTACTTCTTCTGCTTCGCGACCTTGTCCGCCAGCTCTTTCAACGACTTGCGAACCTCTTCTTCCGTGAAGGGAAACTTCGCGATTTGCGTCTTTTCCTCGGCGATCGCGAGCTCCATTTCCTTCTTCGCGGCCTCGGCGCGCTTGATCCACGACGACGTGTCGTTGACGCGCTTGCCGAGCTTGATCGTCTCGTCGAGCTGCCGCATCCCCTTCTCGAGCAGCACGCGATACCGGATGTGCATGAACGCGTAGAACACCTGGCGGAGTCGCTCGGTCTTCACCTCGGGAGGCGGCTGGATGCCCATGAGATCCGCGTGCAGGGTCCGGTACATTTCGCCGACGCGGTAGCCCGCCATCGCCGCCCAATGCGGATCGCTCGCGTGGACGGCCTCGGCGTATTCGTCCTGCGCTTCGAGGAGGCCGACGCATCGCGCTTCGATCGCGGCGAGAAAATCGGTCGGGAGCGGGAGGAATTTGATCGTCTCGGACTGCATGCGCTTCACCTCGCCGAACGCGAAGCGGAGCTGCGCGACCGCGACGGGGAGAACGTCCGGCGAGGCGTAGTGCGTGCGATCGGCGATCTCGAGGCCGTCGAGGATGTCTTTTCGCGCGCCGCGTGCCTCGCCTTGCTCGACCTTCGAGAGGCCACGGGCGCCGAGCGCCATCATGCGATCGACGTCGTCGATGTCCGCACGTCCGAGCATCGCATCGGCGGTCTCGCCGAGCGCTTTCCAATCTTCGAGGTACGCAGAGAGCGTCGCTGCACGCACGAGCGACGTGCGCGCGTTCGCGCTCGCAGAAAATCTTCGCGCGAGATCGCGGTACGTGTCGCGCGCCTTGTCGCGCTGCTCGAGCCCTTCGTAGGCGAGCGCCAGGTTGAAGAGATACGTCGGCGCGTTCGGGCCGTCGGTCACGGCCTTGACCAGGAGCGAGTAGGCGTCGGCCGCCTCTTTCCATTGCTGCTTGAGCAGGGCTTCCGAGCCGGCGCGTGCGAGCTCGGGCTCGGTCGCCGTGCCGTTGGGGGTGATGATTCCGGTCGACGTCGTCACGACAGGGACCGGACCGACCGCAGCGCGTGGCGGCAGCGTCGTCGAGGTGCCGCCGCACGACGCCAGCGCGAGGGCGAAAGGGAGTGAGACCGCTGCGAATCGGCCAGCCATACAGAGTCAGTGTATCCGAGCTACCCGGTTGTTCCGGGCTCGGGAATGCGCGCGGTGGTTCGGGAGCTTCTGCCGAGGGCGCTCGAATACCCAGGCGGACTACCTGAACAGGCGGTTCCGTTGACGGTGCGTGAGCGCGGACTAGCGTTTTTCTCGTCGACGGAGGGGGCCGTTCGCTATCGCCTGCGGCGCTGGAGGTGACGTCCGATGAAGCGATTCACCGTGCCCGAGCTCGAGAGCGAGCATCGCTCTCTCGATACCGAAATCAAGCGCCTGGAGCGCCGCGGAATGCACATGACTCCGCCGGAGCAAGTGCGGGCGGTGGAGCTCAAGAAACGGCGCCTCGCTACGAAGGACCTCATCATCGATCTGCGGCGCGTTTCGTAGACGCGCACGTCACTGATCGAAGTCGGTGTCCTTCTTCTTCGGAACAGGGGCCGGCGTGGCGGCTTTTTGTCCGCCGCCTTTGTTGTCGAGCGCCTGCGTTCCGTTGTTGAAGACCTCTTCGTTCAGCTCGCCGAGCGTCTCGTTCATCCGCTTGCTCCAGTCGATCGGGAGCGAGTTCGGCGTCGTCGCTTCGATCGATCGCGCGACCGACAGCCAGTGGCGCGCGTCCGAGCGGTAGCCGATGCGGTAGTCCGTCATACCGCGAAGGTACGCGTAGTGCGCACGCTCGCTCGGCGTGAGCTGCGTCGACGACATCTCGAGCGCGCGAAGGATCGCGAGCGCGCGTTCGTGTTGGTTCTGCTCGAACGCGCGTTGGCTCCGCGCGAGGTCGTCCTGGTAGGTCGCGCACGCCCCGACGAGTGACGGCAACGCGAGCGAGAGCACGACGGCGACGATCGGTGATCGCATGCTCCGAGACTAGCGCCTTTGCCGGCGCGCGCGGAAGAGGGACAGAGCGATCGTCGCCAACGCCGCGCCGACGCCAACGAGCTCGTCGAACAACGGACGCGGCGCGCCCGCGGCGACGCAGCCGCAACGCGAGGACGTCGGTGGTGCCGGGTCGGGCGGCGGCAAGATCTTTGGCGACGGCGGGAGCGGTCCGCTCGCGGGCGTCGCGGGCATCGGATCGCCGTCCCATCCGGCGAGCTTGCTGAAGCCCGTTCGCTCGACGATCGAGCCGTCGACGCGCTTGGCAACGAGCTTCACGCCCTCGGCCGCGACCGCGACCTCGACGAAGTGATACGTCGCCTCGAACTTTCGCGTGCTCGCGAGCGGCTTGTTCTGACGGTAGAGCGGCGCGCCTCCGCCCCCCGACACGACGTAGCGAACGCCGCTCGCCTCACCGCGTTCGTAGATGTGATCGTGCCCGCTCACGAGGAGATCGATCTTGTGCGCGGCGAACAGCGCAGGCACTCCGCCCGCGGCGAGCTTGGGGCTCGATCCGTGTGGACCCGACGACCACGCGCCGTGGTGCAGGATCACGAAGCGCCAGACGAGCCCCGGTTCGACGTCGGCGCTCGCGAGCTCTTTCTCGAGCCACGCGCGCTCTTCGCCGCGGCTCCAGTCGTCGAACGCGTTCAAGAAGAAGAAGCGCGCGTTCGACCAGCGCATCGTTCCGTAGAGCTTCGGCGATGCTGCACCGCTCGACGGACCGAAGTAGCGCGCGTAGGCAGCGGCGGCGCTGTCCTCGTAGAGCTCGTGGTTGCCGACGCACGAGAACACGCATCGATCGCGCAAGAGCGGTGACTCGACTTCGAAGAACGACTGCCAATCGCGCGCGTTTCCGCCGCTCTGAACGAAGTCGCCCGTGTGCACGAAAAAATCTGCGGGCGCCTGCTTCATCGCGCGAACGACGACGGCGTGCGCGGCATCGTCCGAACGATTGTCTCCGTAGATGAGAAACGTGAACGGTGGGCTCGCGGCGTCGGCGGGCGCGGTCGTGATCTCGCCCTTCGCGCTCACCGCACCGAGCGAGCGCACGACGTATTGGTAGCGCGTCGCCGGCTCGAGCTTCTCGACGCGAATGGAGTGGAACGTCGCTTCGTCGCGATCGCTCACGACGATCGGCGGCTTTCCTTCTTGCGTCAGCTCGACGCTCGCCGTGCCCTTCGTCTCGAGCTCGAAGCGAACGGTCACCGCCGTCGGCGTGAGCTCTTGAAGGTAAGGACCCTTCGTGAAGAAGGTCGGGATCGCGCGCGCCGGAGCGACGACGAGCGAGAGCGCCAGCAGCGCGCCGAGGAAGGTCGCTGCCGACATCCGCGTACGCTCGGAGGGGCATCGGCGGCAACGGGGCACAGACGCGGGTCTTAGCGTGGCGCGCGCGAAATCGCGAGCGCGCGCAGCGTCCCGTCGAGCGTCGAGCGACGTGAACAAATGTCCGACATCACCAGCAGGCGAACACAGCGCGCACAAGAATGCCGTGGAACGCGCCACGGAACGCTCCGGCCGATTGACCGAAATGGGCCTAGAGAGTACGGTTCCAGCAAATCCGATTACGACGACGTGGTTGCGTTTTCGCATCTTTTCGATAGCGAAGAAGCGCCGCGACGAGGAGACATGGCCGCTCAAGTTCCCGCTCCTCCATCGAGCGCCTCCGCACTGGGTGGCATCGAGGGGCGTGATCCCTTCATGGAAGGGATGCCAGCGCGCTTCGGCAAATACACGCTGATCCGCAAGCTCGCGACCGGCGGCATGGCCGAGCTCTTCCTCGCGATTCAGAAGAGCGTCGCCGGCTTCGAGAAGCTCATCGTCATCAAACGCATCTTGCCTGCGATGAACCAGGACAAGGCGTTCATCGACATGCTGCTGCACGAGGCGCGCGTCGCCGCGACGCTGTCCCATCCGAACATCGTCCAGATCTTCGACGTCGGGCAGCACGAGGGCAACTACTACATCGCGATGGAGCACGTGCACGGCGAGGATCTTCGCTCGATCGTGCGGCAGATGAAGAAGAAGGGCGTGTCCGAGTTTCCGCTCGAGCACGCGATCTCGATCGTCCTCGGCATGTGCGCCGGCCTCGCGTACGCCCACGAGAAGCGCGATCTCGATGGGTCGCAGCTCAACATCGTTCATCGCGACATCTCGCCGCAGAACGTCGTCGTCACGTTCACCGGCGACGTGAAGATCGTCGACTTCGGGATCGCGAAGAGCGACTCGAAGACGAACCACGAGACGAAGAGCGGCAAGCTCAAGGGAAAGATCCCGTACATGTCGCCCGAGCAGGCGCGTGGCGAGCAGATCGATTGGCGGAGCGACATCTTCGCGACGTCGGTCATGCTCTTCGAGCTCACGACGGGGAAGCGGCTCTTCAAGGGCGCGAGCGAGTTCGAGACGCTGAAGCTCATCTGCGAGCGCGAGTACCCGATGCCGTCGACGGTGCGGCGTGGGTATCCGCACGAGCTCGAGCACATCGTCATGCGCGGCTTGAACAAGGATCGCGGCGCGCGGTTTCAGAGCTCGCGCGAGATGCAGGCGATGCTGGAAGAGTTCGTTCGTCGCGAGAGAATTCCGACGAGCACGATCGCGCTGTCGCAGTTCATGCAGTCGCTCTTCGAGGACAAGCTCGCGTCGCAGAAAGAGCAGCTGCTGCAGGGCAAGCAGCTCGCGGACATCATCGCGCTCCAGCATGGTCCGGACTCCGACGGCGGCGTCGATGCGACGGGATCGCGCTCGTCGCAGAGCACACTCAGCATGCCCGCGGCGTCGCACACGGTCACCGGCGTCCCGGCGAGGCGAAGCGGCGCGGGGCTCGTCGCGGGGATTCTCGCGGCGGTCGTGGTCGTCGGTGGAGCGGCCGCGGGCGGATTCTACGCGCTCAAGCCGAAGACCGCTCCGAAGGCGGTTGCCAGCACGCCCGTCGTCGCGACGACGCAAGCTGCCCCGCTCACGCGCGGCGCGATCGCCGTCATGAGCGATCCGGCGGGCGCGACGATTTGGCTCAACGGCGAGAAGCGCGACGACGTGACGCCGACGACGCTGACCAAGCTCGCGATCGGTGCGCCGTACGAGCTGAAGCTCACCAAGGACGGCTTCGCCGACACGGTCCAGACCGTGACGTTGACCGATACCGACTCGAGCGCCGCGCTCACGATCGCGATGAAGCGCGGCGTGCTCACCGTCGACGTCACGCTCCGTCCGGTCGTCGGCGGCGCGTCGATCATCATCGACGGCAAAGGCTACTCGGCACTCACCGTCGACAACGTCAGCTCCGGCGAGCAGCACAAGCTCGTCGTGGGTGCGCCCGGCTACGCGCCGCAGCAGTTCACGTTCACGGGCAACGTCGGCGACAAAAAGCACTTCGACGTCGCGCTGACGAAGCAGGATCCGAAAGACAAGGACAAGGACAAGCCGCCGCCCGTGGCGCCGACAGCGACGGCCGGGGGAACCGGCAAGATCGCGATCGCCGCGAAGGGCGGCTGGTGCAACGTCGCGATCGACGGCTCGGGACGCGGCGCGACGCCGGTCGCGGGCATCTCGCTCCCGGCGGGCCCGCACAGCGTCACGTGCACGACCGACACCGGCAAGGTCATGAGCGCGTCGGTCAACGTGCCCGCGGACGGCGTCGGGCGCTACCTCTTCACGATTCCGCAGTAGCGAGCGCGCTCACGCGCCACAGCGAGCGCGCTCACGCGCGACAGCGAGCGCACTCACGCGCGACGAAACCGCAGGCGGTGCACCGGCAAACCGTCGGTGATCGCGCGGCGCTCGCGTGGGCTGCGTGCGTCGTACGGGTTCTCGGCCATGCGCGCGGATCCCGGCGCGTCTCCGTCCGGCACGAAGCGCGTGTCCGCCGCGATGCGCGCCTCGTATTGATCCGCGCGCTCGGCGACGTCCGTCTGCACGTAGAGCTCGCCGCCTGGCGCGACGAGACGCGCGATCTCGTCCAAGAACTCGTCGCCCATGACGAGCCTCTTCTGATGGCGCTTCTTCCACCACGGATCGGGAAAGTGCAAGAACGCGCGCGCGAAGACGCCGTCGGGGCCGAGCCGCGGCAGCGCCAACTTCGCGTCCTCCGCGAACACGCGCGCGCGCGCCGCGAGCCCCGCCTTCGCGAGCCGACCGTCGACGATCGCCGCCCACTTGCGGCGCACCTCGAGACCGATCAGCCCCGCATCGGGCGCCGACACCGCGCGATCGAAGAGGAAGCCTCCACGACCCGGCCCGATCTCGATCTCGAGCGACGCTCCTCGCACCAGCGTCCGCGCGTCGACGTGGTCGCCTTCGGGGAGGCGCGGCGCGTCGTCGTAGGGGCGAGGGCGTTTCGGTTTGGGGGATTCGTCGGTCACGGGGCGCATCGAGTCGCACGAGCAGCGCGCGGAGGTCAAGGCGACGCGAGCATGGGCGACGGGGGGCGACTCCGAGCGCTCGGCCTTTCGCGTGGAAGCGGGCGCTACCGATTCGGCCCCTCTCGCGCGAGCACGGTCGCGATCGCGGCCTCGACGCGGCTCGCGACGAACGGTTTTTCGAGCACGACGTTCGAGACCCGCGCGACGAACTCGCGTGCGCGCGGCGTGAACGCTCCGCCCGTCATGAAGATCATGCGGCGATCCTGGCCCCGGCCGTCGTGCACGAGCTCGGCGTGCACGTCGATGCCCGAGACACCGGGCATCATGAGGTCGCAGACGATGGCGTCGTAGGGGTGACTTCGCGCCAGCGCCAGCGCCTCGCGGCCGTTCGTCATGATGGTGACGACGTGATGATCGAGGAGCGCGGCGAGGCTCCGCGCGAGATTCTCCTCGTCGTCCACGAGGAGAATGCGCAAAGAAGGGCCAGCCTCCCGGGGCACGCTCGGACGAGCCATGAGGGCCGGAGCGTCCTCCGCGAGGAGCGCGACGCGGAACGTCGTGCCTTCGCCGGTCCGGCTCTCGACGCCGATCTGCCCGCCGAACGCGGACACGATGCCGTGCGAGATCGAGAGCCCGAGCCCCGTCCCGTCGCCGACGGCCTTGGTCGTAAAGAATGGATCGAAGATGCGCCCGATGATCGCCGGCGGAATGCCGACGCCGTTGTCCGTCACCTCGACGACGACGCGGTCCCCTTCGTCGAACGTGCGCACGCGGATCTCGTTCGTCTCGGCGGCGCCCTCGCGGAGCGCGTCCGATGCGTTGACGAGCAGATTGACGAAGACCTGTCCGAGGCGAAGCTCGTTGCCCCGCGCCCCTCGCGTCGCGGCGTACTGCTTCACGATGCGACCGCGGTGGCGGACGCTGTTCTCGGCGAGTCGCACGGCGCCGTCGAGGACGCGCCGCAGATCGACGGCGCCCACGGCCCCCTCGTCTTGGCGGCTGAACGCGCCGAGCGAACGAACGACCGCGCGCACCCTCTCGGCGCCGTCGAGCGCATCCGCCGCTGCCGAGCGAATCTCCGCCATCGCCGGCGCGTCGCCGTCCGATGCGCGCTCGATCCTCTCGAGGTTCAGCGAGAGGTACGCGAGCGGGTTGTTGATCTCGTGCGCGACGCCCGCCGCGAGCCGCCCGAGCGACGTCAGCCGATCGGCGAGAATGAGCTTTTGTTGATCGGCGTTTCGCTGCGTGACGTCGCGCGAGTAGCCCTGGATGCGACCGTCGGCGAGCACGGTCGCCGTGACCTCGGTGACGATCAGCGTCCCGTCTTTGCGACGCAGGCGCCGCTCGCCGGCGATCCGCGAGCCCGGTCGGTGACCGACGAGAAGCGACGGCTCGCCACGCTCACTCGGATCGAAGAGCATGTCGAGCTTCCGCCCGACGAGCTCTTCGCGAAGATACCCGGTCATGTCGCACGTCGCGGGGTTCACCTCGAGGAGGGTGGTGTCGGCGTCCGCGAGAAAGATCGCGTCGGCGGCCTGCTCGACGAGCGCGCGGTGGCGCTCCTCGCTGCGTCGCATCGCCTCCTCGGCGGAGCAACGGCGCGCGTCGGCGTCGATAGCGTCGAGCTTGAAGCCCATGTCGTCGGCGAGGCCTCGGAGAAGCTCGATTTGGTCGTCGTCGAAGCGGTTCTTCTCGGCGGCGTAGATGAGGAAGACCCCGACCACGTCGCCGCCGCGCCGGAGCGGGAACGCGCCGCAAGCGAGGTAGCCGCGGCGCAGCGCCCGCTCGCGCCACGGCTCGAACGTCGGGTCGGTGGCGGTGTCGTTCACGACGACGACGCGCCCTTCGCGAATGCAGCGACCGCCGGGGCCGTCTCCATGCAGCGAGCGATCGACGGTGATCTGGATCTCGTCCAGGTAGCCATCTTCGAACCCGGCGCGTGCCATGGGCCGGACGCGGACCTCTCCGTGCGCCACGAGGCCGATCCACGCGAATCGAAAGTGTCCGTGCTCGACGGCGATGCGGCAAGCGTGCTCGAACGCCTGATCGTCGCGTTGGACGCGGAGGAGCTCTTTGCTCACGGCGCCCGCGACGGCTTGCACGCGCCGCAGATGCGTGAGCCTCGCCTCGGCGAGCCTACGCGCGCTCGCGGTCCACGCGACGCCGCTGAGAACGAGCGGCCGCCCCTCGGGATCACGTGTCAAAAGCCCGCGCCCGTCGATCCAATGGATCGAGCCGTCGGGCCAGGTCACTCGATGCGACATGACGTACTCGTCCTCGCCGGCGAGCGTGCGCGCGATGACGGCGTGGAAGTAGGCGCGATCGTCGGGGTGGACCAGCGCGAGGTACGACTCGAACGTGCCCGCGAAGGCACCCGCGGGGAGGCCGAAGAGCGCCTGCTCGATCCCCTTGGACCACGTGACGTCGCCCGTCGCGACGTTCCACGACCAAGTGATCGTGCCCCCCGCCTCTTCGGCGAGGGCGCGATCGGCGGAGGGCGTGGTCGGCTCGCGCATGTCCACTTCACAGAATGCGAGCCGCCCACGGGAAAGACAATGGGCGCGGGCTTTTGCCCGGAGAGCCCGTTTGCTCCCTGATGATTCGATGATTTTTCCCCTCGCCCACGAGCGCGGCGAGCGCTTCCCCGTACCGTGAGCGTATGCGGCTGACTTCCGGGTTGTGGGCGACGGCGGCGTACGTTCTCTTTGGCGCGACGACGGTGCATTGCTTCTCCAAGTCGTCGCCGTTCGTCCCGCCGGAGGTCGACGCGGGGGCGACCTACGACGCGGCGACTTACGACTCGGGCACCGTGCCTTCGCGCGACGGCGCGCCGCCCGACGCCGGGGCGCCCGACGCATCTCCCGACGCGACGCCCGACGCCGGACCGAGCGGCGTGCTCGACACTACGTTCAACGCGACGGGCTTCGTCTCCAAGACGGGCACCGCGGGCGCGTCGACGAACCGCGACGACTTCGCGCGTGGCGTCGCGATCGACTCGATGGGTCGCGTCGTCGTCGCCGGTGGCAGCCAGGGCGGCGCGGGCCAAGGCCACTCGGTGGCGGCGTGGCGCCTCACGCCGCAGGGGGCGTTCGACCCGACCTTCGGCACGCAGGGCGCGTGGTGGAAGACCGGTACGCTGGGCGGCATGTACGACGACGGATGGGCCGTCACGATCGACTCGCAGGATCGCCCGGTCCTCGCCGGGACGAGCAACAACGGCTTCCCGATCTCATCGACCGCCTGGCGCCTCGACACGACGGGCAAGCTCGACCCGAGCTTCGCCGGCACGGGGTACGCCGGCATGAGCAGCACGACGGGCGGACCGCAGGGATACGATCTCGCGGCGGGCGTCCTCCGCACCCCGAACGACGGCGTCTTCCTCGTCGGCTACAGCGAGCACTCGAACAACGCCATCGACATGGTCGTCTGGAAGTACACGAGCGCCGGCGCGCTCGACACCGCCGGCTTCGGCGCACCGAACGGCTTCATCGCGACGAAGCAGACCGCGAGCCCGATGCAGGCGCTGTACTGGGACGGCGCGACCTCCGCGGCCGTCGACGGCGCGGGGCGGCTCGTCGTGGCGGGCTGGAGCATGAAAGACGCGGCCAGCAACTTCGCGCTCACCGTGTGGCGCTTCACGAGCGCCGGCGCGCCGGACACGAGCTTTCACGGCACCGGGCACTTCACGCTCAGCAACCCGACGAACCTCGTGGGCGCGTCGACGACCGATTCGGCCACCGGGATCGTCGTCGACGCCTCGGGGCGGATCGTCGTCGCGGGCTACAGCTTCGGCGCGACCGTGTGGAGCGCGTGGGCGCTTCGACTGACGGCGGGCGGCGATCCCGACGCGACGTTCGGCGCGAGCGGCGTCGTCGCGCTTCCACCCGCGACGATGGGCGCGACCGCGACCGCGATGGCGAACGCCGTCGCGCTCGACTCGCAAGGGCGCATCGTCGT
>JAYVXB010000715.1:0-3489 GCA_043785585.1 Deltaproteobacteria bacterium | reverse complement strand
GCGCGACCGGCGATACCGGACCGGCGAGCGGCGACTCGGCGACGACGCACGACGGAGGCGCGCACTCCGACGCGAGCCCATCGGCCGACGCGAGCACCGGCGCCGACTCGTCGTCGACGCAAGACACCGGCGTCCCGTTCGCCGACGCGAGCAGCCCCGACGCGTCGACGCTGCCCGACGCATCGTCCCCGGACAGCGGCACCGTCCGACCCGACGCGAGCACCGCTCCGATCCAATGCCCGACCGACACGCTCCACAGCGCCGAAGCCGCGATCGAGCTCGCGAAGTCGATGCCGAAGACGTGCATCGTCCCGGCGCAATGTAGCCCAGGCGAGTGCTGCTTCGTTCCGTTCGTCTGCATCCCGCTCTGACGGAGCGCGATCACTTCGCCGCGCGCGCATCCATGCAGCAGCGGAAGCCCGTCTCGTAGAACTTGAACGCCTCGGCGTGCGCCGCGTTCGTCGACGTGCACGTCGGCTTCGATCCGCCGTAGCACCCCGACCAATAGCAACCCTTGAGGACGCGCGCGTAGGGGCGCGCCGGCTTCTTCTTGCTGACGACCCACTCTTCGACGTTGCCCGTCATGTCGAAGACGCCGTAGCCGCTGACGCACTGCTTTCGCGTGCCGCTTTTCTCCGCCTGGTAGAGGCGCGTCACTTCGCCCATCGCGGGCTTCTCGGGCCACTGCGTGATTGTCGGCTCGTCTTTGTTGAGCCAAACGCGCTCGTCGGCGCAGCGCGCGTCTTCGTGGTTGTTGCCGTACGGATAGGCGAAGTTCTGCGGGCCGGCGCACGCGCGCTCCCATTCTTCTTCGCCGCACAGGCGCTTGCCGTGATCGGTGCACCACTTCTCCGCCGTGACGGCGCTCTCCATCACGAGCGGGTACTCGCCGGGCGCGTTGGGCGCTTCGTAGCGATCGATGCAGTACGAAAAGATCTGCTGCATGTCGCCAGGGCACGGACCGTTCGACGCGACGACGACGGGCGCGAGGCGGCTGCCGCTCGGTTCGAGCAGCGGCGGTGCGGACGAAGATGCGGGGGAAGGTGCGGCGGAGGCAGACGAGACGGCCGCGTCCGGAACGGATATCGCGACGGGGACCTTGTCGCGCTCGCACGCGATGAGCGCGAGCGCGACAGGTACCGAGAGGAGCAGCGGCGACTTCATCGCGCGGGGAGCGCGTGAGCTGTGACGCTCGCCTACTTCTTTCCTGCGGGAGCGGCAGCCGGAGCGGCCGCGGGCGCACCGCCCTTGACCTTCCCCTTCTTGTCGCCGGAGTGACCGTGGAACGTGCGCGTCGGCGCGAACTCGCCGAGCTTGTGCCCGACCATGTTCTCGGTGACGAACACCGGGACGAATTTTCGCCCGTTGTGCACGGCGAACGTGAGCCCGACCGAGTCCGGCGTGATCGTGCTGCGGCGCGACCACGTCTTGATGACCTTCTTGCTCTGGGCAGCCTGCGCGGCGGCGATCTTCTCTGCGAGGTGACCGTCGACGAAAGCGCCCTTCTTTACGGAACGAGGCATGACTCTTCTCCCTTAACCCTTCGCCCCACGGCGCTTCAGAATCATTCCATCCGTGCGCTTGTTGTTGCGCGTCTTCAGGCCCTTTGCGAGCTGACCCCACGGCGAGCACGGATGACGACCGCCGCTCGTGCGACCCTCGCCTCCGCCCATCGGGTGGTCGACCGGGTTCATCGTGACGCCGCGCTGATGCGGGCGCTTGCCGAGCCAGCGCGTACGGCCGGCTTTGCCGATCGAGATGTTCGAGTGGTCGGGGTTCGACACTTGACCGATGGTCGCGTGGCAATCCTGGTGGACCAAACGAATCTCGGTCGACGGCAAGCGAACCTGCGCGTAGTCGCCGTCTTTGGCCATCAAGACCGCGCCGGCGCCGGCGGAGCGAACCATCTGCCCGCCCTTGCCCTTACGGAGCTCGATGTTGTGGATCATCGTTCCGAGCGGGATGCTACGGAGCGTCATCGAGTTGCCGGGCTTGATGTCGGCGTTCTTGCTCGAGATGATCTTGTCGCCGACGACCATGCCGTCGGGCGCCAAGATGTAGCTCTTGTCGCCGTCTGCATAATGCAGGAGCGCGATGCGCGCCGTGCGGTTCGGATCGTATTCGATCGTCGCGACGACGGCCGGAATGCCAATCTTGTTCCGGTGCCAATCGATCACGCGGTAGCGCTGCTTGTGGCCACCGCCACGGAAGCGCGACGTGATGCGACCGGTCGAGTTACGACCGCCGGTGCTGGTCTGGTGCTCGAGGAGCTTCTTCAGCGGCTCGGCGCCCTTGGTGATCTCCTTGAAGTCGGAGACCGAGTAGTAGCGGCGCGCGGGCGACGTAGGCTTGTAGGATTTGATTCCCATGATCAGCTCTCGGCGGCTTCAGCAAAGAAGTCGATGGTGTCGCCCTCTTTGAGGGTGACGACCGCCTTCTTCCAGTTTTGCAGCTTGGCGACACCACGACCCATGCGACGGTCTTTGCCGCGCATGACGAGCGTGTTGACGCTGGTGACTTTGACGTTGAAGAGTTTTTGGACGGCGTCGCGAATCTCGACTTTGTTCGCGGAGCGCGCGACCTCGAAGACGACCTGATTCGACGTGCGAAGCAGGTTGGCCTTCTCCGTCAGGATGATCGGACGGCGGATGACGGTCTCGGGGCTCATTTGCTTTCGGCTCCGTTCTTCTTGAGGCAGCGAGCCTCGAGCGCCTTGGCGGCATCCTGCGAGAGGATGAGCGTGTCGTGGCGGAGGAGGTCGTAGACGTTGACGCCTTCCGGCGGGAGAAACTGATGCTCGGCGCAGTTGCGGATCGAGAGCTTCAGGTTCTCGTTCGTGGACGCATCGACGACGAGCGTCTTCTTCAGCGCCTTGAGCGTGCCGAGCGCGGCGACGAACGCCTTCGTCTTGATCTCTCCGAGCTCGAAGCGATCGACGACGACGAGGCGCCCCTCTTTGCAGAACTTGCTGAGCGCGGCGCTGAGCGCGAGCGAACGCACCTTGCGCGGCGGACGGTAGCTCCAGTCGCGCGGACGCGGCGGGTGCGCTTGACCGCCACCGACGTAAATCGGCGCGCGGATCGAGCCGTGACGCGCGCGCCCCGTGCCCTTCTGCTTGTAGAGCTTCTTGCTGCTGCCGCTGACGGCAGAGCGGTTCTTCGCCGAAGCGGTACCTTGCCGCTGCGATGCGAGCTGCGCTTTGACCACCTCGTAGAAGAGGTGCTCGCGCACTTCGGCGCCGAAGACCTCGTCGCTCAATTCGAGCGATCCGACCTTCTCGCGCTTCATGTTGAAGACGTCGATTTTAGCCATGGCGTTTATCCCTGCTGCCTTCGATTACGACTTGATCTCGACGTCCACGCCCGCGCTCAAATCGAGCTTCATCAGGGCGTCCAGCGTCTGCTGCGTCGGCTCGAGGATGTCGAGCAGGCGCTTGTGGGTGCGGATCTCGAACTGCTCGCGCGACTTCTTGTCGACGTGCGGTCCGCG
>JAYVXB010000714.1:0-11241 GCA_043785585.1 Deltaproteobacteria bacterium | reverse complement strand
TCGACAAGGTGAAGGCCGTGAAGGAAGTCGGCGACGCGGTCGCGTTCGCGCGCGCGCACGAGCGATGCAGCGGGAAGGTCGGCGTCACGGGGTTCTGTTTGGGCGGCGCGCTCGCGTTCGCGGCGGCGGCGACGCACGAAGGGCTGGCGGCGGTGGTGCCGTTCTACGGACTGCCGGGATCGCCGCTCCCGTGGGACAAGGTGACGGCGCCGATCCTCGCGCACTTCGCGAAGACGGATGCGTGGGCGACTGTGACCGGCGCCGAAGAGATCAAGCGCGCGATCGACGCGGCGAAGAAGACGACGATGGAGCTCCACGTCTACGACGCGAAGCACGCCTTCATGCGCGACTCGGACGCGGCGGTGTACGACGAGCCGTCATCGAAGCTCGCGTGGAAGCGCACCCTCCAGTTTCTACACACACACCTCGGCTGAGGAGCAGATTCACAGGAAGACGGGGAGACGGGAAGTCCGGAAAACACTTCCTCACGCTTCCCCTCTTCCCGTCTTCCTGTGAATCTCGAGTGTGAATCTCGAGTCCCGCCTACCGCTGCGAAAGGCGGGCGCTCCAGCTCGCGATGTCGCGCGGCTCGATCTCCACGCACGCGCCGCGCGCGTCGAGGACCGACGCGCCTTGCGGCGTGAAGCCGATCGCGACGAGAGGCGGGCGCGACGGATCGCGGCGGTAGTAGACGCGCCACGTGCCTTCGTTGTTCTCGACGTGGCGGCGCAGGACGGCGTGCTCGGTGACGAGCCAGGGGACGCCGACCACGTCGAGCGCCATCGCGGCGGGCGCGTCCGACGCTTCAGTCTTCTCGGGCGTCGCGACGCCGCGCTCGAGACGGAGGACGACGCCTTCGCCGGCCGCCCAGCTCTCGCGCGCGGCTCCGCACACCGCCACGCGGAGCGCCGGCTTGTCGTTCACGCCGGTCGTGAACACGTTCGTCTGCTCGTCGAGGCCGAGGAACATCGCGCGTCCGCGCGTCCCTTTGCGCGAGCCGACCGCGAGCATCCCGAACGGACCGTCCGCGAGCGCGTGCGCGTCGCCTCCGAGCGGAAGCACCGTCGGCGCGCTCCACGTCGCGCCGTCGACCGAGCGCCACAGCTCGGGACCGCCGTTGCTATCGTCGGTCTCGGCGGTGACGACGCCGAAGACGCGCCCGTCGCCGATCACCGCTTGGATCTCGCCGATCTCGCCGCCGGCCGCGCGCACCGGCATCGCCATCGGCGCCATGCGCCCCGCCTTCACGAGGAGCACGTGCGTCGGTCCGACGAGCGCGAAGCCGCCGCCCGGTCCGCGCACGAGCCACCGCGAGAGACGCACGGTGTCGCGGAGCGCGTCGGGCACGCCGACTTTGTGCGGCTCGTTGCTCACGAAATAGATGAGCCTGTCGCCGAAGCGCGCGAGCACCTTGCCGTCGGGTTGGAAGACGACGCCGCCCGGGCGCGCACCCTCGATCGTCGCGCTACCGAACGAGCTGTCCGTGCCGTCGATCTCCCTCGCGGTGATCTCGCGCACGGTCGCGATCGGGACGCCGCTCGCGACGTCGTCGCCGCTGAGCATTTGCGTCGGGCGGAACGCGGTCGCCGCGTGGTTCTCGCGGGCGGCACGCGACGTCCACGCCGCGCCGATCTGCTCGAGGAGCGGGAAGAGCTCGGCGCCGAACGCCTCGACGTCCTCGTAGCGCTCCGGTCCCGCGAACATCGACGGGTAGCGCCCCTTCGCGACGACGGAGAGACGATCCGCGCCCTCCTTCTTCCACGCGATCGCCGGAAGCCGATGCGCCGCGCCGCGCGCGAGGACGTCGTCGAGCTGATGGAGCAACGCCGTGTTCATCACGAACGCCGGGTGCAGCCGCGACGCCGTCCGAAGCGATCGCCGCTCGCCCGCATGCCACGCGCGATCGACGTTGCTCGTGCACCACGGCTCGCCGGCGATGATGTACCAGAGCACCGCGGACAGCGCGTGGATGTCGGTCCACTTTCCGACGAGCGGGTTCGCCTGCCCTGCGATCGAGATCGCCTGCTCGGGGCCGCCGTACTCCGGCGTCATCGCGGCGATCGTCATCCCCGGCATTCCCTCGATGCGCGCGATGCCGCAGTCGGCGAGCTTCGGCGTCTCGTCGTCGAGCGGGCCGGCGACGAGCACGTTGTCGGGCTTGAGATCGCGATGCACGATCCGCTCGCCGTGGAGCACGCGCACGCCTTCGATGATCCCGCGCGCGAAGCGAATCACGCGGATCGGATCGACGCCTTCGTGCGCGCGGCGAACGCGATCGGTCAGCGACGTGCCGGCGGTGCCACCGTCGACGTATTCGATCGCGAGCCACGGGAGACGACGCACGGCGCCGCCGCCGATCTGCACGTCGGCGCGCCCGCTCCCATAGAAGCCGACGACGAACTCCGTCGTGGGACGCCGCTCCATCACGCGCCCGAGCGCGACGGCCTCCTTCACGAAGATCGCGAGCGGGTCCATGTTGTATTTGACGAGCTCTTTCTCCGTGTCCCCCTGCATGAACTTGAGCGCGATGCGGCGCGGAGCGAGCGGCGAGAGATCCGGCGAGCGCTTCGCGGGATCGATCTCCGCGAGGAAGACCGCCGACATGCCGCCGGCACCGATGTAACGAATCAGCGTCGCACCGGTCGGGACGCCACGCGTCGCTTCGATCACCGCCGGCGAGCCTTGCGCGAGATCGCGGAGATCGCTGCTCGACGCACGAAGGATGGACATTGGGCCTCACGATACCAAAGGTTTCGCGCGGTCGCCGCCTCACGTGCCTTTCGGCGGCTTTGGCGCTTCCACGCTGCGCTTCAGCAAGTCGAGCTCGTGCGCGACGTCCTTCGCCGTCGGCCGGTCTTCGCGGCGACGAGCGAGCGTTCGCTCGATGAGCGCGACGAGGCGAGGATCGGCGTCGCGCATCGCGAGCGCGAGCCTTCGCGCGATCATCGGCGGATGCGTCGCGAGGATCTCGCACGCGAAGTCGCGCTGCTGCGAGAGCTCGAGCCCGCGGTACGTCTCGAGAAGCGCGACGTCGGCGCCGACGTCCGCGGGCGCGAGCGGCTCGGCGAGCAACGTGTGACCCGAGTGGAGCTCCGCGAGCACGCACCCGAGCGCGAAGATGTCCGCGGCCGGCGGGTTCGGCGCGCCGCCGGTCGCGGTCTTCTTTCCTCGACCGAAGACGTAACGCTCCGCCGCCATGTACTCCGGCGTCCCCGCCCACGGATACGCAGCGCCCGCGAGCCCCCAGTCGACGAGGATCGGTCGCGGCACGTCGCCGTCCGCGAGGATGATGTTCGCCGGCTTGATGTCGTGATGCGCGATCTGCATCGAGTGGCTCGTCGCGATCCCGTTCGCCAGCTGCGCGCCGACCGCATAGAGCTCCGCCGGCGGAAGACCGCCGCGAAGCAGACGGCGGTCGAGCGCCTCGCCCGGCACGTACTCCATGACGAGGTACGGCAGGCGGTAGCCGTAGTCGACGTAACCGACGAAGCGAACGATCGACGGGTGGTTGGCCTTCGAGAGGAAGAGGAGCGCGAGCGCTTCGTTGCGGAACGCGCTCGAGAACTCTTCGCTCTGCGGGAGCTTGAGCACCCAACGACGCGCGTTCTTCTGCGACTCCTCGAGGCGTCGGCGGACGAGCACGCAGCGGCCCATGCCGCCGGCGCCGAGCACCTTCTCGACGACGTAGTCGCCGATCCGCCAGCCCGGCCCCATCGCCACGACGCCGCGCGCTTTCGGCGCGACGAGCGTCGGTCGACCGCGCGAGGCCTTCGCCGCGTGAACGGTCGCTTCGACGATTCGCGCGAGCATCGGCGGGAGCGCCTTCTCGATTTGGCGCGTCGCGCGGTCGGCACCGAACGGCGGATCGCTCGCGACGAAGGGGACGATCGCCGCATGGACGAAGCGCGAGTAGAGCGCGCGATCGAGCTTCGCCGTGACGAGCGGCGGTGGCAGCGGAAGATCGAACCGCGGAGCGGCCGCGCGGATCGCCGCGTCGAGGCGCGCGATCGCGGCGCTCCACGGCGCGATCGACGCGACGCCCTCCGTCGTCGACGTGACCGCGTCGGCGAGCGCGTGCGCCGCGTCCGCGAGCGGATCGAGGGCGCCGAGCGAGAGCATCGTCGCGGCGAACGCGCGGACCGCGGGCTCGAGCTTCGTCGCAGGGGCCTCGGCGCTCGGCCGACGTGCTCTCGGCGCGTCGATCGATTCCTCCGCTTCGTCGATCGCCTCGCGCAGCGCCACCGTCGCGCGAAGCGCCTCGGCGAGCGGGGCCGACCTGACCGCATCCGCGAGATGCTTCGCGAGCGCGACCGCGTCGAGCCCGAGCAACGCGGCGACGAGCTCGGTGGCGAGGATCTCTTCGTGCTCGATGAGCGGCTCGATCGCCGCCGCGATCACCAGCGCGCGTGGGCGCTCGAGCGATGCATCACGTGCCTGCTTCGTGGCCGGTTGCGCCAAGAGCGACGTGACGACGGTGCGGCACGCCGCGTGGAGCGGGCCCATCGGGAGCGCGTTCCCCGTCGCGTCGACGCGAGGGTGCGCGTCGAGCACGCGCGCGAGGCGACGCAGGCGATCGCGGTGCGACGCGGCGTCGATCCCCGGCGTCGCAGCGCGCGCGACGCGACGATCGCGCAGCCGTTCGATCGTGTGGGCCCACGCGCGGTAGCGTCGCGTGCGCTCGGCGTCGGTCGACGCGCTCGCCGTCGCGGCGTCACGAAGGAGCGGCGAATCGAGGAGGAGCGCGTCGAGCGCGTGATCCACGTCGTCGTCACCCTCGGCGCGAAGCGCGTCGACGGCACGCCGCGCGCGGTCGAGCGCCATCGTGCTCGCTTCGCGCGCGCTCCGCGGCGACTCGTGCACCGCATCGCGAAGCCCGAGGAGCGCCTGATGAAGCCCGTCGACCGTCCCTTCGCGCGGCCCGGTCCAGAAGCGCAGCGCCGGATCGCTCCCACCGCGCCGCTCCGCCTCCGCGCGCACGCGGTCGAGAAGCGACGCGCGTCGATCCGGCTCGTCGATCGCCCACGCGAACGCCGCCGCCGCCAAGAGCACCTCCGGCGCCGCTCGATCGATCAGCGTCTCGACGATCGCCGCCGTCGTCGCCGGCGCGACGCGCAGCCCGAGCTGCATCGCCTGCACGGCGGTCGCGCGAACGAAGACGTCGCTCTTGCCGATCCCTTTTCGGAGCTCCGTCAAGTAGCGGTCCTCGTCGAGGTCGCCCAGGATCCAACGCGCGGTCTTCGCGACCATCGCGCGACGCCCGGCGAGCCCGGCCGACGCCTTGTCGTCGATGATGCGTGCGAAGCGCTCGGAGTGACGCGCGAGCGCACCGACCGCCCACGCCGCGCGCACGCCGACGACCGGATCGCGATCGCGGTACAGGCGCTCGAGGACGCGCGCGAAGTCGTCCGCGCGATCGCCCGGCAAGATCGCGCCGAGCCCGACGTAGCTCGCCGCGAGCGCGACGCCGCGACCGAGCGACGCGACGCGAATGCGCGCGCCGAGCGGACGGCGCTCCGCGTGACGAACGTACGCGTCGAAGCGCTCCTCGACCGCGAGGAGCGGCTGCAGCACGAGGAAGAGGTCCTGCGCGCCGAGCACGTCGAGCTCGATCGCGAGATGAATCGCGCCACGAACGCGCGGCGCGAGGAGACCGCGCGGCCAATACACGTGGAGCGCGCCGACCAGCTCGACGAGCGCGCCGCGGTACGACGACGCGAGGTAGCGCGTCGCGGCACCCTCCACACGCGCCGCGATGTCGGCGCCGAACGCGAGCCGGTGCGCGAGCGCCCACGTGAGCGCGCGCCCGGTCCCCTCGCCTTCGTGCGCGATCGCCGCGTCGATGTCCGCCGCCGACGCCGGCGCGGCCCCGGACGCGATGCGATCGTCGAGCGTCGGTCCCGCGCCCCCCTTGGCCACGCGACGAGCGTACCCCAAACGCGCGGCGCCGCGCCGTGTCAGGAGAATCCCCTGCCCGCGTGTGGCAAGCATGAGACGCAGGTACGAACGCCTGAAACGCAGGGTCGCCGCTCTTGCTGGCCTCGCGCGGCGACCCGGGAGACGAAGAGAACGCGCCGCGTTCAAAGAGCTCGTCGAGCTGGCGTGGCCCATTGCCGCCGCCATGTGCGGCGAGACGCTCCTCGGCCTCGTCGACACGAAGCTCGTCGGCGGCCTCGGACCGTCGGCGCTCGGCGGCGTCGGCATCGCGACGACGTTCATGTTCCTCGCGTACGCGATGGTCTGGGGAATCATGCGCGGCGTGAAGGTGCGCGCGGCGCACGCGATCGGGCGCGGCGACACGGGCGACGCGATCCGCTACGCGCAGGCGGGCGTGGCGATCGGCGTCGTGCTCGGCGTCGTGACCGCGATCGCGGGGCGCGACGTGTCGCCGCTGCTGGTGTTGCTCGGGATCGACGCGACGCTCGTCCCGCACGCGCGCGATTTTTTCGCCGCCATCACGCTCGGCGCACCGGCCACCGCCGTCGTTGCCGCGCTGACGCAGCATCGCCAAGCGATCGGCGACTCGCGCACGCCGATGTTCGTCGGAGTCGCGGGCAACGTCTTCAACGCGGTGGTCGCGTACGGGCTCATCTACGGGCACTTCGGGCTCCCCGCGCTCGGCGTGCGCGGCGGCGGTCTCGCGACCGCGCTCACCGAGTGGCTCGAAGCGATCGTGATGCTGGCGATGCTCGCGCGCGACTCGTTCGCGCAAGCACCGTCGAAGATCGGCCTCGGCTTCGCGCTCCGCGAGGTGCTTTCGCTCGGCGTGCCGACCGGCCTTCACTTCGTCGGCGAGCTCCTCGCGTTCACGATGTTCACCGTCCTCATCGGCGGCCTCGGCGCGACCGAGATCGCCGCGCACCAGCTCGCGCTCGCCACGATTCGCACGTCGTTCCTCCCCGGTCTCGCGATCTCCGAGGCCGCGTGCGTGATGGTGGGGCGCGCGATCGGAGCGGGTCGGCTCCCGGACGCCGACCGCGCGACGCTCGCGGCGCTCAAGCTCGCCGCAGGCTTCATGGCGGCGTGCGGCGTCGTGTTCGCCGTCCTCGGCGGCGCGATCGCGCGCGCGTTCACCGACGACGCGATGGTCGCGCAAACCGCGCAGCGCCTCTTGTGGGTCGCTGCGGTGTTCCAGGTCCTCGACGCGGTGAACATCGTCCTCCGCGGCGCGCTCCGTGGCGCGAAGGACGTGCGCTTCGCGGCCGTGATCGGCATCGCGATCGCGTGGACCTGCATTCCGACCGCGGCCTTCCTCCTCGGAAAGCTCGCGGGCCTTGGAGCGCTCGGCGGCTGGCTCGGCTTCATCGCCGAGACGACGCTCGCTGCCTGGCTCTTCTGGCGGCGATGGCAGCGCGGCGCATGGCGTAACGCAGCGACGACGGCGTAACCTCGGGAGCGCCGACGTTCGTCGACCTCACCCCGCCGTCGACGCGCCGGGGTACGTCATCACGAGGTTCATCCAGCACTCCTCGCCCGCCGGGTTCACGTACGCGTGCGGAACGTCCGCCGTGAACGCGATCGCGTCTCCCTTGCCGAGCTCGTAGCGCTCCTTCCCGAGCTCGAGGACGAGCCGCCCCGACGTGACGACGAGGTTCTCGCGCGTGCCCGCCGCGTGCGGCTCGGCGTCCTCGCGACCGTGGGCGGCG
This sequence comes from Deltaproteobacteria bacterium, assembly GCA_043785585.1. Classification (GTDB taxonomy): domain Bacteria; phylum Myxococcota_A; class Polyangia; order Polyangiales; family Polyangiaceae; genus JBBQXV01. The sequence continues at coordinate 3,598 of JAYVXB010000714.1, read as the reverse complement.
AGCCAGAGCTCGTAGAGCTCGAAGGTGCCCTTGTCGTCCGGCGAGAAGAGCGCGCGCGACGAGAAGCGCCCGTCGGTGCCGACGATGCGCTTCGCGTTCGCCGCGCGGAAGATCCGCGTCTCCGCGTTGCCGGGCCGCGCCAGCAGCGCCGAGAACGGCACCTCGAACGCGCGCGCGATCTTCCAGAGCGTCCCGAGGCTCGGCACCGCGCGCCCGATCTCGATCTGCCCGAGCAGCTGCCGCCCGACGCCGCTGAGCCCCGCGAGCACGTCGAGCGTGTAGCCCCGCTGCGTGCGGAGCTGCTTCACGTTCGCGCCGACGACGACGTCGAGCTCGGGGGCCGCTCCCTCCTCCGCGGGCGACACCACCGGCTGCGCGATCGGAAGCCCCGCCGCCCGCCACGCCTGCGTCCCGCCATCGAGGCTGTAGACCTCGGCGATCCCGTGCGCCTCCGCGACCTCCGCCGCGTGCAGGCTGCGCCCGCCACGCTCGCACACGAAGAGCACCTTCGGCCCGAGACGCGCCGCCTCGGTGTCCGCGCGCAGCTGCTCGAGCGGGACGAGGCGCGCACCCGGCACGTGCCCGGTCGCCCACTCGTGCGGCTCACGCACGTCGACGACGTCGATCTCGCCCTTGGCGATGAGCGCCTCGGCTTCGCGCGCCGCGATCGTACGGACCATGCCTCGTTGATACCAGACTCAGCGCTTGGTCGGCTTGCCCGCTTGGAGCCGATGCAGCGCCGCGACGAGCGCGTCGATGTCCTCGCACGTGTTGTACGGAGCGAGCGACGCGCGCACCGTCGCCTCGACACCGAAGCGCCGCAGGATCGGCTGCGCGCAGTGATGACCGGAGCGCACCGCGATCCCCTCTTGGTCGAGCATGCCGCCGACCTCTTCCGTCTTCTGACCGTCGAGCACGAACGACAGGACGCCGGCCTTCGCGGGCGCCGTCCCGATCATCGTGAGGCCGGGGACCGTCGCGAGCTGCTCGGTCGCGTAGACGAGCAGCTCGTGCTCGTAGCGCTCGACGCGCTCGACGCCGACACGCGACAGCCAATCGAGCGCCGAGCCGAGCCCGACCGCGTCGGCGATGTTCCCCGTCCCCGCCTCGAAGCGCGCGGGCGCCGGTTGGTAAAGGGTGCGCTCGAACGTCACGTCCTCGATCATGTTCCCGCCGCCTTGCCACGGCGGCATCGTGTCGAGGATCTCGCGCCGCCCGAAGACGGCGCCGATGCCGGTCGGCCCGAACACTTTGTGCCCCGAGAAGACGAAGAAATCGCAGCCGAGCGCCTGCACGTCGACCGGCATGTGCGAGACGGCTTGCGCGCCGTCGAGCAAGACGAGCGCGCCGTAGCGGTGCGCGATCTCGATCATCTCTTTGGCGGGCGTGATCGTCCCGAGCGCGTTCGACACTTGCGTGAACGACACGAGCTTCGTCTTCGGCCCGAGGAGCTTCTCGTACTCTTCGAGGATCACCTGCCCGCGATCGTCGACCGGCGCGACGCGCAGCCGCGCGCCCTTCTCCGAGCAGAGCATTTGCCACGGGACGATGTTCGCGTGGTGCTCGAGCCACGTGATGACGATCTCGTCGCCCGGCCCGACGTGGCGGCGTCCCCAGCTCTGCGCGATGAGGTTTACCCCCTCGGTGGTCCCGCGCACGAAGACGATCTCGCGCGACGACGGCGCCTTGATGAAGCGCTTGACGCTCTCGCGCGCCGACTCGTAAGCGTCGGTCGCGCGCGCCGCCAGCGTGTGCGCCGCGCGGTGCACGTTCGAGTTCTCGTGCTCGTAGAAGTACGAGAGGCGATCGATGACCGTCTTCGGCTTCTGCGTCGTCGCCGCGTTGTCGAGCCAGACGAGGCGACGGCCGCGGACGGGCTCGCTCAGGATCGGGAACTCGCGCTTCAGGGCGTTCGCGTCGAACGGCGCGTTGCCGATCGATCGCAGCGAGGGATCGCCGGCGGGGGAGATCTCGAACGTGTCGAACGTGAGCGCCGTCGGTGCAGACGTCGCGACGGGCGCGCTCGGCGCGAACGCCGAAGCGGGCGCGGCAGGCGCGAGGGAAGCCGCCGGGATCTCGGGCGACGGCGCGCGCGGATCGAGGAGCGACGTCGCGCTTCCGAGGTCGAGGCTCCCGAACGGATCGAGCGGCGACGCGATCGCACCGAAATCGAGCGGCGCGTCGAACGGCGAGCCGCCCGACGGGACCGCAGACGCGCCGGACGTGGGCGCGGTCGGCGACGACGGCGCGCTCAGCGAGGACGGCGAGGTCGGCGACGACGGTGCGCTCAGCGAGGACGCCCCGCTCGGCGGCGACGACGGCGCGGTCGCGTCGGCGAGATTCGGCGCGGGCACGGGCGGCGCCGCGAACAGCTCGTTCGCGAGCTGCGCGACGACGCGCGTAAGCGACATCGGATCGATCTCCGGCAGCGTCGGCCCACCGGGGAACCGCGCGCCCGCGAGCGCCACGCCCGGCGTCGACGACGCCACCGCGGGGAGCGACGCGCTCTCTCCCGCGCGCGGCACCTGCGTCGTCAGCGGCGCGAGCTCACCCGGCGGTGCGAGCCCGGTCGGCGCGGCGCCATGAGGATCATGCGTACTCATGGTAGTGGTCGAGCACCACGCCTTCGAGCGAGCCGAGCGCGTCGTGCGTGAGCACCGCGACCGAGCAGTACAGCGAGATCAGGTACTGCGCCGCGCCGCGCTGGTTGATGCCCATCATGCGCACCGACAGGCTCGGGCTCACCTCGCCCGGCAGCCCCGGCTGGAAGAGGCCGATGACGCCGCGCTTTCGCTCGCCGACGCGCATCAGCAGGATCTCGGAGCGGTTGTCCTTGGTCGGGAGCTTGTCGCTCGGCACGAGGGGCAAGCCGCGCCACGTGAGAAACGGCGATCCAAACAGCGTGACCGTGGGCGGCGGGACACCGCGGCGCGTGCACTCGCGCCCGAACGCCGCGATCGCCCTGGGGTGCGCGAGAAAGAACGCCGGCTCCTTCCACACGGTGGCGATGAGCTCGTCGAGATCGTCGGGCGTCGGCGGCCCTTTGCGCGTCTTGATGCGCATGTCCGGATCGACGTTGTACAAGAGCCCGTACGTCTTGTTGTGCAGGACCTCGTTCTCCTGCCGCTCCTTCAGCTTCTCGACGGCGAGCGTCAGCTGCTCTTTGACCTGGTCCATCGGGCTTCGGAACAGATCCGACACGCGCGTGTCGACCTCGATCGTCGTCGTCACCGACGAGAGCACGTACTCGCGCGGGTTCGGTTCGTAGTCGCTGAAGCCGACCGGCAGCTCTTCGCCTGGCGCGGGGCTGCACTTGACGTCGAACTTGTCGTCGAGCGCATGGTTCACGCGGTAGACGCCGGCTTCGACGGGGGCCCACGGGATCATCTGGACGAGCCATCGCGGGGTCGCGCCGCGCCACTGCGGCGCGGTCTTCGTCGTGTTCGAAAGCTGACGTGCGGCGCGTTCGCCGATCGTTCGTTGGGCGGTCATGGGTAGAAGCTCCTCAGGGTAGCGAGGCTAGAGCAACTGTTCATCGATTGGAACGGATCGCCGTTCGCTCGGGACCACGTGCTCGCGGCGGCGGGTCCTCCCGCAG
>JAYVXB010000713.1:0-11242 GCA_043785585.1 Deltaproteobacteria bacterium | reverse complement strand
CGGCGGCGGGCGCGCTCGCGGCGGTGCGCGCGGTCGCGCGTGCGTCGGCCTCCGTGCCGTGGCTGTCGATGAGCGTTCCCCCACCGAGCGCGTGGCAGCTCGCGGCGATCGTCGTCGCGTGCGTCGCCGTGGCGACACGCAGATCGTCCGGTCGATCGACCATTGCCGCGGCAGCGGCGGCGGCACTGCTGCTGCTCGAGCTGCGCGCGCGCAGGGACGGCGCGCCGATCGGGATCGTCCGCGCGACGTTCCTCGATGTCGGTCAGGGAGATTCCGCGATCGTCGATCTTCCGGACGGGAGCGCGATGGTGATCGATGGCGGTGGCCTCGTGGGCAGCCCCGTCGACGTCGGAGCGCGCGTCCTCGGCCCCGCGCTCCGCGCGCGACGGAGAAGCGACGTCGCGATCGCCGTCCTCAGTCATCCCCACCCCGATCACTTCGGCGGTCTCGCGACGGGCGTCGGCGCGGTGCGCGTCGGCGCGCTCTGGGACACCGGCCAAGGCGAGCGCGAAGGGGCGGGCGCAGGGTACGCCGCGCTGCTCTCTTCGTTGCGCGCGCGCAGCGTGGCGGTCCTCAGGCCCGAGGCTCTGTGCGGTGCGCGCGTTCTCGGCGGTGCGCGCGTCGAGGTCCTCGCGCCGTGCCCGGCGCCCAGACCGGACATCGGCGCCAACGACAACTCGTTCGTCGTGCGCGTGTCGCTCGGGTCACGCGCGTTCCTCTTCGTCGGCGATGCCGAGCGCGACGAGGAGCACCTGCTGACAAGCTTCGGCGCGTCGCGACTTCGCGCCGATGTCCTCAAGGTCGGACATCACGGAAGCCGCACGTCGTCGTCGCCCGATTTCATCGCAGCGGTCGGTCCGCGCGAGGCGATCCTCTCCACGGGGACGCGCAATCGCTTCGGCCATCCGCACCGGACGACCCTCGCCACGCTCGCGCGCGCCGGCGTCCGCGTCTGGCGCACCGATCGCGACGGCGCCGTGACCGCGACCACCGACGGAACGTCCCTCGATGTCCGCGCGTGCGCCCGACATTGACGGCACCCGCGATGCCCTCTAAGCGTGGCGCATGTCCGAGCAGCTCGTCACCATGCACTCGACCGAAGACATCGCCGCGCGCGTGCGCGAGCTCGGCGCCGAGATCACGCGCGAATACAAGGACTGTTCCCTCGTCCTCGTCTGCGTGCTCAAGGGGAGCTTCGTCTTCGCGGCGGATCTCGCGCGCGCGATCGATCTCCCGCTCCGCATCGATTTTCTCGGCGTGCGCTCGTACGGCGAGGGGACCGAGTCGAGCGGCGTCGTGCAGATCACGCAAGATCTCTCGCGCCCCATCGCGCACGAAGACGTGCTCATCGTCGAGGACATCGTCGACACGGGCCTGACGATCGCGCACTTGATGGATCTCCTCCGTACGCGCCAACCTCGCAGCGTGAAGGTGTGCGCCCTCTTGCACAAGCCGGCGCGCGCGCGCGTCGCGGTGAAGATCGACTACCTCGGCTTCACGATCGAGGACAGGTTCGTCGTCGGCTACGGCCTCGACTTCGGCGAGCGCTACCGAAACCTGCCGTACATCGGCGTCATCGAACGGACCTGAGTCGACGCGCTCAGCTCCCGCCGAAGAAGCCGCCACCGCTGAAGTCGGACCCGCCGCCGTCCGAGCTGCCGCCGCTGTCGAAGACGCCGCCGCCACCGCCCTGTTCGACGCCGCCCGTGCCTCCCGGCCATCCGCCGCCGCCGCCCGAGTCGTAGCCGCCACCCCAGTGGCTACCGTCGTAGTTGTGGTTGTGGTGGTAGCCGCCGCCGAAGCCGCCGCCGGCCCAGCCTCCGAGCATGCCGCCCGCCATCGCGCCGAGGAACGGCGCCGCGACGCCGCCGACGGTGCCCACGGTCTGCATCGTTTGCTGGTGTTGCATCTGCGCGTCGCGCGCGGCCTTGCGCTCGCGCGAGCCGGCGAACGCCTCGTTGCACGTCAAGCACGCGGACATCGTGTACGGCGACAAGTTGCCGCAGAAGAGGCACTGCACGACGAGCCACGTGCTGCAGCGCATGCACTTCGTCGCCCCCCACGCGTTCAACGTGCGGCACTGTCCGCACGGGATCGCAGTGCGCGCGACGTCGGCGCTGACCGCTTGTCCGCAGAACTGGCACGTCACGACTCCAGGAGCTGCGGGCGCGCCGCACTTCTCGCAATTGCTCACGGCACGAGCTTAGCGCATCACTTCGGCGCGACGTACTCGACGCGCGTCCAACGCTTTCTTGCGTCGAGTAGCTGGTCGAACGAGAGCTCGACCGCGCCGGCCGCGGGCACGTCGACGGCGCCGACGATCGTCACGCGGCGCGCGCCGTCGCCGACCTCGAGCGCGTACGTATGCGCGCCTGGTGCGATCTTGATCGCGACGGTCGTGCCTCCGATGGATTGGGACGCGCGGTCGTCGATCGCGAAGCGCGCGGCGGCGTCGGCGCGAACTCGTACGAACGAATCGGGGCCGCTCATCGACTCGCGACGGCGCACACGATCGACGTCGGTCGATGGGTCGGGCAAGAGGAGCGCGCGTTCGCGTCCCTCGTCGTCGAGCGCGACAAGGACGGGATCGTTGAGGACGATGCGATCGCCGAGGATGCGATCCGGCGCGTCTTTGCCGGGGCGACGCCCGAACGCGTAGATGGACATCACCGCAGCGTCCTTCGGAAGGAAACGCGCGAAGCCTCCCGGCCGTGCGTGTGTGTGGCCCCAGAGCATCGCGACGTGCGCCCTCCCCGCGGACGGTGGCGTGCGCGCGATCGCGTCGCGCAGCGCGAAGACGCAGTGGATCTCGCGGATGCGATCGAGGTGATCGCTGGGGCGCGCAGCGGTCACGCGCGCTTGGAGTGACGGCGGCATGTCGCACGCGAGGACCGGCGTGCCCGACGCGCGCCCGTCGACGAGGAGATCCATCACGCGCGCTCCGTATCCGAATTTCCACGCGGCGTAGTCGTGCTCGTCGTGAAAGCGCGCGAGCGCTTCGAACGTCGACGCGCCGCCGTCCGCTTGCCACGACGCGACGAGCGCGCCATCGCCGCGCTGCTCGGTCTCCGCGACGCCGCCCCACGCGCCATCGGCGCGAAGCTGCTCGACGACGACGTGCGTGATGCCGTGCGCGCCGCCGGGTCCGACGATGCGGCGGAACGCGTCGACGTGCGCGCCCGAGTCGTGCATCGTGCCGAAGAGCAGATACGCCTCGCGTCCTTGTTGTTCCGCGACCGAAAACCAGCGCTCGATCGCCGAGCGAATCGCCGCGTCGCCAGCGACTTGCTGCGACCACCCGCGCCGCGAAGCTGCGTCGATCGCGGCGCCGATCGGCACGTCGTCGAGCCCCGCGTCCGCGCTCATCGGGTGCGTCGAGGAGCGCGCGATGAACGCTTCGCAGTCGTCGCGCGTCGTCGGGAGCTCGGGCCACGGCGGCGCGCTCGAACGCGCGGGCGCCGCAGACGTCGTCGCGATCGCCGGCGGCGGCGGCAGGTTCTCCGGCGCAGACGGTCGATCGCGACAGCCCGGCATCGCAGCTACGACGACCAGGATGAGCGCGAACGTTCGCACGGGCAGTGACTTTACCGCGCATCGGCTATCCTCGCTGGGTGAGCTTTGAAACGCCGTACGCCGACGAAGCGTTCTTCCGACAGCTCCTCGCGAAGGCCGTCGCGGCCAAAGCGAGCGACGTGCACCTGAAGGTCGGCCAACCGCCGGGCGCGCGCATTCGCGGCGACATCATCTACTTCAAGACCGAGCGCATCATGCCGGCCGACACCGAAGCGGTCGCGCGCATCGTCCTGAACGACGCGCACCTCCGCGAGCACGTCGAAGAGATCCGCGAGCACGACGGCTCGTACTCGGCGCCGGGCATCGGCCGCTTTCGCGTCAACGTCTACCGGCAGCGCGGGACGATCGCGGTCGTCATGCGCCACATTCCCTCCGAGATCCCCAGCATCGAGGCGCTCGGTCTTCCGTCGGTCGCGCGGGATCTCTCCGAGAAGCCGAACGGGATGGTGCTTCTCGTCGGCGCCGCGGGCAACGGGAAGAGCACGTCGATCGCGAGCATGATCGCGCATCTGAACGCGACGAAGGCGCTCCACATCGTGACGATCGAGGATCCGATCGAGTTTTTGCATCGCGACATCTCGTCGTCGATAAGCCAGCGCGAGGTCGGCCTCGACACGAAGAGCTTCGCCGCTGCGCTCCGCGCCGCGCTCCGTCAGGATCCCGACGTCATCTTCCTCGGCGAGATCCGCGACGAGGAGTCGATGGAGATCGCGCTCAAGGCCGCGGAGACCGGTCACCTCGTGCTCACGACGCTGCACACCACCGATGCGGGGCGCACCGTCAACCGCATGCTCGCGCTCATGAAGGGCGACGCGATGGAGAACCGCCTGCGCATCGCGGGCGCTCTGCAAGGGATCATCGCGCAGCGTCTCTTGCCGCGCGCCGACGGTCGCGGCGTCGTGCTCGCGGCCGAGGTGCTCGTCGCGTCGCACTCGGTGAAGGAGACGATTCGTCGTCCGGACACGAACCCACCGCTGAAGGCGCTGATGGAGAAGGGGACGCATCCGTACGGGATGACGACGTTCCAGATGACGATTCAAGGCCTCGTCGAGCAAGGCATCATCGACGAGGACACGGCGCGCGAGGCGATGGGGCAGTGAGCGTCAGCTCGACGACGGCGGCGGCAACGTCGGCGGCGGCGCAGGGAGCGTGGCGCGGAGGACGATCGGGACGGCGAGCAGGAGGAACGCGAGGAACGCCGCGATCGCCGCGACGACGATCCCCTTCTTGAACGACGGCTTGTCGTAAGCGTCGAGCGACATCTCGTGGAGCACGACGTCGCGCGCGCGCGCCTCGGACGCGCGCGAGAGGCTCGCGATCTCTTCGCGCGCGGGGTTGAAGTCGTCGCCGTAGAGCGCACGGTTCGCGATCGCGCGGCGTGCGAGATCGCACTGGTGGCCACGGACGATCTTGCGCGCCTCTTCGACGGCGGCGGTGCGCGTGCCGACTTGCCGCGAGAACCATTGCTCGATCGACACGCGCTCGGCACGCACGCCGTCGAGCTTCGCCTTCGCCTCTTCGACCTTGCGACGCGCCGCAAGCGCGCGCTGCTGGAGCTCGGCGACGATCGGCCGTTGGCGCTCGACCTCGATCGCCTGCGTATCGCGCTCGACGCCCCAGTCGAGGATCTGCGTCGCGTGGAGGCTCGGATCGGTGCCGATGATCGTGCCGCTCGGCCCGACGCCCGACACGGCGTCGATCCCCGGCAGCGAGAGCTTCGGCGAGAAAGCCGGACGCCCTTCCGTCGCCGCGCCACCCAACGATTCGAGTGAGCCTCGCACGGCCTCTTGCATGCTGCGCGCGTCGGGCCACCGCTGGTCGCGCTCGAAGTGAAGCGCGCGATCGATCGTCGCGATGACCGATCGCGGGAGGCCCGTGGTCACGGTCGCGATCGATTTCGCGGGTGTCGTCGCGCTCAAGATGAGCTGCTCGTTGCCCGTCGTCGCCTCGTGCACGTAGCGACCCGACAAGAGCGTGAACATCGTCGCGCCGACGGCCCAGAGATCCGTGCGCCCGTCGACCTCGTCCCACCGCCCGCGCGCCTGCTCCGGCGACATGAACGCCGGCGTCCCCATCACGGTGCCGGCGCGCGTTTGCTTGCGCGTCTGCGCCGCCTCGAAGATGCGCGCGATGCCGAAGTCGAGGACCTTCAGGATGCCTTGCCGCGTGAGAAAGAGATTCTCCGGCTTGATGTCGCGGTGGACGACGTCCTTCGCGTGCGCGGCGGCGAGCACGTCGAGGAGCTGGTCGGCGATGATGAGCACCTCGCGCGGCTCGAGCCGGCTCCCTTTGCGAAGCCAGCGCGCCTCGATCGTCTCGCCCTCGAGGAGCTCCATGACGAGGAACGCGGTGCCTTGACCGGCGAAGTCGTCGAGGACCGAGACGGCGCCTTCGTGACCGATCGTGTTCGCCGCGTAGCCTTCGCGCAGAAAGCGCGTGCGAATTTCTCCGTCGCCCGCGAGCTCGGGGTGGAGCAGCTTGACCGCGACGCGCTTCTGGTTGCGGTGCGTCGCCGCATAGACCGCGGCCATTCCGCCGACGCCGAGCAGCTTGTCGAGCCGCCACTTGTCCTCGAGCACGGTGCCCACGCGCGAGAGCGCGCGCGTGACGACCGGATCATCCGGCGGCGCGGCCGATGCGCTCATCGACCCGCCCTCGTCTGACGTTCGCGCGCCGCGGCCTGGTTGCGGAGCTCGATCTCCGCGCGCTTGTAGCGCGTCTCGGCGCGCTGCAACGACGCCTGGGCGTCCACGAGATCGGCGGCGATCTTCCGCTCGGCCGCCTGCGCCGCGACGAGCTCGCCCTCGACGCCCGCGATGCGTTGATCGATCGACTTCAGTCGCTCGGTGTGCGCGTCGTGCTCGCGCGCGAGCGAGTGATCGCGCGACCGCATCAGCTCTTCGGCGCGCTTCAGCTCGTCGAGCGTGCGATTGGACTGCGGATCCTGCGCCGCGAGCGGACGCACGCGTTCGCCGAGCGTCACCATCGCGTCCTCGGCACGCTGCGCGGCGAGCGCCGCTTCTTCGCGTCGACCGGCGAGCGCTTTCTTCAGCTCTTTCTGCCGCGTGTAGACCTTGTACGCGTAGAACGGCGCGGTGAACGCCGTCTTCGGCGCGTCGCCGTACCCCGCGAGCGTGCGCGCTTCGATCTCTTCGTCGGAGGCCATCATCATCGGCGATCCCGACGACTGGCTCACCGGCATGCCCATCGACCGCGCGGGCGCATGCGCAGCGCTCGGCGGGAAATATCCCTGCGCGTTCAGCCCACCTGGACGAGGCGGGCCGGACGGCGGGTGCGACGGCCGCATGTCGTTCATGTCGACGGCGAGCTCTATCCGCGCCTCTTCTTGCTTCCTCGGCGGCGCCCTCGGCTTCGGCGGCGGCGGCTTGGGGATGTCGAGCTCGAGCTCGGGGAGCGCCGTCGAGACCATCCCGCAGCTCCTGCACGGAGCGCCGTCGACATGGCCTTCGGCCTTGCACGAGGGGCACGCCGACATGGGGGGCATCATACTCGTGATTTTTTCAACGCGCGCGCCACTCGGCGCGGCGGACCTCGAGCACGGCGCGCTCGCGCGCGTACGCACCGGTCAACGGGAGCGATCGCGCGAGGACGAGCGCGACGTCGAGCGTCCGCAACGCGGCGTGCGCGTCGCCGTTTCCGAGCTCGATGTCGACCTTTCGCGCGAGGAGGACGATGCGGTACGGGCCGTACGCGAGCGCGAGCGCGCGTTCGATCGCGCGGAGGGCGTCTTCCCAGCGGCGCGCGGCGGCGAACGCACGCGCGAGGTGCGCGGGCGGCACGAAGTCGCTCGGGAGATCGCGCGCGGATTTCGCGAGCGCGGGGATCGCCGCGACGGGCTCCCGAAGAGCGATGTGCGCGGCGAGGCGAGCGCCATCGAGCGAGGCGCGCGCCGCGGGTGAGCGCGCGGTGCGCGATTGCGCGTCGACGAACGCGAGCCACGCGCGCGCGTCGCGGGTCAGCGCGGCGTCGTCTGAGCTTCGGCGATCTGCGGCGACGATGCGCTCGAAGAGCGACGAACGATCGGAGGCGAGGACCGTGGCGTCGGCGACGAGCGCGCGCGCGGCCTCGAGGAGCGGCGGGTTGGCGGGATCGCACGTCAGCCCGAGCGCGACGACGTTCGCGCGGAGATCGCTCGGGAGCTTTGCATTCTCGCGGAGCGCGACGTCCGCGCACGCCGCGAGGTCACCCGTCGCCAGATGGATCGCCGTCAACGCGACCACCGCGAGCGCGCGATCCGCACCCGACGCGCGGTCGACGACGAGCGTGTACTCGTCGATCGCCCGCTTCGCCTCACCGCTCGCATCCGCGCGAAACGCACGAATGAGCGCCGCTGCGGCGTCGCCTCCCGGATCGCGCCGCTGGATCGCGTCCGACGCGCGACGCACGAGCGACGCGAGGAGCGGCGCGGCGATCGTGCCACGCCACGCGAGCGCCGCGCTCTCGTCCACCGGATCGATGACCCAGACGACAGGCTGCCCCTCGCTGGCGAAGCGCGCGACGAACGCGGCGTTCTTGTCCCGTTCGACGTCGATCGCGAGCCACACGACGTCGCGCGCCGTCGGCACGAGCAGCGGATCCGTCAGCACGATCGCGCGCATCTCGCGGCACGCGTCGCACCACGCGGCGCCCGTCACGGCAACGATCGGCCGCTTCGTCGCGCGCGCCTCCGCGAGCGCGCGAGCGTAGTCGTCGTCGACGATCGTCAGCTCGGGTGCGCGACGAGTCGGCGTCGACGATGAAGGCGTCGATGCGCCGCACGCGACGAGCGACGCCGCAGTCAGCGAGAGACAACAAGCGAGCGCGCGGAGCGTTCGTCGCATTCGCCGCCGAGGGTACTTCGTAAACGGGTCGCGCCGGCGTGCGCAGTTGACCGCGACGGGCAATGCAGAGATTCTCACGCCCCGTGACCGAGGGCGAAGGCAAGGCGCTACTTCTGGCGAAGTTCACCGCGGCCGGCTACGCGATCGCTTCCGACTTTCCTTTCGACGAGGGCGGCATCGTCGTCGACCTCGACGGCTGGGATGCGGCCGCGCGCGTCGGCTACGAGTACATCACGCGGGAGGCCGACGACCATCGCCAGTTCGACCCGGAAACGCTCGCGCGCTTCGAGGCACGCATGGAGCGTGGCGAGCTCACGGTGCTCCTCGTCGACGAGCTCGACGCAGTGACTCCCGACGCGCTCGACGCCGCAGCAAAAGGCTTCCTCGGCGAGCTCGCCGCACGTCGCGCTTCGGCCGAGCCGGGCCGCGCGAAATGAGCTGGGTCCCCGCCGAAAAGGTGCTCTCGACGGTGGCGGCGCAACGCAAGGTCCTCACCGAACAAGAGGCGCGGATCGCGCGCGCGACCCAAGAGCACGCGGCGCAGCGGCAGACGCTCGAAGCCGAACGCGCGCAGGCGATGCACGATCTCGGACAAGCGGTGTTGCAGAAGCTCGACGTCCCTTCGATCGCGAACGCGGCACAGACGGTGGGGCTCGTCGGTCTTCCGAACGAGAACATCAACGCCAAGCTCGAAGCGCGGCGCGCGTGGCTCGCACGTCGCCTCGCCGAGATCGATCGCGATCCTCGCTACGCGAACCGCGAGATGCTGCGGCATCCGCGAACCGGCTCGCTGATGACGGCGATCGCCGAAGCCGAGGACTATCGAAAGCCCGCGAACGAAGTGCTTGCGCGCTGCAACGACCACCCGAGGTTCGCGCGCCTCTTGAGCACCGGCTTCGGCACCCCCGAGTACACGGGCTCGTGGTGGCGCTACAGCTACTGGGTCGACCGGTCCGCGGCCGATGAGATCGTCGCCGGCTTCCCGGGGAAGACGACGTTCGCCGAAGTGCGCGAGGAGTACCGCCTCTCGTCCGAGACGGTCGACGCATTCGACGCCGACCTCGCGCGCCTCCGAGGCGAGGTCGCCGCGGGCGAGGCGCTCGAACGCGAGCACGCCGCGCTCGACGACGAGCATCGGAACATCGACGCGCGCGGGCTCGAGCACACGCGGGGTCGCATCGTGCAGCATCTGCTCACGTCGGATGCTTCGCTCGTGTCGCAAAGGCTCGCGGGGTCGTCCGCGCTTCGGCTGCTCTTTCTCCGCGCGAGCGGCCTCACGGCCAAGCTCTCGTACCTCGACGGCATCCACACCGCGACCGTTCAAGAGCTGCAGAAAGAGCTGGCGACGCAGCACGAGCGCCTCGACGGCGTCGAGACGCGTACGCGTCGACGCTGGGCGCCGATGCAGCTCGACAACTTTCGCAAGGTCGCAGAGGACCGGCGCCCGCGTTACGAGAAGAAGTGGCAGCGCTACGGAAAAGTCTACACGCAGGTGTACACGTTCGATCGTTGGGATCGCGGTCGCCGGTTCGAAGACTTGCTCTGGTGGGATCTCATGACGCGCGGCCGGTACGACGGCTCGTACATCCACGAGGTGAACGAGTTCCACCGCGTTCATCCCGACTACGAGTTTGATGCGAACGCGATGAAGGGGAGCAACGCCGAGTTCTTCGGGCAAGGGCGCGCGGCGGACGAGCGGAGCGATCACGCGAGCGATGCCGCGAACGACGACGCGGCTTCGGACGACGCGGAAGCTGCGGCCGCATCGGCCGACGCCGACGCCGACATCGACACGCCGGGCGACACCGTCGGCACCGACGCGTCGTAGTCATGCGAAGCGATGCGCTCCGCGTGGTTTGCTACGCCATCAACGGTACGGGCGTCGGCCACCTCACGCGCCTGCTCGCGATCGCGCGATGGATGCGGCGGTACGCGGCAGCGCTCGGCAAGAAACTCGAGATCTGGTTTCTCACGTCGAGCGAGGCCGACGGCCTCGTCTTCGCCGAGGGCTTCGCGGCGTTCAAAATCCCTTCGAAGACGATCGTGTCCGAGGCGGGGATCGATCGCACGACGTACCTGGCGCTCGCGAAGCAGTGGATCTGGCACACGCTCGGCTTGCTGAGGCCCGACCTCTTGATCGTCGACACCTTTCCGCGCGGCTCGTTCGGCGAGCTGCTCGGCGCGCTCGATCTGTGTCGGCACGCGGCTTTCGTCTACCGGCCCGTCCGCGCCTCGGTCGCCGATCGTCCCGATTTCCAGGCGATGCTCTCGCTCTACGATCTCCTGCTCGTGCCGGAGACCGACGCTTCGGTGCTCGCGCCACCCGACGTCGCGGATCGTCTCGTCCACGTGGGGCCCGTGCTGTCGCGCGAGCGCTGGGAGCTCCACCCGCGCTCCGTCGCACGCGCGCGGCTCGGCATCGGCGACGACGAGAAGTGCGTGTTCGTCTCCGCGGGTGGCGGTGGCGATCGCCACGCCGAGTCCCAGATCGCATCGACGGTGCGCGCGCTCTCCGCCGATCCCGAGCTCGCGATCGTCGTCGGCACGGGGCCGCTCTATCGCGGGCAGCCGTTGCCGGGCGTGACGTGCGTGCCGGGTCGCGCCGCCGAGTGGTCGCTCGCGTTCGACGTGGCGGTTTGCTCGGCCGGCTACAACACGTTCGGCGAGCTCATGTTCGCGGGCGTCCCGACGGCTTTCTTGCCGCAGGAAAAGCTCGCCGACGATCAACGGTCGCGCGCGGAGCTCGCCGTGCGCGCAGGCGCCGCGTCGCTGCTCGATGCTGCCTCCGATGTCCACGGCGTCGTCCGCGAGCTCCTTCGCCGACCCGA